>DATKNA010000384.1:0-7139 GCA_035541595.1 Kineosporiaceae bacterium | reverse complement strand
TGGTCGCCGCAGACGTCGCCGGCGCGCGCGCCGCGACTCGGCGGCGGGCTCCAACCGCGCTCACCGCGCCCCGGGCCGGCGGCGTCCGGAGCGGGCTCGCCCTGGTCACGGGGGCCGCCCTGCTCGCCGCCGGTCCGGTCGCGGAGCGGCTGGGCGCCGTCGGCGCGGGCGGAATCGACCGGGACGTCCAGGTCGCCGCCGTCCAGGGAAACGTGCCCAGGGCGGGTCTGGACTTCAACGCGCAGCGCCGAGCCGTGCTGGACGACCATGCGGCCGCCACGGCTGACCTCGCGCAGGCGGTGCGAGCCGGCCGGGTGCCGGCACCGGATCTCGTGGTCTGGCCCGAGAACTCCAGCGACATCGACCCGTTCCGCAACCCCGACGCCTACCAGGTGATCAGCCAGGCGGCCGACGCCGTCGGCGTGCCGGTGCTCGTCGGCGCCGTCATCGACGGTCCCGGGGCGAAGGTGTCGAACACGGCCATCGCCTGGGGGCCGAGCCGGTCCGCCAGGCCGGGCCCGGGCCAGGAATACGTCAAGCGGCACCCCGTCCCGTTCGCGGAGTACATCCCCTTCCGGTCGTTCTTCCGGCACTTCAGCGACAAAGTCGACCTGGTCCCGCGGGACTTCGCGGCCGGGGACAAGGCCGGCGTGCTCGCGCTGGGGCCCGCTCGGATCGGCGACGTCATCTGCTTCGAGGTCGCCTACGACGACATCGTGCGCGACACGGTGCGCTCCGGGGCCGACCTGCTCGTCGTCCAGACCAACAACGCGACCTTCGGCTACACGGACGAGAGCGTGCAGCAACTGGCGATGTCCCGGCTCCGGGCGGTCGAAGCCGGGCGCGCCGTGGTCCACGCCTCGACCGTCGGCGTGAGCGGCCTGATCGAGCCGGACGGGTCGGTGGTGGCCGGGTCGCGGCTGTTCGCGCGCGCGCTGCTGGACGCCCGGCTGCCGCTGCGCACCGGCCTGACGGTCGCCACCCGGGTCGGCGCCTGGCCCGAGGCGGTGCTGGCGGCCGCGGGATGCCTCCTGGTCGGTGCCGGCATCCTGCGAACCCGTGGGCGCGTGCGGGTGGACGCCGGCCACACCCTCGACCCGGTCGGTGCCGGCCACGCCCTCGACCCGGTCGGTGCCGGCCATGCGGGCGCCGCCGGCGACGCCGGCCACGCGGACCGGTCGATCGGGCCGTCCGCCGCGGCACAGGTGGGGTCGGGGCCGGGGGTCGCGGGGTCGGGGGCCGAGCGGTGACCGGCCGCCCCGAGCTGCGCGTGCTGGTCGTGGTGCCGACCTATGACGAGCGGGCGAACCTGCCGCGGATCCTGGCCAGGGTGCGGACGGCGGTGCCGTCCGCGCACGTGCTGGTCGCGGACGACGCCAGCCCGGACGGCACCGGCCGGATCGCCGACGAGATCGCGGCGAGGGACGACGCGGTCCACGTGCTGCACCGGCCGGGCAAACGAGGGCTGGGCGCGGCGTACCTCGACGGGTTCCGCTGGGGCCTCGCCAGGGAGTACGACGTGCTGGTCGAGATGGACGCCGACGGCTCCCACCAACCCGAGCAGCTGGGCTCCCTGCTGGAGCGGGTCGCGGACGGCGCCGACCTGGTCTTGGGCTCACGCTGGGTGGCCGGGGGATCGGTGCTGCACTGGCCGCGACACCGGGAACTGCTCAGCCGGGGCGGGAACGTCTACGCCCGGGTCCTGCTGGGGATCCCGCTGGCCGACGCAACCGGCGGCTACCGGGCGTTCCGGGCGAGCGCCCTGGAGACGATCGGGCTCGACGACGTCGAGTCGCAGGGGTACTGCTTCCAGATCGATCTCGCCTGGCGAGCGGTCCGGGCCGGCCTGCGTGTCGAGGAGGTCCCGATCACGTTCGTGGAGCGAGAGCTGGGGGCGAGCAAGATGAGCCGGGCGATCGTCGCCGAGGCTCTGCTCCGGGTGACCGAGTGGGGCGCCCGGGAACGCCTGGAGCGGGTCCGTCGCCGTTTCCGCCGGGCCGGCCGCGTGGACGAGGTCCGGGCGTGACCGCCCGCCCGCCGCGCCCGGATCGCGTGACGTACCCCGCCGGACGCCTTCGCCGCGGCCTCACCCTGGTCGCGGCGCTCCTGCTCCTCGTGCCGCTCGTCGAGATCGCGATCGCGGTCGCCGTCGGCCGGTGGATCGGGGCCGGGCCCACGCTGTTGCTGATCGTCCTGGGAAGTGTGCTGGGGCTGTGGGTGCTCCGGCAGGCCGGGGCGAGCGCGATGCGGGAACTCGGCCGGCTGCGCTCCGGCGTCACACCGGGACGCGAGGCGGGCGACGCGGGGCTGCGCTTCGTGGCGGGCGCGCTGCTGCTGTTCCCAGGGCTGCTGACCGACATGCTGGGGCTGCTGCTCCTGCTGCCGCCGGTCCGGTCGGTCGTCGCCGCGACCCTGGCGCACCGGGTGCGCCGCCGGTTCGAGATCGCCGCCCGGCGGATGACGGTGCACGGCGAGGTCGTCGACGGCGTCACCGTGACGTCGTGGGTCGAGGACGACCATGAGGCCAGGCCGAAGGAGCTCACCGTCGGTCCCGCGGACGTGGCCGCTCAGGAGCACCGGCCGGCGGAGTGACGGCGGGAGCCGAGGACGATAGACGAGGCCCCGTGCCCGGGGGGGTGGCACGGGGCCTCTCGACGCCCCGGGGGAGGGCGTCGCGTCGGGCGCCGACGGGGGTAGCGGCGCCCGGGTCCGGTTGTCAGGCGCTACGGCGCTGGTGCAGCCGGCCGCTGCGGAGGAGTTCCAGGCGCTCGGCGAGCAGCTCCTCAAGCTCCGCGGTCGTCCGCCGCTCCATCAACATGTCCCAGTGGGTGCGGGCGGGCTTGACGGGCTTCTCGTCCGGTCGTTCATAGTTCTCGCGAAGGGCCATGGAGCCGCAGCGGCACTCCCACAGCGAGGGGACGTCCGCCTCCAGAGACAACGGCACGACGACGGTATGACCGTTGGGGCAGTGGTAGACGACGTCCTGACGGGCCGCCGGCTGGACGCCGCTGTCGCTCTCGAGGCTCTGGGCGCCCAGCCGGGTGCCCCGCATGCTCCGGTCGCTCATCGCAGTCACCCTCCGGGCGGTCGGTCGGGAATGGTCGGGGACGCACGGATCCCATCCACGGGCCGGCGGGATCCCCCTGTTACCGGTAGGTAACGCGGGTCACCGGTGAAATGTTCCGGGCTGGTCGGACGAACGCCTGCCACCGCCTGCCACCGCCTGGAGATCGCCGAACGGCGCGGCGCACGCCCTCAGACCACCGCCCTCAGACCACCGCCCTCAGACCACCGCAGGGACCTCGTTGCCGGCGTCCCGGATCCCACGCCGGACGTCGACCGTGGCGAGCAGGGAGCCGCCGACGACGAAGAACACCACGAGAGCCACGATGGCGGCCCGATACGTGTGCGTCAGCTGGAAGACGAGTCCGAACAGCAGCGTCCCCAACCAGCTCGTGCCCCGCTCGGCGGCCTGGTACAGGCTGAAGTACTCGGCCTCCCGACCTGACGGGACGAGCTGGCTGTACAGGGAACGGGCCAGGGCCTGACTACCGCCCAGGACGACGCCGATGAGCACCGCGAGCACGAGGAAGAGCGAGAACCGGTGCGCCGGCAGGACGAATCCGGTCGCGACCACGGCGCACCACAGGACGAGACTGCCCAGGATGGCCCGCTTCGCCCCTGTCCGGGCGGCGATCCGGCCGAACAGGAGGGCGCCACCGAACGCCACGAACTGGACGAGGAGGATCGAGGTGATCAGCTGCCCCTGCGGGAGCCCGAGTTCCTCGGCCGCGAAGATGCTCGCCGCGGCGATGACCGTCTGGATACCGTCGTTAAAGAACAGGTACGCCAGCAGGAACCGCAGCGTCTGAGGATACCCCCACAGGTCCCGAAGGGTGGACCCGAGCTGCCCGGCAGCCGCGCCGAGAAGGCCGCGGCCGGGCTCCGGGACGACGTTTCGGGGCTGCCGGTCGCGCACGCCCAGGTAGGGGATGATCGTGAACACCCCCCACCACAGGCCGGCGGACAGCAGGCTCAGCCGGACGGCGGTCTCCGTGTCAACGCCGAGTCGGCCGTGCCCCTGGACGAGAACGAGGTCGAGCGCGAGCAGCAGCCCGCCGCCGAGGTAGCCGATCGCCCAGCCCCGGCTGGAGACGGCGTCCCGCTCGTCGGGCGTCGCGATGTCGATGAGGATCGCGTCGTAGACGACGAGAGAGCAGCCCAGGGCCAGGCTCGCGACCAGCAGCAGGATGACGCCGAGGCGCCAGTTGTCGCCGGTGACGAACACCATGGCGGACGCGGCGCCGGCGCCGACCCAGGCGAAGCGGGCGAGGACCGTGCGCTTGTTGCCCGAGCGGTCGACCAGGGCGCCCACGATCGGCAGCAGCACCGCCGAGGTCAGAGTGGTCGCCGTCACGGCGTAGAGCGCCAGCGCTCCCGGGCTCACCGGGACCCCGAGGATCGACAGGTTCACCGGGCAGTCGGCGTCCGAGGGCAGCGCCGGGCAGGCGGACCGCTTCGCGACGACCGTGAGGTAGGGCCCGAACAGGACGGTCAACGTGGTCGTCACATAGGCGGAATTGGCCCAATCGTAGAAGTACCAGCTGCGCTGCTCGCGGCGCCGCGCTGCCACGTCCAACAGGTCCGCGGACGCGGTCTGGTCGGCGCCGGCCATCGATCACCCCTCCGTCCGCGCGAGGGCACCCGCGATCGGGACGGCGAGATCGGCCCGGTTCGTGACGACGGCGTCCACCCCGAGGGCGAGCAGCCTCCGCATCCGGGCCGGGTCGTCGACCGTCCAGACGTGCAGCTGTGCCCCGGCCGCGTGCACGGCGTCCACCACCCGCCGGGTCACGAGCGGCAGGCCGCCCGGGCGGTCGGGCAGCTGCACGGCTGCGGCTCCCTCCAGGGCACGCCTCAGGACGGCGGTCGGGGCGCCGGCAGCGGCCAGCCCGACGACGGCGGCGCTGCGGGACGCGCCGAGGCTGTAGGCGATGGGACCCACGCAACGGAGGCCGGCGACGGCACGGCGCCGGCGGCGATCGCTGAACGAGGCCACACCGACCCGGTCGATCGCGCGGGTGCGGCGCATGAGCTCGACGAACGGCGCCACGGCCGCATCCGACTTGAGGTCGACGTTGACCCGGACCGACGGCCATGCCGCCAGGACGTCCTCGAGCAGCGGCACGCGTTCGGCACCGAGCCGCGCCCGTCGGAGCGTTGGCCAGGTCACGTCGGCCACCCGGCCTTCGAGACCCGTGAGACGCTCCAGGCGCGCGTCGTGGAAGACGACGAGGACTCCGTCGGCGGTGGCGTGGACGTCGGTCTCCAGGTGGGTCACGCCCGCGGCGACGGCGGCCGCGAAGGCCGCCATCGAGTTCTCCAGGGCGTCCAGGGCCAGGCCTCGATGGGCGAGCACGAAAGGGCGCGGCACCTGCAGGTACGGGTGGAGCGCCGGGGGCACTGCCACATCATGGGGCACGACCACCGCGCGGGGCGCCTGCGGCGCGGGGTCGCAGCTCCCGGAGGTCCCCGAGCCCACCTCCTCGCGTGATCATGCAATCCCCGCTGATCATGCAATCCATGTTGATCAAGTGACGGTGCGATCACTTGATCAACATAGATTGCATGATCACGACCAAGGGGTGGGCCGTGCGGCGGTGGGCCGCAGACGGCTGGGCCGGGTCAGCCGCCGAACTCCCAATGCCAGGCCTCCGGCAACGAGCCGGTGGGCTCGGCCCAGGAAGGGTGGAACCAGCCGAAGAGCGGGGCGTTGGCGAGCATCCAGGCGTGCGTAGGGGTCCCGAACGACTCGATGCCGCCGCAGAGGTCTGCGGCGGTGCCCCAACCATGGTTGCTCGTCCCGGGTCTGGCGGCGAAGCCGGGGCGCTCGGCGTAGACGCGCACCTGGTCCTCGTAGGAGCGGTAGGCGTCGGTGACGCAGATCGGCCTGCCGAAGACCTGGGCGTAGGCGTGGCTGAGCCGGTCGAAGGCATACTCGGCGTCGGCCCTCAGGTACTTCCCCGGCGCGCCCCAGAGCGGGCACAGCAGGGCGAGCGGCACGTAGCCGTTCGGGAAGCCGGAGACGTCGCCGCCGGGACAATCGCCGACCGGGCCGGTCACGCCCTGGCCGGCACCGGGACCGGGCGGCCAGGCGTCAGCCAGGGCGAGGAGCTGCGCCTCTCGGTCAGCTTCGGCGGAGGCCTGCCGGGTGCGGGCGAGCACCTGCTCGGCCCGCTCGAGGGCGGCCCGGTGCGCACCCACTGCGCCGTCGGCCACCTCCTTGGCCTGCACGGCGCGGGTGGCGTCCGCGTCGGCGGCCTGCTGGGCCGCGGTCGCGGCGGCCAGCGCCTGCTGCTGCGCGGCCTCGGCCTGGCGGAGCCCGTCGAGGACCTGGGCCTGGCCGTCGCCCACCGACTTCACCACCGCCTGCGCGATCGCGAGGTCGTCGGTACTGTCACCGTTGAGCAGTGTGACCATGGCGGGGGAGTGCTGCAGAACCCCGCCCGACACGTAGGCCTGCCATGCCCAGCGACCGAGGGCCTGCCGCTGGGCCTCGACCGCCTGCCCGGCCTGCTCGAGCCGGGCCTGGGCCTGGGCCGCGTCGAGCTGGGCCTGTTGCTGGGCCAGGACGACCTCCCGGTAGGTCTCGAGGGCCGTGGCGGCGGCCTGGGAGGCCTGAGCGAGGGCGACGCGTGCCACCTCGGCGTCGCCGGCCTGCTCCCGGAGCTGGTCGTGCAGCGCCGCCGCCCTCGCCCGGGCTGCCTGCTGGGCGGCCGACGGCTGCTGCTCGGCGCTGCCGGCGCCGTTGGGGACGGGACCCGGGATGCCACGTCGCCCCGCGACCGGGCCGGGCTTCGCCGGTCTCGCCTGCCCGGGCGACGACCGTGTCGATGACCGTGTCGATGACGACGGGGTCAGCCCCGGGCTGGGCTTCGGCGTCGCCCCGAGGGCGGAGCCGGGCAGTGCGAGCATGGTCAGGCAGGCCACGGCCGCCAGCGGACGCCGGCGCGCGCGACCACCAGCCGCTCGCGCACCCACGGTGATGTCAACGACCGGTAGGTCGCCCAATTGAGGCTCCGAACGGGTGGCGGTGACCAGCGGCCCATGGACCGGTACGGCGGCCCGGCACCGAGGGC
>DATKNA010000383.1:0-2722 GCA_035541595.1 Kineosporiaceae bacterium | reverse complement strand
TCGAAGCTGTAGTCCCAGACGTGCTCCAGAATCATGGTCTTGGTCACCGGCCGCCCGGCGTGGCGCAGGAGAAAGGCCAGGAGCGTGAACTCCTTCGGCTGGAGCTCGACCGCCTGCTCGCCCACCTTCACCTCGCGCGTCACCAGATCGAGGACGATGTCCGCCGCGGTCAGGCGGGTGGCCTCCGGCGTGCGCGTCGCCCGGCGGATGAGCGCCTGCACCCGGGCCAACAGCTCCGAGAAGGCGAACGGTTTGGTCAGGTAGTCGTCACCGCCCGCCTGCAGTCCGCTGACGCGGTCGTCCACGCCGCTGCGGGCGCTGAGGAACAGCACCGGCAGGGCGTTGCGGGCCGCGCGCAGCCGGCGCACCAGGCTCAGGCCGTCGAGCCGCGGCAGCATGACGTCGACCACCGCGGCGTCGTAGGTCGTGGTGGCGGCCAGCGCCAGGGCCTCGTCGCCGTCCGGCGCCGGGTCCACGGCAAAGCCGTGCTGCCGGAGGCCGCCCGCCACGAAGGAGGCGATCTTGGGGTCATCTTCCACCACGAGGATGCGCACACTCATGACCTAGGCCACCTCCCCGGCGATTTCGAGCCTTACCGCACGCGGGCCGGAAAAGCCGGCCCGCGCCCCCCGAAGGGAGGCGCGGGCGGCCAGCACATTGATCATACCTCCTCGTTCAGGAGGACTTGTCGTTGGACTCGTCCACCACGAGGAAATGGATTCCGCCCCGGCTCCACAGCTTGAGCAGCGTCTTCCGGCTCTTGGCATGGTCCGTGAGCTTCACCGCATCGTCGGCCGAGCGCACCGGCTGGTGATCGATCTCCATGATCACATCGCCGGCGGTCAGTCCCGCCTCGGCGGAGGCGGAGTTGGCGTCGACATCGGTCACCAGCGCGCCGTGGACGCGGGCGGGCACGTCAAACTCATTGCGGGCCGCGGCGTCGAGATCGGTGACCTCCACGCCGTTGAGCACGCTGTTGTCGCCGCCGCCGCTGTTGGCGCTGGCCAGCTGCTGGTCACCGGGCTGCTCGCCGACTTTCACCGTGACGGTTTCCTCCTTGCCATCGCGCAGGAGGCGCACCTGGGCCTCGGCCCCGGGCTCGGTGGCCGCGACGGCGAAGCCGAGGCTCCGGCTGTCGGCCACCGGCTTGCCGTTGAAGTCGAGAATGACGTCATCCCCCTTCAGACCGGCCTTGGCCGCCGGGCCGTCCGGGGAGATGTCCGTGACGATGGCGCCGCGGGTCGCCTTGAGATGGAACTGATCCGCCACGTCGGGCGAGAGGTCCTGGATGGTGACGCCGAGGTAGCCGCGGACCACGTGGCCGGTGCGCACGAGGCTGTCCATGATCGAACGGGCGAGGTTGGAGGGGATGGCGAAGCCGATGCCCTGGAACCCGCCGTCCCGGCTGAAGATCGCCGTGTTGATCCCGATGAGCCGTCCCTGCATGTCCACCAGCGCGCCGCCCGAGTTGCCCGGGTTGATGGCCGCGTCGGTCTGGATGTAATCCTGGTAGTTGAAGGTCGCCTCGTCGTCGGGCATCGTGCGGCCCAGGCCGCTGACGATGCCGGTCGTGACCGTCTCCCCAAGGCCGAAGGGGTTGCCGACGGCCAGGACGCGGTCCCCCACCTGGACGCCGGCGCTGTCGGCGAAGGTCAGGGCCGGAAGGTCGCTGGCGTCGACCTTGATCACCGCCACGTCGGTCTTCTTGTCCGTGCCGACGACCTTGGCGGTGAGCACCCGCTTGTCGGCGAGCGTGACCTGCACCTTGTCGGCGCCGTCGACGACGTGGTTGTTGGTGAGAATGTAGCCATCCGCGCTCACGATGACGCCGGAGCCGAGGCCGATCTGGGGCGGCTGGCGGACGATGCGGCGTCCGGAGTTGGGGCCGCCGAAGAACGGCCCGAAGAACTGGCGGAAGGCGGGGTCGTCGAACGGCGACCCGCCGTCGACCTCCATCTCCTTGGCGCGTTCGCGGGTGACGACCTTGACGACGCTCGGGATCACCCGTTTGACGATCGGGCTGTAGGAAAACGCCGAGTCGCCCTCGCGCGGCAGCGGCGTCGCGTCGACTTTGACGTCGACCGACCGGCGGGCGTTCGGCCCGTCGCTCTTCGATTCGGCCACCACCCAGGTGGCGCCGCCGAGGAGCATGGCGAGCACGGCGGGCAGCAGCCAGCGCGGCGTGCGGGGGGAAAGGGGATGAGCATTCATGATGGGAGGGCGGGATTCAGGGATGAGTCTGGGTTTGAACACCCCCCACCATACACCCGGCCGCTGACGGGGCCCTTGCCCCGGCCTTACAGTTTCGTAAGCCGCCGCCGCCGGCCCGGCCGATGAAAAAGGCCGGTCCCGCCAGGGACCGGCCATGTCACCGTCGGGCGTCGGGCGACCCGCGCCTCAAAGGGCGGCCTCGCCGCGCTCGTCCGTGCGGATGCGGACGGCCTCGTCGAGCGGCACCACGAAGACCTTGCCGTCGCCGATCTTGCCGGTCTTGGCCGCCTTGACGACCGCGGCGACGACCTTGGGGACGATCTCGTCGGCGACGACGACCTCGATCTTCACCTTGGGCAGGAAGTCCACGGTGTATTCGCTGCCGCGGTAGATTTCGGTGTGGCCCTTCTGGCGGCCGAAGCCCTTGACCTCGGTGACGGTCATGCCCTGGATGCCGAGCTGCGAGAGGGCCTCCTTCGCCTCCTCCAGCTTGAAGGGTTTGATGATGGCG
>DATKNA010000382.1:0-2520 GCA_035541595.1 Kineosporiaceae bacterium | reverse complement strand
TTCCACGCCCCGATGGGTGGATGATCGGTGCGGAGGGCGCCCACGCGCCGCCAGGGTCGAGCTCTCAGCGGAAGGGGTGGATCCGATGGCCGACGGAAGGGCCGAGCGCGCGGGGCAGCCGGCGCAGCCACAAGACTTGGTCGACGTCCCGCACCTGGTGACGGCCTACTACACGACCTGGCCCGACCTGTCCGATCCCGGCCAGCGGGTGGTCTTCGGCACCTCCGGGCATCGCGGGTCGAGCCTGACAGGCGCGTTCACCGAGGCGCACATCGTCGCGACGACGCAAGCGATCTGCGACTACCGCTCCGGGCAGGGGATCGCCGGGCCACTGTTCATGGGGCGGGACACGCACGCCCTCTCGGAACCGGCCTGGGCTTCCGCGCTGGAGGTGTTCGCGGCGAACGGCGTCACCGTGCTCGTCGACAGCGGCGGCCGGTACACGCCGACGCCGGCCGTGTCCCACGCGATCCTCACCCACAACCGGGGCAAGGCGGACGACGACGCCTCGCGGGCCGACGGCGTCGTCGTCACCCCGTCACACAACCCGCCGAGCGACGGCGGGTTCAAGTACAACCCGCCGGACGGCGGCCCGGCCGGCACCGACGCCACAGGATGGATCGCGGACCGGGCCAACGCCCTCCTCGCCGACGCCCTGCGCGACGTCAAGCGGATCCCGCTCGTCCGCGCCCTCGACGCCGATACGACCTCGACGTACGACTTCCTGGCGACCTACGTCGACGACCTGCCGTCCGTCCTCGACCTGGACGCGATCAGGACGGCCGGTGTGCGGATCGGTGCGGACCCGCTCGGGGGGGCCAGCGTCGATTACTGGGCCGCCATCGCGGAGCGCCACCGGCTCGACCTCACGGTCGTCAACCCGCTCGTGGACCCGACCTGGCGGTTCATGACGCTGGACTGGGATGGCAAGATCCGGATGGACTGCTCCTCGCCGTTCGCCATGGC
The DNA here is from genome assembly GCA_035541595.1 of Kineosporiaceae bacterium. Lineage (GTDB taxonomy): Bacteria > Actinomycetota > Actinomycetes > Actinomycetales > Kineosporiaceae > DATKNA01. The sequence continues at coordinate 1,554 of DATKNA010000382.1, read as the reverse complement.
CTCCCTGATCGCGAACAAGGACGCCTACCAGATCGCGACGGGCAACGACGCCGACGCCGACAGGCACGGCATCGTCACACCCGACGGCGGCCTGATGAACCCCAACCACTACCTGAGCGTGGCCATCGACTACCTCTACACGCACCGTCCCGGGTGGCCGGAGGGCACGGCCGTGGGCAAGACGCTGGTCTCCTCGTCGATGATCGACCGGGTGACGCAGTCGCTCGGGCGCCGGCTGCTGGAGGTCCCGGTGGGCTTCAAGTGGTTCGTCCCCGGGCTGCTCGACGGCTCGGTCGGGTTCGGCGGCGAGGAGTCCGCGGGGGCGTCCTTCCTGCGCAAGAACGGCACCGTGTGGACGACCGACAAGGACGGGATCCTGCTCGCCCTGCTGGCCTCGGAGATCGTCGCCATCACCCAGGAGTCGCCGAGCCGGCGATACCGGGAGCTGACCGAGCGCCACGGCGATCCGGCCTACGCCCGGATCGACGCCCCCGCCGACCGCCATCAGAAGGCGGTCCTGGCGCAGCTGTCCCCCGACCACGTGACGGCGAAGGAGCTGGCAGGAGAGCCCATCGTCGCCACGCTCACCCGCGCCCCCGGGAACGACGCGCCCATCGGCGGCATCAAGGTCGTCACCGAGAACGCCTGGTTCGCCGCCCGGCCGTCCGGCACCGAGGACGTCTACAAGATCTACGCCGAGTCCTTCCGCGGTCGCGAGCACCTCACGGAGGTCCAGGAGGCCGCCCGGAAGCTGGTGGCGGAAGCCCTGGCCGCCGCCGGCAGTTGAGTCGGGCGGAAGTTCTCGCGTGGCGGGCTTGCGGTAGGCCGTGATCGCCCAGCAGCATGGGCGGCGGACCGGACCGGAGGTGACGCACAGTGACCGATGGACTCTCTTGGGCTGTCCGAGAGGCGTCAGCGGAGCCGACACCGACACCACAGCGTGACGGCAGGCGCCGGGCATCGCGGCCGGCGACGGCGGTGAGTGAGCCCGACTGGCCCGAGGTCGGCGAGCCGCCCGGTGACGTCCTGCACTGGTTGCGGGAGGACCGGTCGTGGGAGGACCGGCCACCGGAGCACCGGTCACCGGGTGAATGGTCACCGGCGGCCGGGCCACCGGCGGGCCGGTCCGCGGCCCAGGCGGCGAGCGGCTGGAGCCAGCAGCCGCCGATGGCCCCGGTCCTGCCGGCGACGCGCCGTCAGCTGCGCGAGGCCCGGGCCACCGGTCATCCGGTCGGGCCGCAGGATGCCGGCTCCGCCCTGCTGGCACCGCCGGCGTGGGCTGCCGGCGCGCAGCCGGAGGCGGCTCAGCCGGCGGGACGCGGGCCCAGCACCCCCGAGCTGCAGGTCTACCGGGCGTCCCCGGCGGACCCCGGGCAGGCCGCCCCGGACCACCTCTACCCGGGCGCGGCCGTCGACCTGCCCCCGGTCGCCACGGACGAGGAGTCGACGGGCGGCTTCCGCGGGGGCGTCGAGCGATGGTCGCGCTGGGCCGCCGGTCTCGGCCTGCCTCCTCGGGACGGCGCCGGCGTGCGCCGCTACCCCGCGCGGGAGCGG
>DATKNA010000381.1:0-6878 GCA_035541595.1 Kineosporiaceae bacterium | reverse complement strand
ACCTGGCGAGCTCCCGAGGAGCCGCGTACATCGCCACCGCGCCGGGATCCCTCGGTCTGGCCCGCGCCTACATCAGCGGCGACCTCCAGGTGGCCGGCGTCCACCCCGGCGACCCCTACCGGTTCCTGCGGCTGCTGGCCGACGAGCTGCACTGGCGGATGCCGGACGCCCGGACCCTCGCCCGGATCGCCCGGACCCTGGGCGTCGCGCGTCTCGTCCCGCCACCACCGCCGCCGCAGGAGGCACTGCCCGAGTGGCGCCGGGCGCTGGAAGGTCTGCGGCACTCGCGACGCCGCGACGCGGAGGCCGTCCACCACCACTACGACGTCTCGAACACGTTCTACGAGTACCTGCTCGGGCCATCGATGACGTATACGTGCGCCTGCTACCCCCGCGAGGACGCCACCCTCGAGGAGGCCCAGGCCTTCAAGCACGAGCTGGTCCTCCGCAAGCTCGGCCTGCGGGCCGGGCAGCGTCTGCTCGACGTCGGCTGCGGATGGGGCGGCATGGTCCTGCACGCTGCCCGTCAGGGCGTCACGGCGCTCGGCGTCACCCTGTCGAGGGAACAGGCGACCTGGGCACAGGAGGCGATCCGCCGAGCGGGCCTGCAGGACCTCGCCGAGGTCCGGCACGCCGACTACCGCGACGTCGCCGAGCGCGGCTTCGACGGGGTCAGCTCGCTCGGGCTCACCGAGCACATCGGCGTCGCCCACTACCCGGAGTACTTCCGCTTCCTGCGCAACCGGCTTCGGCCGGGCGGCCGGCTGCTCAACCACTGCATCACGCGCCCCGAGAACCAGCACGCCGCCCGTGTGCGCAATGGATTCATCGACCGCTACGTCTTCCCCGACGGCGAGCTGACGGGCTCCGGGCGCATCATCTCGGCGATCCAGGACGTCGGCGGCTTCGAGGTCCGCCACGAGGAGAACCTGCGCGAGCACTACGCGGCGACGTGCGCCGCCTGGTGCTCGAACCTCGTCGAGCACTGGGACGCCTGCGTCGCCGAGGCCGGCGAGGCGACGGCCAAGGTCTGGGGGCTGTACATCGCCGGCTCGCGACTCGGATTCGAACGCAATCAGATCCAACTGCACCAGGTCCTCGCAGTGAAGCTGCACGCCGACGGCCGGGCGGACTTCCCGCTGCGCCCCGACTGGGGCTCGGCCTGACCACGGGACTCGGCACACCTGCCGGCGGCGCGGGTCACCCGGCCGCTCCCCGGGGGGCGGATCGCGCCACGGCCCCGGACGACGCCGACGACGGGGCCGACCGTGACGTCCCGTCCGGGCCCGGACCCGTCGCGCTGGTCGGCTCGGGCGAGTACCTGCCGGCGCTGGAAGGCGTCGAGCGCGCGCTCATCGCGGGCCGGCCGCCGCGCTACGCGCAGTTGGCGACGGCCGCCGCGCCGGAGGGTCCCGCGTCGCTGGCGCGCTGGCACGCACTCGGCGCCGCGGCGGCCGAGCGGATCGGTGTCGAGCAGGTCGTCGTGCCCGTCGGTGACCGGCACGATGCGCAGGACCCGGCGAACGCGATGCTCGTCACCGGGGCCGGCCTGATCTATCTCTCCGGGGGTGACCCCGCCTACCTCACCGAGACACTGCGCGACACCCCCGTCTGGCAGGCCATCCTGGGGGCGTGGCGCGGTGGGGCGGCACTCGCCGGCTGCTCGGCCGGGGCCATGGCGATGTCAGCCAGCCTGCCGGACGTCCGCCGCCCGTGGCGGCCGGCCATCCCCGGGCTCGGTCTCGTGCCGTCGGTCGAGGTGCTGCCGCACTTCGACCGCTTCACCGCCTGGATGCCCGACCTGGCCGTGCGCCGGATCGCGGGAGCGCCGCCGGGCGTGCACGTCGTGGGGATCGACGAGGAGACCGCCCTCGTCGGCGGCCTGCCCGCGGACGGGGGATGGACAGGCGAGCCGGCAGGCCCGGGCGCCACGTGGCGGGTCCTCGGACGCCGGTCGGTATGGCTGCTCGGGCCGGGGCGGCGGGTCGAGGTGCCTGCCGGCGGCGGCATCGCGCTACCGGTGACCGCCCGCGGCTGACCCCGTCCAGTGATCTCCAGGGGCCCCGGCGATCGCCACCGCGGGCGTGATCGATCGACCGGCTCCACTCGATCACGTGACCAATGCCCGCGCGATGGACCGGTCATCACCACATGGTGTGGTCGAGGGCGCGCGAGCCGGAGTTGCGCCGCGCCGTTGCACGCGCGCACGATCCGGGCATGACCGCGGATGCGAGCCGTCCCAGGCCGACCCCGAGCGAATCCGTCTGGGGGGACGAGTCGCCGGCCGTGGCCGCGGTGCTGGACTGGGTGGCCGGGCACCTCGCGCGGGGGACCGACCCGACCACGACGGCTCGCCCGGCCGCCGCCCTGGCCGCCGCCACCGGCGCCACCGTGACGCCCGAAGGCATCGGGTACCGGCGGGCCTTGGAGATCTTCGACACGGTCATGGTGCCCGCCACCCGAGCACAGGAGGACCCCCTCAACCTCGCCTACGTCCCCTCGGCGCCCACCCGGGCAGCCGTGGCGTTCGACCTTGCGACGAGTGTCGCCAACATCTTCGCGGGCCACTGGGAGACCGGTGCCGGGGCCATCCACGCCGAGAACCAGGTGCTGGCCTGGCTCGCCGGACTGCTGGGCTGGCCGGCGACGGCGGGCGGCACCTTCGTCAGCGGCGGCACCACCGGCAACCTCTCCGCCCTGGTCGCGGCCCGGCACACCGCGGCACAGACGCGGCGGGCGGCGGGGCTGCGAACCCGCCCGGACGACGGCTGGCTGCTCGTCTGCACCGAGGAGGCGCACTCCTCGATCCGCTCCGCGGCGCTCGTCCTCGACGTGGACGTGCTCACGGTTCCCGGCGACGAGCGCGGCCGGCTCACCGGCCTCGCCCTCGACCGGGTGTTCGCGTCCGCCGGCGAGCGGGTCTTCGCCGTGGTCGCGTCCGCCGGGACGACGAACGCCGGGATCGTCGACGACCTCGCCGGGGTCGCGGACGCATGCGGACACGCGGGAGTGTGGCTGCACGTCGACGGCGCCTACGGTGGCGCAGCCCTGGTGTCGCCGAGGACGCGGGGCCTGTTCAACGGCATCGAGCGGGCGGACTCGTTCATCGTCGACCCGCACAAGTGGCTGTTCGCGCCCTACGACTGCTGCGCCCTCCTCTACCGACGTCCGGAACTCGCCCGCGAGGCGCACGCGCAGGCGGCGAGTTACCTGGACCAGATCGACCGGCGCGAGTGGAACCCCTCCGATCTCGCCGTGCACCTGACCCGGCGCCCGCGTGGCCTGCCCCTGTGGTTCAGTCTCGCGGTGCACGGCACCGACCGGTACCGGGCCGCCGTCGAGCGGAGCCTCACGACGTCCCAGGCCGTCGCCGATGCCGTCCGGGCCCGCCCCTACCTGCGCCTCGTCGTCCCACCCGAGCTCTCCGTGCTCCTGTTCGAGCGGGTGGGGTGGGGGCCCGAGGACTACACGACCTGGTCGAAACGGCACGCCCTGGCCGGGGACTTCCTCTGCCTGCCGACCCGGTGGCAGGGGCAGTGGGTGCTGCGGCTGGCGTTCGTCAACCCCGCGACCAAGGCGAGCGAGGTCGTCGCGGCCCTCGATACGCTGGCCGAGCTGTGATCATCGGCGTGGGGACGGACATCGTCGACATGGCGCGGTTCGAGACCGTGCTGGCGCGGACGCCGGAGTTGCGGTCCCGGCTGTTCACCGAGGCTGAGCGCGAGCTGCCGCTGCAGAGCCTGGCCGCGCGCTTCGCGGCCAAGGAGGCCCTGGCGAAGGCCCTCGGCGCGCCGGCCGGCCTGAGCTGGCTGGACGCCACGATCGTCCGGGCGCCGGACGGCGCGCCCCGGCTGCAGCTGGCGGGGACGGTCGCCCGGCGGGCCGACGAGCTCGGCGTCACCGACCTGCACGTCTCGCTGTCCCACGACGGCCGCTTCGCGTGCGCGCTGGTCGTCGCCGAGAAGTCGTCGTGACCACCCTGCTCCCGCCCCCGACCCGCAGCCGTGTTCCCGAAGGGTGATCAGATAGGCGAAATGACCACGATTCGGCAGGAGGACTCGCCGGGGGATGGATGCGTGGGGTGGCCACGCGGACACAGGTCGAGGCTGTACCGTCGGCTCCGACGGGAGGCGGCCCATGATGGACGAACGCACCGTCCTGCCCTCGTGGCAGGATCTCGGGACCGGCGACGGTGCCGATGAACCGCCCGTCGTCGTGCACCGCTACCGGCTCGGGCTGGAGACCGCCGTGTCCGTCCGGTCCGTCGCCGACGGCTGGTCCTGCACGCCCGAGCGCGCCGCGGGCGGCAACGTGGCCGCCGAGGAGTGGGTGCCTGCCGGTGAGGGCGACGGAGCCGCACAGGCGTTCGTCGACCTGCTGCGCTACGAGGAGCTGCCGTCGGTGCCCGGCTTCCGGGTGATTCGGCTCACGCCGCCGCCCGAGGCCACCGGCGAGCGCGAGGTGGAGGGTCAGGACGGGCCGGACGCAGCCGGCACACATTCGTCGGTGGTGGTCGGTGAACGCGTCGTCGTGGCCTGGACTCGGCGCACCGTCGACACCGTCCACCCAGGCGCGGTCACCACGCAACACCTGGCCGCGCTGGACTTCATGGGGATGCCCGAGCTCTACGGGTTGCTGATGTGGCGCACCCCGGGTGGTCACGAGGTCCCCGTGGGAGCCGCAACCCGGTACCTCCCCCGCGCGCGCGACGGGTGGTCGTGGGCGGGCGAGCTCGTGGACGTCGCCGCCGGCCTGGCCCCGGCCCCCGCACCGGTGGGGACGCCCCCGGAAGGCCTCGACCTGTCCGCGGCCGAGCTGCCGGGTCGGCTGGGACGCCTGGTGGCCAAGCTGCACCTCGCGCTCGCGACGCGGTCCGCCGTCAATCCCTCCCCGGTCGCGGACGCCGACGCCGCCGCCGTGCTCGAGTGGCACGCGGAGACCCGGTCGGAGGTCGCCGCGGCGTCCAAGCTCCTGCTGTCACGGCCCCGCCGTGACGGCGGTGCCCACGAACCAGGCGAGCTCTCCCGCCTCCTCGACGGAGTGGACCGGCTCGAGCACCTGGCCATGGACGTGCGGGCCGGGCGGTCCCGGGTCGCCGTCCAGCGGATCCACGGAGACCTGCACGTCGGCCGGGTCCTCCGGTGGACCCGCGGACTGGCGGTGGTCGGGTTCGACGCCGAGCCGCCGTTCGAGCCGCCGCCGTACGACCATCCGATCCGGGGGTTGCAGCCGCCTGCTCGCGACCTCGCCCGCCTGCTCGCCAGCCTGGCCGAGGTGGCCCGCCGAGCGGTGACACGCCCGGAGATGCCGGCCGACGCGCCCTGGGCATGGTACCGACAGGCGCGCGAGCACGTGCTTGGTGCATACCGGAGCGCGCTCGCTGCCGAGGACCGCGCCGACCTGCTGGACGACCGGCTCCTGGCGGCGTTCGAGACGGCCGAGCACGCGCGTGCGGCGCTGGCACGCGCGGCCCGGGCGGACGCCGAGGCGTCCGCGCCGACCCGGTAACCGGCCGCCAGGCGTTCGACCGGGCCCGCGGGGAGTGGTCCCGGCGGCCCCGGCGTTGCGCCGCCGGTCCGTCCGCCGCCTGCGGCACCCTGGGAGACGACGGTCACGCCGACAGTGGACCGCCGGGGGAAGGAGACCGCGATGGGGAGCGCACGTTCGGCGCCAGTGGTCCGGTGCTCGTACTGCGGTCGTCGGGGAGCGAGCGTCGGGGCCGACCTCCGCGGGCTCCGGTACGACTACTGCGACGCCGCCTGCGCCGCGGCGCACCGACAGGCCGTGGAGCTGACCCGGGCGGTGTGCGAGGACTGCGACGAGGCCGCCGCCGGCGACACCGGCCTCTGCCCCGAGCACCTTGTCACCCTCGACGTCACCCTCGACGTCACCCTCGACGTCGGGTTCGATGCGCCCGCCCCGGGCCAGGAGGCCGCGCCGGCCGCCTGGCTACGCGCCGGGTGATCGGCGACATCGGCCGACGGAAAGGGCCCTCGACCGCGTTTCCGCTGGTCGAAGGCCCTTAGCCTGGATGACACCCGTCGTGCGCGAGGGGGGAGTTGAACCCCCACGCCCTTCCGGGCACACGGACCTGAACCGTGCGCGTCTGCCTGTTCCGCCACTCGCGCGAGCCCGTCGAGGTTAGCACGCACCGTGCGGTGCAGCCGACCTCGATACCCGAGGTTAGGCTGGCACCCGGCGTGGCCACGTCCGGCGGCCGACGCCCGTGGAGCCCATCGCCGCGACGGGCACCCGGAGGGAGGGACACCGTGGGGGTACTCGACCGCTTCGAGAAGGGGATCGAACGCGCGGTCAACGGCGTCTTCGCCCGTGCCTTCCGCAGCGAGGTCCAGCCGGTGGAGCTCGCCAGCGCCCTCAAGCGTCAGGCCGACGACAACGCGTCCGTGGTCGGCCGCAACCGGACGATCGCACCCAACGACTACGTGGTCGAGCTGGGCCCGGCGGATCACCGCCGACTGGCCCAGTGGGAGGACGCGCTCGGCGACGAACTGGCGACCGTCCTCAACGACCACGCCCTCCAGCAGCGGTACGCCTTCGTCGGGCCGGTGCGCGTGCGGTTCGAGCGGGCCGAGGAGCTCGACACCGGTGTCTTCCGAGTTCGCAGCAGGACCGCCCGGGGCAGCGGCGATCCGGCCGACCACGCGGACCCGCAGCGGGCCGCCGCCCACCAGGCAGATCCCTACCAGGCCGCGCAGCACCTCGGGGGTTTCCAGGGCGACCCCTATCAGGCCGAGCAGTACCAGGCCGACCCGTACCAGGGTCACGCCCGTGAGCCCGTGCAGGACGCGCCGGCCGGTCCGTACGCGGCCGCCGGCTACCCGCCGCCCGCCGCCCCGCCATGGGCCGGCCCGGCCCCC
>DATKNA010000380.1:0-16455 GCA_035541595.1 Kineosporiaceae bacterium | reverse complement strand
TGACCCACGCGTTCTGACCCGCCGGCGCACCGACCCGCCAACCGGCGTGCCGGGACCGGCGCCGTGCAAGGGTGAGCCGCATGGGAGCGACGACGCCGGGTTCCGCCGAGGGCAGGTCTCGGTCGCCGCGGCGGGCGCCCGTGCGGATGGCCCACCTCGGGCTGGGCGCGTTCCACCGCTCGCACCAGGCCTGGTACACGCATGCCGCGAACGAGGCCAGCGGCGGGTCGCCGTGGGGGATCGCGGCGTTCACCGGCCGCTGGGCGGCCGCCGCCCGGATCCTGGCCGCCCAGGACTGTCGGTACACCCTGCTCGTCCGTGGCCCCGACCGCGACGACGCCGTCCCGGTGGGGAGCATCGTCCGGGCCCACGACGGCGCCGACGCCCCGACCTGGCGGTCCGTGCTGGCCACGCCGGGGACGGGGGTCGTCACGCTGACCGTCACCGAGGCCGGCTACCGGCGTGCCCCCGACGGGCACCTCGCCCTCGACGCGCCGGCCGTGCGCGCGGACGTCGAGCTGCTCAGCAGCACCCTGGGGGGGTCTCTCACGCCGGTGGGACCGGTCACGGCCCCGGGCCGGCTGCTCGACGGGCTCGGCGCCCGCCGCGCCGCCGGCGCCGGCCCGATCGCCGTCGTCAGCTGCGACAACCTGCCCGGCAACGGCGCGGTCGTCCGCACCGTCGTGCACGAGCTGGCCCGCCTCGTCGACCCGGACCTGGCGGCCTGGATCGATCAGCAGGTGAGCTTCGTCTCCAGCGTGGTCGACCGGATCACCCCGGCGACGACCCTCGAGGACCTCCGGATCGTCCGCGGCCTGGTCGGCTGGGACGACCGGGCCGCGGTCGTCGCCGAGCCCTATCGGGAGTGGATCCTCAGCGGCCCGTTCCCCGGCGGCCGTCCCGCGTGGGAGCTGGCCGGCGCCGGCTTCGTCGATGACCTCCGCCCGTACGAGCAGCGCAAGCTCTGGCTGCTCAACGCGGGGCACTCGCTGCTGGCGTACGCCGGGCTGCCGGCCGGTGACGCCACGATCGCCGGGGCCTTCGCCGACCCGGCCCTGCGGCGCCGGGTCGAGGAGCTCTGGGCCGAGGCTCGCGAGGTGCTACGGATGGACGCCGACGACGTCGACGCGTTCCTCGCCGCGCTGCGCGCCCGCTGGGCCAACCGGCGGATCGAGCACCACCTCGCCCAGATCGCCGCGGACGGCTTCCACAAGCTTCCCGTCCGGGTGCTGGACGTCGGGGCGGCGCGCGCCCGGGCCGGCCTCCCGCCCGGGACGGCCGGCCCGTTCGTGGTCGCCGCCTGGATCCGGTGGCTCCTCGAGCGCGACGGGGCCTCCACCGGTGACCCTGGCGCGCGTCCCCTGGTCCGGCGGATCGCCGGCCGACCCCCGGCCGAGCAGGCGCGCGAGGCGGTGGCGGCGCTGAGGCCGGACCTGCCCGACGGTGCGGCCTACGCCGCCGCGGTCGCCGGTCACCTCGCGTGAGCGGCGCGGCGCGGCGGCGGGCCGTACCGGGCCGGCGGGCCGGGTGTCAGCTGCAGGTTCCGGCATTCACCGGCCGGGTGGCCGTCAGGGCACCGCGGACGTCGTCGAACGCCGTCGCGGCCGTGATCGCGAAGCCCGTCGGCGTCCGGGTGCCGCCGCGGGCGAAGACCACGCCGACCACCTGCCCGTCGGACGTCAGCAGCGGGCCACCGGAGTTGCCGGGCTTGACCACGACGGACAGCTGGTAGATCGGTCGCCGGCGCGGCGGCACGGAGCCGACGGCCGGTCCGGCCTCCAGACCCTCCGCCTGCACGGTGCCCGTCGAGAGCCTCAACGGGCCGCCCAGCGGGAAGCCCGCCGCCACCACGCCCGTACCGGGTGCCGTCGAGCCGGTCGAGATCGGCAGCGGCCGGGCGGGTAGCCCGGGCACGTCGAGAAGGGCCAGATCGATGGTGGGGTCGTAGAACACGACCCGGGCGGGGTATCGGCGGCCGGCACCGGCGATCTGCACGCGCGCGACCCGAAGACCCTGCACGACGTGGGCGTTGGTGACGACGTGGGACGCGGAGACGACGAAGCCGGATCCCTCCTGCTCCTGGGAGCAGGCCGCGGCGATGCCCGTGACGCGCACGATGCTCCCGGCGTCCGCCCGGACCGCGGCCGTCAGGGGGTTCGCGGTCGACGTCCGGGAGCCGGCCGAGGCGGTCGGGGTGCCGGGCGCTGCGCCGTGGTGCCCCCTGGCGGCGCGCGAGGGGGCCGAGGTCGCTCCGGCCGGCGGCGTCGCCGACCCGCCCGGTCGGAACAGGGGTTCCAGCGCGACCACCGTCCGGCGCACGGTGTCGACGATCCTCGTGAAGCACGGGACGGCGACGGCGGCCCCGGCCACGAGCGCGACCAGCACGGCAGCCACCACGAGCAGGTGCACGGGCCCCGTGGCACCGCGGTCGCGGTCGTCCTCGGTGTCCATCCGCCCCCTCCCGGAGCGTCGCCGGCCCTGCACTGCGCAGCGTAGGGTGCGCCCCGATGCTCCTCACATCCTGGGGAGCCCCTGTCGCTGCGCCGTCCATCTCCTCATGATCCCTCGGATGGGGTGCGTGCTGACACCAGCCGCGGTGCTCAGGACCGGGACTCGCTGTGCAGGCCTCCGCTGGCCAGATGGATGAACATCGCCTCCACCTGGGTGGCCGTCCGGAGCGGTTCGACGTAGGCGTGGACCGGGTCGAGCGCCTTGCTGATCTCCGCCACCTGGGGGTGCTCGCCGAACGCGACCAGGCTGAGCTGGACGGGTCGGCGCGGATCCTGCGCCGTCAGCAGCCGCCGGGTGAGCTGGGGCAGGCTGATCGAGTCGGGGTCGTCCTCGTTGATCCCGTCCGTGAAGACCATCACCTGATTGGATCTCCCGGGCGTGTACGCGTCCCGTGCCGCCGTGTAGGCGGCGAGGATCGTGTCGTAGAGGCCCGTGCCGGTGTGCTCGGCGTGGAGCCTGCCGACCACCGAGGCGAGCTCCGCCCGGTGCTCACGGGTCAGTGGCTCGATGGGAACCGCGATCCGGTAGTCGCGCGTACCGTCGAGCTGGGAGCCGAACGTCCACAGCCCCAGCCGTGCCTGGTCCGGCAGCATGTCACCGACCGACTGCGCTCCGTGGCCGACGAGGTCGATGAGCGGGGTCCGCCCCCCGGGCGCGGGACTGGACATCGACCACGAGACGTCCACGACCATGGTGACGTTCATCTGCCGGTCGTCCCGGTACCAGCTGGCGAAGACGTGGTCGACGTGGTGACCACCCAGGACCGGCAGCGTCGCGGCGGTCAGCGCCGGGACCGCCTGCCGCCCACGCGTGGGCGGGTCCTTGGACTCCGGCGACCGGAGTCCCGCGGCGTCCAGGGCCTGCGCCGCTCGCGGACCTGTCAGCGCGGCCCGCAGCCGGTCCAGCGCCGCCGCCCGGACCGGGTCGGCGACGGCCTTGGCCGTGGGGAACCAGGTGTACCGCAGCTGCGCCGTGTGGTCGCGGCCGGCGAAGATCATGGGTGCCGCCCCACCGGGACGGGCGAGGGCCGGCAGCAGGGCGTACTCGGGCACCACGCCGACCTCGTTCGCCGACGTCGGCATCGCGGGGCCGTCCTCGTCGACGCGTACCTTTTCGACGATCTTCTCCAGGGCCAGGGCCGATGCGTCCATGCCCTGGGCGACCCACACCGCCTCGGCCACGTAGCCCGCCCCGACCAGGCCGTCACCCGAGCCGGCCGGGTCCCGGACGACGAGGTGCACGCCCGAGTTCGCCACCAGGTCGGCCAGGGCCAGCCACGACCCGCCGGCCCGGGTCAGGCGCCGCCCGGTGGCCGAGTCCGTGACCATGAAGAAGGGGCTCGTGGCGAGCACCGCTCCCGCTTCGTGCGACCGGTCCGGGCCGAGCAGCCCTGGGGGCGCGACGTGCTTCCATGAGGCGTCGTCGGGGATCCACACGTCGGCGTCGTCGACCGCCACCTGCGTGGCCGCCGTCCGGCCGTCCGCCTGCTCGACGCGCAGGCGCAGGCACTGCCCGCCCTGCGCCAGGTCGTCACCCAGCCGGTTCAGCACGGGCGCGAAGGACGACGCCGTCACCACCCGGACGTCCCGCACCGCCCCGTCGCAGGGAACCGCCGCCGTCTGCTCGCCCGTGCCGTGACCGCCGGGGAGCCACCCGGCCACGGCGAGAGCTCCGGTGATCGCGGCGGCACCGGCCACGGCGAGTGCCACGATGACGACGACACCGGCCACGCCGATGCCGCGTCCCGTCGGGTGACGTCCCACGCCCGTTCCCTCGCCTCCGGCATCCGCCGTGGTCCGCGAGAACCGTGGCGGGCCTCCTCGACCTCGCGCGAGGAGCGCGCTGCCCATTGTTCGAACTGAGTGACCTTTCCTCTACCCCGTACTACGGACCGTCCGGTACGTAGGACGGGCAGTGACCGGCACGGCGACGTGAGGACGCGCCTCGCCGGGCGTGCTCGTAGCCTGGCCCGGGTGAGGCTCTTCGTCGCCGCCCGGCCGCCCGCGGCGACGATCGTCGACCTCGAGGCGTTGGTGACGCCTTTGCGCGCCGCCCACCCCGAGCTCGCCTGGACGCTCCCCGCGCAGTGGCACCTCACGCTCGTCTTTCTCGCCGAGGTCGCGAGTGAGCGGCTGCCGGAGCTGGAACGCCGGCTCGAGCGGGTGGCGGGACGTCACCCGCCGGCGCGCGTGTGGTTCGGCGGCGCGGGCCGATTCGGCGACCGCGTGCTGTTCGTCACGGTCGCGGGCGACACGGCGGCACTTCGTCGGCTCGCCGGGTCCGTCCAGGCGGCGGCGCGTCGCATCGGCCTCGACGTGGAGGACCGTCCGTACCGGGCGCATCTGACCTTGGCCCGGGCGCGGTCCGGTTCGGGCGTGCGTGCACTGACGACCGCGGTGGGCGCCTTTCGCGGCGTCGAATGGCCGGTGGCCCAGATCGAGCTGGTCCGCAGCCGGCTCGGTCAGGCCCCCGACCAGCACGCGGTGCACGACACCCTCGGCACCTGGCCGCTCACCGGTGCGCCGCGAGGTCGTCCTGGCGATCACGTGCCCGGAGCCGGGCCTGCGCGTGCATGAACGTCGCAGCGGGGTCCGGGAGCGGCTGCGGTCAGCCCGGGTCCTGCGGGGGGATCAGCACGGCGGCGCCGCTGTAGGCGTCGCGGGCCAGGTCCTGGAGCACCGTCTTCGCCGAGGACAGCGGGTGCCGGTGCACGGTCGGCTCGATCCCCATGGCGGCCGCCAGCCGGAGGAACTCCTCGCCGTCGGCCCGGGTGTTGGCCGTGACGCTGCGCACCTGTTTCTCCTGGAACAGCTCGCGCTCGTAGTTCAGTGGCGGGACGTCGGTGAGGTGGATCCCGGCGATCGCGAGGACGCCGCCGCGGTCGAGCGCCCGCAGGGCGACGGGCACGATCTCGCCGGCCGGCGCGAAGATGATCGCAGCGTCGAGCGGCTCGGGTGGCCCGTCGTAGGTGTCGCCCACCGACGACGCGCCCAGCGCTCGCGCGAGGTCGCGGCCAGCGGCGGCGCGGGTCAGCACGTGCACGGTCGCCCCCTCGTGGAGCGCGACCTGCATGACGATGTGCGCGGACGCGCCGAACCCGTAGATTCCCAACCGGCCCCCGGGCGGCAGGCTCGTGCGGCGCAGCGACCGGTAGCCCACGATGCCCGCGCACAGCAGCGGGGCCGCGACGGCGTCGTCGAGCCCGGCCGGCAGGCGGTAGGCGTAGGCCTCGGGGGCGAGGGTGGTCTCGGCGAACCCCCCGTCGGCATCCCATCCGGTGAACCGCGCGGCGGAGCAGAGGTTCTCCCGACCGCGACGGCACCACCGACAGCGCCCGTCCGTGCTGCGCAGCCAGGCGATGCCGATCCGGTCGCCGAGGGCGAACCGCTCGCTTCCCGGGCCGAGCCTGTCGACGATGCCGACGATCTCGTGCCCGGGCACCGAGCGCGGCCGATGGGCAGGCAGGTCCCCCTGCGCGAGGTGCAGATCCGTCCGGCAGACGCCGCACGCGGCGACCCGGACCCGAACCTCGCCGGCACCGGGCTCCGGCTCCGGGAGCTCGATGCTGCGCAAGTTGACATGATCGCCGCTGAGCGGCGGGACGGGCGGGGGGTCGACGATCCAGGCCTGCATCCGCCCTCCCCGTCGTCCGCGAGGTCATCCGTCCGCGCTCAGCGCGTGACGTGCACGGGCTCCCGGGTCTTGTCCGACCGCCGGGGCGCCTTCCGCGTCCTGACCACGGCGACCGCGCAGTGTGCCGCGTGCACGACGCCGTGACTGACCGATCCCAGCACAAGGCTGGTGACCGCGCCATGCCCTCGGGTTCCGATGACGAGCAGGCCGGCATCGTTCGCGGCCTGGACCAGAGCTGCGGCCGGCCGCCCCTCGACGGCCAGGACGCCGACCTGCAGGCCCGGGTGGAGCTGCCTGGCGCGCCGCGCAGCCTCCTGGGCGGCTTCGTCCGCGCTGGCGCGCTCCGCGTACACCAGCTCGGTCGTGCTGGGGTAGGCGGTTCGCGGGTAGGCGACCATCCACGCCTCGTCCGCCGGCCCGGCCCAGGCACTGACGACGCGTAGCGGGGCATGCGCGTCGGCCGCGATGTCGGCCGCCACCTCGAGCGCGCGCCGGCACGACGCCGACCCGTCGACCCCCACGACCACGGGGTAACCGGGGCCCGGGACGTGCGGGTTCTTGCCCCGGACGATGACCACGGGGCAGTGCGCGTGGGTCACGACGGTGCTCGACACCGACCCGAGGCACGCCGCCGCGAACTCCCCGCGACCCCGGGTCCCGACGACGACGAGCTCGGCCGTCCGGGACTGTTCGACCAGGGCCTCGGCCGGGGCTCCGGTGCCGACCAGCGGCCTGGCGGCCACGACGGGTTCCGAACTCGTCGCCCGCGAGACGCCCTCGTGCGCGACCTCCCGCCCGGCGTCGAGCGCCGGGCCGGGCCAGTCGTCGACGTGGGCGGCCCACGGATCGACCGTGAGCCCGGTGAAGTCCACCACGTAGAAGACCGTGAGCGGCGTGGCCCGGCGGGCCGCCTCCGCCGCCGCCCAGCGCAGGGCTACCTTGGCAGCGGGGGTCGCGTCGTATCCGACGACGATCCCGTGCCTGCTCGATCTGGACCACGTCCGAGCGCTGTCGCTCGTCTCGGTCATGGTCGCCTCCTTCTCACGTCGTCCCGCGTCACCGTTCCCGACCCGGGTCACGTCACGCTCCATTATCGACGCTAGGCCGTCGGTCGACCGGTGACCAGGGGCTTTGGGCCCCTGGTCAGCCTGTTCCGCGGGCGGACGGGCTCGGGATGCACGTGGGTGGCCGACCGGCTCGCGGGCCGCGGCCGCCCTCGGCCGTGCAGGCCGGGACGGCCTCGGTCCGCCTCAGCCGGCCGTCCCGGCGTCGTCTCCGATCGGATCGTCGTCGTCCGCAGCGTCGGTCTGCACGACCGCCACCGGGGACAGGACGGCCACCGCGGACGAGGCGTCGTGCAGGACGGCGTGCGCGATCGAGCCGAGCCGCAGTCCGGCGAAGCCGCCCGACCCCCGGGCGCCGACGACCAGCAGCCCGCAACCCCGCGCCTGGTCCGCGAGGACCTGCGCCGGCAACCCCTCCACCGCGGCGGTCCGCACCTCCAGGCCCAGGTACAGCTCGTGCATGGCCACGCTCGCGGCCGCGAGAGCCTCCAGGGCGGCCGCCCGGGCCGGCCCCTCGAACTGGACTCCACCCTCGGCCTCGAGCGCCCACGACGAATCCGGGACGTCCGAACCGGGCTCGGCGGCCCGGTACGCCGAGACCATCTCCAGGGGCGCGGACGCCTCGGACGCCACAGCGGCGGCGAACCGCGCCGGCCGCTCCGATCGTGGCCAGGTGTCGATGCCGACGACGACCGGTCGATCGGGGCCTGGCAGCGCGGCGGCCGACGCCGGGACGACGACGACCGGGCAGTGCGCGTGCTCGCTCACCGCGAAGGCCACCGAGCCCAGCAGCGCCGCCGTCACCTCGCCGCGGCCGCGGGTCCCCACGACGACGAGTGAGGCGTCCTTCGACGCCGCCACGAGCGTAGAGGCGGCGCGGGCGAACACGGTCCGTCCTGTGACCTCGAGGTCGTCGGCGACCTTGCGTGCCCGCTCGACGCCGTCACCGGTGATCCGCTCCGCGGCCGCTCGTCCCCGGCCCACGTGCTCCGGCGGCTCCTCGGGGAGGGCGCCGACGACGCGGACCTCGTCGCCGACGTGGACGACGGTCAGCGGCACGCCTCGGCGGTGGGCTTCGGCCGCGGCCCAGTCGACCGCCGCGGCGGCCGGCTCCGAGCCGTCGTAGCCCACCACCACGCGATCTGATCGCGGCCCTGCTTCGGCGTTCATGGAACCTCCATCGGACGACGGGGAGGCGCCTCGGGGCGGCCAGTCCTGTCGACCAGCCTCGGACTACGGCACCGGCGGCGAGTAGGGGCGGAGGTCCCGCTCAGGTCCCGACCCGATGCGGCCGGGGCGCGGGACGCGAGACGGGGCCAGTGCCGCGCTCCGGCGGGACGTTCGGCCCTGACCGGGCCGGGGAGGCGGAGGGACGATCACAATGGGTGCTCAGGCTACCTGGAGGTGGGAGCGGTGTCGAAGCGAGCCGTCGCCGGGGCCACGACGCGCGCACCGGTGGGCTGAGGTCGTCATGCGCGTGCTCGTCGTCCACGAGAGCCTCTTCGGCCATACCCGTGCGGTTGCCCGGGCCGTTGCGGCCGGGGTCGCCTCGGCACGTCCGGACGCCGAGGTCGAGTGCCTGTCCGTCCGGGACGTCCCGCCGGACGCCGCGGGTGCGGACCTGCTCGTCGTGGGCGGGCCGACGCACTTCTGGGGACCCACCTCGGTCCTGAGCCGCGCCATGGAGGACCAGTACGAACGCCGGATCCGGCCCCGGCTGCACCCGACCGGGTGCACGGGGAGACGCCGGGAGGACGGGACCGGCGGCGTTCGGGCGTGGCTGGCCGATCTCCCGGCCGGTCGCGGCGCCCCGACCGCTGCCTTCGACACCCGGATCGACCGGCCCTTCACCGGCGGAGCGGCCGCGGGGATCGCCCGGCGGCTGCGGCGTCGGGGATACCGGCTCGTCGCACCGCCCGAGGCGTTCGTCGTCGAGCACGTGGCCGGGCCCTTGCGGGCCGGTGAGCAGGTGCGCGCCCGAGCCTGGGGCGCCGCCCTCGCCGCCGTCGTCGGCCCCTCCGCCGAGCTCGCCCCCGCCGGCCCGATCACGGCGTCCGGTCGGATCGACGACGGAGTGATCAAGGAATCCGTGCCGCGGACGCGGCAGGAGGGATGGGAGAGCAGCATGAGCACCGCACCCGCTGTCGCCGACATCGCGGTGGAGAGCGGCGGCGACGGACGTCTGGCCGCCCACCACGCAACCTCCGGCGCCCGGTCGACATGGGCGCCGGCCACGGGTGACGGCCCGCGCGGGCGCCCGGCCGTCGATCTGACCCGCCTGCTGACCACGGCCGAGCTGGTCGTCGGTGCGGTGCTGGTGGCGCGCGTGCTCGCCCGGCGGCCGGCGACCGCGCACGCGCAGGTGACCATGGGCCCCGGCAGTTGGGTGAGCATGAAGGGCGGGACCGTGGCCGTCCGCCCGGCCCGGCGCCCCTTCGGCCGCCCGCGGTCCGTCCCGCAGACCGCCGTCGACGGGAAGGTCCCCGTCTGGGCGCGGGTGCTCTCCGCCGTCCCGCTGCAGCGCCTCGTCGGCTGAGCCCGAGACGATCACCCAGCAGCAGAACGGACATGACAGCCCCCGGGGCCCGCGAGGATCCGGCGGAGGTCGTCCTCGCGGGCCGGGTGGACGCCCGCGTGGTGCTGCACCGTAGGGCGTGTGCGGCTCGCGCGGGTGGGTCGGCGGCCGCGGCCGGGTCGGAGGGGTCAGGCCGCGGCCGTCAGCTCGACCGGGCGGGCGATGACGTCGACGAGCGCGCCCCGGCGCCACACGGTGATGGCCAGGTCCCGGCCGATCGCGTCGGCGAACATCAGGCGTTGCACCGACTGCGCGGTCGACACCGGCTGACCGCCGACCGTCAGCAGGACGTCGCCGGCGTAGAGCCCGGCGCGGTCTGCCGGACTGCCCGGGACGACCTCGACGAGCCGCAGACCCTCCTTGCGACCGACCTTGTCGGCGAGCGTGGGTGGCAGCGGTGAGGGTGAGCTGACCAGCCCCAGGAAGGCGCGCCGTACCCGGCCCTCGCTGACCAGCGTGCCGATGATGCGGCGGGTCGTGTCGTTCACGGGCACGGCGAGCCCCAGGCCCGCACCGGCGACGGCGGTGTTGATGCCGACGACGTGGCCACGGCTGTCCGCGAGCGCGCCGCCGGAGTTGCCGGGATTCAGCGCGGCGTCCGTCTGGATGACGTCCTCGACCACGCGCAAGGTGCCGCCGCTGCGCGCGGGCAGGGACCGGCCGAGGGCGCTCACCACGCCGGCCGTCACGGTGCCGGCCAGGCCGAGCGGCGTGCCGACGGCGACGACCAGCTGGCCCACCCTCAGCCGGGACGCCTCCCCCAGGGTGGCCGGCGGAGGCGTCGGCCCGTCCACGCGGACCACCGCGAGGTCGGACAGCGGGTCGGCGCCGACGAGCCGGAACGGAGCCGACGTGCCGTCGGGGAACGCCGCGGCGCCCCCCCGTGACGATCCCACGACGTGCGCGTTCGTGAGCACGTACCCGTCGGCCGTGAAGACGACCCCGCTGCCCGTCCCGCCGCCCCAGCGGTCGCCTGCCCCGACCCGCAGAGCGGCCACCCGCGGGATGAGCTCGGCGGCGACGCGCGTGACGATGCTGGAGTAGGCGTCCAGCGCCTCGTCGTCCGGCGGGACCACCCTGCCGTCCGGCCGCTCCTCGGGGTTGCCCATCGGGACCACCTGCTTCCCCAATTACAGAAATTACAGGATTACAGGATCGCTCGACGGGCCACGCCTGGCTAGCTCGATCGCGCAGGGCGAACGGGGCATCGGCTGGGGGTCTCTGCTCCCGCGGCTGTCCAGCGCACCGCATCTGGTGCAGTGCACAGCGGCCGGGGGAGAGGGTCACCGTCGTCTGGGCCACGGCGAGAATGGGCGGCATGACGACCTCGCCCGCACGCACACCCGACGAGCTGGCGGCCCTGGACGGGCTCCTGACCGACGACGAGCGCGACACCGCGGTCACTGTGCGCGCCGTGCTCGACGAGCACGTCCGCCCACACGTCGCGCGGTGGTACCTCGACGGTCAGCTGCCGGCACGTGATCTGGCCGAGCTCTTCGGCGACCTCGGCCTGCTCGGCATGCACCTGCAGGGCTACGGCTGCGCCGGGACCACCGCGACGATGTACGGGGTCGCCTGCCGCGAGCTCGAAGCCGCGGACGGCGGCGTGCGGTCGCTGGTCTCCGTGCAGGGGTCGCTGGCGATGTACGCCATCCACCGGTTCGGCAGCGAGGCGCAGAAGCAGGCCTGGCTCCCGCGCATGGCCGCGGGGGAGGCGGTCGGCTGTTTCGGCCTGACGGAGCCGGACGCAGGCTCCGACCCCTCCGCCATGCGGACCCGGGCCAGGCCCGGACCGGGCGGCGACTGGGTGCTCGACGGCGTCAAGATGTGGATCACGAACGCGCCGGTTGCGGACGTCGCCGTCGTCTGGGCGCGCACGGACGACGGGATCCGCGGCTTCCTCGTCCCGGCCACGACGCCGGGATTCTCGGCACCCGAGGTCACGGGCAAGCTCTCGCTGCGCGCGTCGGTCACGGGCCAGCTCGTGCTCGACGGCGTCCGGGTGCCCGCGGACGCCGTGCTGCCCGAGGTGAGGGGTCTGCGAGGGCCGCTGTCGTGCCTGACCGAGGCTCGGTTCGGCATCGTCTGGGGGGCGACCGGCGCGATCCGCGACTGCCTTGCGGTCGCCCTCGACTATGCGGCCGCGCGCATCCAGTTCGGCCGGCCGATCGCCGGCTTCCAGCTCACCCAGGCCAAGTTCGCGGACGCCGCGGCGGCGTACGCGAAGGCCGTCCTCCTGGCCTTCCACCTGGGGCGGGTGAAGGACGGCGCCGTGCCGGGGGCGCTGACTCCGGAGCTGGTGAGCCTGGGCAAGCTGGACAACGTCCGGTCGGCACTGGAGGTGGCGCGCTCGATGCGCACGGTGCTCGGGGGCTCCGGCATCACGGCGGACTACTCGCCGATGCGGCACGCGGCGAACCTCGAGACGGTGCTGACCTACGAGGGGACGCAGGAAGTCCACCAGCTCGTCGTGGGCGAGGCGCTGACGGGCCTCGACGCGTTCGGTTCGTGACGTCAGCGCCCGTCGCCGTCGGCACGAGGCCTGTTACTCAAGGTTACCGTTCGTCACGCTCTTCCCGCAGTCGGCGGCTGTCGTTCCCTCACCGTCACCGGGGTGGCCCGCCAACCGAAGGCCTTCGTCCAGCGTCGTCACATCAGGCGACGTCGTTCGGAGGGAGCTCGTCGCGATGCGGATACCGGTTCCTGCCCGGCCCCCGCGGCCTGCCGCGCAAGCACCGCCGTCCCGAGCGATGCTCATGCGTCGGGCGGGCGCGGCCGCCGTGATCGTGGCGGTGGCCCTGACAGCGTGGATCATCGTGCCCGCCGTCGTCGCATCCAGTAACGACAGCCTGACGGCACGGGTCGCGGAGAGCGCGCGCGACAAGGGGTTCGGGTTCGTGGTCACGGGGCTGGAGGCAGTGCAGTACCGGCTGGATCCGCCGACCACGGGCGGCACGCTCGATGCGTCCGCGCAGCAGTCGATGGCGGCGGACGCCGGTTCGAGCGGCCCGGGGAAGGCCGCCGCGACGTCTTCGGCCGGTCGGCCGCGGCGGCCGGCCACCTCGGCCGCCGGGTACCCGCCCGTCGCGATCCAGCCACGGTTGGCGGTGCTCGCGAGCCCGGGCCTGCCCGGTGAGGGTGTCTTCGTCGCCCGCGTCGTCGTCGGCGGGCAACCGGCGGTTCAGACGGCGCTGCTCAGGCCCGACGCCGTCCACACCA
Source organism: Kineosporiaceae bacterium (assembly GCA_035541595.1). Classification (GTDB taxonomy): domain Bacteria; phylum Actinomycetota; class Actinomycetes; order Actinomycetales; family Kineosporiaceae; genus DATKNA01. Next base: position 3,453 of record DATKNA010000380.1, on the reverse strand, counting down.
GCTACCTCGCCGGAGTGGCCTGGATGAGCTCTCGGCTGGTGCGCTTCGAGCAGCACCCCGGCTCGGCCGATCCCGGCGACCTCGGTCGCTGGAACGAGCCCGCCAGCATCCCGACGACGCGGCGCGCCGGCCTGGTGGCAACGTTCAACAGCGGTTTCAAGATCGCTGATGCGCGCGGCGGGTTCTACCAGGACGGGCACACCGTCGGCGGGCTCGAGCCAGGCGCGGCCTCGTTCGTCGTCTACGCCGACGGGCACGTGGACATCGGCGCCTGGTGGCGCGAGGTGTCGATGACGCCGCAGGTCAGTTCCGTGCGACAGAACCTGGGACTGCTGGTCGACGGTGGCCGGCTGAGCTCGCGGATCAACGCGGACACCCAGTCGACCTGGGGGGCGACCCTCGGCGGGGACGCCTTCGTCTGGCGGTCGGGCGTCGGCGTCACCTCGTCCGGTGACGTGGTCTTCGCGATGGGTCCGGCGCTGTCGGCCCGTACCCTCGCCGTTCTCCTGCAGCGCGCGGGGGCCGTCCGCGCGATGGAACTGGACATCAACCCCGAGTGGGTCTCCTACATGTGGTACTCGGGCTCGTCGTCAGGGTCGTCGCTGCTCCCGCACAAGCTGCTCGACTTCGCCCGGCCGGCGGATCGCTACTTCACGGTCAACAGCCGTGACTTCTTCGCTGTCTACAGCCGATGACCGCCACGCAGGCGCGTCCCCAGGTCCTGCGCACGCCCTCCCGGCGGCGGCCGCGATCCCTGGTCGTCGCGGTCCGGCCCCGGCAGTGGCTGAAGAACGTCCTGGTCATCGGAGCTCCGCTGGCGGCCGGGCGGCTGCTGCAGCCCCGGGTGTCGCTGGACACGGCCATCGCCTTCGTGGCGATGTGCCTGGCCGCGTCGGCCACCTATCTGATCAACGACGTCCACGACGCGGCGGAGGACCGGGGCCATCCCCGCAAGCGGCACCGACCTGTCGCCGCCGGCGACCTGTCGAAGGCCGGCGCGCTCGCAGCGGCGGCGGTCCTGGCGCTCGCCGGTCTCGCCGTGGCCGTCCTCGCCTCCCCGGCGTTCGCGCTGGTCGTGGCCGCCTACCTCGCGATGACCCTGGCGTACACGATCTGGCTGCGCGGCGAGCCGGTCGTCGAGCTCGTCGTCGTGGCCGCCGGATTCGTCCTGCGCGGCGCCGCCGGCGGCGTGGCCGCCGGTCTCGCCGTGAGCTCGTGGTTCCTGCTCGTGGCGGGGTTCGGATCGTTGTTCCTCGTCAGCGGCAAACGGTACGCCGAGCGCGTCGGTGCCGACGACCGCGACGGTGTGCGTGTGCGCACCACGCTCTCCGTCTACACGCCGAGCTTCCTGCGGTTCGTCTGGACCTCCGCGGCCACGCTGACGATCGCCTGCTACGCGCTCTGGGCGAGCCAGGTCTACCTCGTGCGTGACGAGGGCAGCTGGGCCCTCCTCTCCCTCGCACCGTTCCTGCTCGCGCTGCTGCGCTACGCGCTCGACCTCGACCGCGGCACCGCGGAGGCGCCGGAGGAGGTCCTGCTGCACGATCGGGCCCTGTTGATCCTCGGCCTCGTCTGGATCGCCATGCTGGCGGTGGGAGCCGGTGGGTTCGACCTCGGCCTCTGACCGGACGCCGGCGCATACTCGGCAACGCCTGAGCGGGTGGGGACGGACGGCGCCGACCGTCGCCACGGTCGCGGTGCCCCGGGACGCGGCCGCCGTCGCCGAGCTGGTCGCCGGCCGGGCCGCCGGGGCGCGCGGCGTGATCGGTCGCGGCCTGGGGCGGTGTTACGGCGACGCCGCCCAGAGCGCCGGCGGGGTCGTGGTCTCCACCCGGGCGCTCGTCGACATCGCACTAGACCCCGCGACCGGCGTGGCCGAGGTCGGGGCCGGGGCCAGCCTGGACGCCCTGCTGCGACTCAGCGTGCCGCAGGGGTGGTTCGTGCCGGTGACGCCCGGAACGCGGTTCGTCACCGTCGCAGGCGCGATCGCGGCCGACGTCCACGGCAAGAACCACCACGTCGACGGTACCTTCGGGGGCCACGTGCGGTGGATCGAGCTCGTCGACGGGAACGGCGCGGTGCATCGCCTGGCACCGTCCGGCGAGCCGGCCGGTTCGGCGGCCTTCTGGGCCACGGTCGGGGGGCTGGGCCTGACCGGGGTGATCACACGTGCCGCCATCCAGCTCCGGCCCGTGCGGAGCGCGTGGATGGCCGTCCACACCGAGCGGGCGCCGACCCTCGCGCTGCTGATGGACCGTCTGCGGGAGCATGACCGGCGGTACCGCTACACGGTTGCGTGGATCGACGCCCTCGCGACCGGTCCGGCCGCCGGACGCGGCGTCCTGACCAGCGGGGAGCACGCGGACGGTGACGCCGTCCGCGCGCTCGGCGTGGCCGATGCCCTGGCCTACCACCCCACGGTCCGCCTGGTGGCACCGTCGCTGCCGGCCAGCGCGGTCAGGCGCCCCTCGGCGCGCGCCTTCGACGCACTCTGGTACCGCACGGCTGCGCCGCGGCCGCGCGGCACGCTCGAACGGCTCGAGAGGTTCTTCCACCCTCTCGACGGCGTGCGGGGCTGGAACCGTCTCTACGGGCCGGTCGGCTTCCTCCAGTACCAGATCGTCGTCCCCGACGACCGGGAGGACCTGATCGAGCTTGCGCTGCGACGGGTGTCCGCCGCGGGCCCGGCCTTCCTGGGGGTTCTCAAGCGGTTCGGTGCCCAGGGCCGGGCCCCGCTGTCGTTCCCGCGCCCGGGGTGGACCCTGGCCGTCGACGTCCCGGCACCGTCGCGGGCGGCCGCGGCGGACCTGCTGGCGACGACCCTCGACCGGCTCGACGACGTCGTCGCGGCGGCTGGTGGCGCCGTCTACCTGGTCAAGGACGCGCGCTGCCGGCCGGATCTCGTCCGGGCGATGTACCCCCGGCTGGGGGACTGGCAAGCCGTACGCGACCGGCTCGACCCCGACCGGCGGTTCGCCTCGGATCTCTCCCGGAGGCTGGGACTGTGATCGACGCACTGGGCCGCCCGCAGTCGGTGCTCCTGCTCGGCGGCACGAGCGAGATCGGGCTGGCGATCGTGCGGGCGCTGCCGCAGGACCGGGTGCGCCGGGTGGTGCTCGCCGGTCGCGATCGCGGGCGCCTCGAGGCGGTGGGCCGTCAGCTCACCGGCGCGTCCTCGGCTCACCGGCCGCAGCCGGGGCCGACGGTCGAGGTGGTCGAGCTGGACGCCGTCGTCACCGACAGCCACGCGGAGGTCGTCGATGCCGTCTTCGACGCCGGTGACGTCGACGTGACCGTGGTGGCCGTCGGGGCGTTGGGCGACCAGGCCGCGGCCGAGGCGGATCCTGCGCTCGCGGTGCGGTCGGGCGAGACGAACTTCGTGGGGCCATTGAGCCTGATGCTGCACGTGGGCCGCCGCCTGCGGGCGCAGGGGCACGGCGTCCTGGTCGTCCT
>DATKNA010000379.1:0-7906 GCA_035541595.1 Kineosporiaceae bacterium | reverse complement strand
GTGCACCGGGGCGTGCGCCGAGAAGTGGCCCCCCGTCCTCGTCCGGTCCACGCCCGTCCTGAAGGGGGTGAGCTCGTCGCTCGTGGGCAAGATCCGTCGCCCCGACGGGACCTGGCAGCTCACCCTGCACGGCTGGCCGATCTACCGGTTCGCCGGAGACGCCGAGCCGGGGCAGTGGAAGGGGCAGGGCGTCGCTGGCACCTGGCACGCCGTCAAGCGCAACGGCGCACGGACCACGGTCCGCCTGACCGTGCCGCCGGCGAAGCCCTCCAGCGACACGAGCTCGGGCTCCGGCTCGACCCCCCAGCCCTCCGTCACGGACCCTTACGGAGACAGCAGCACCTACTGACGCCCTGACGCCGCCTTTCCCGGGGGCCGGGGGCGGCCGGGCGGGCTCCAGCAGAAGGAGCCTGCCCGGCCGTCGTGGTGTCCGGGGCCGCCGGTGCGGCAGCGGTCGGTTCCGTCCCGGTTCCGTCCGGTTCCCGTCGTCGTCAGCGCACCGCGTACAGCCGGGGACGGACGGGCAGCGGGCCGCTGATCGGGGGCGGCCCCGCCGGTGGGGGAACCGGTGGCCGTACCGCGTCGCCCGGCTCTCCGGACGCTGCCGGAGCCGGCGCGACCGGGCGCTCCACGGGGCCGGGGACCGGAGCCGGGACGGCGGCGGGCGCGGCGACCGCCACCCGGGGCCGGACCGCAGCCAGCATGGTGCGGACGATCGCGGTGAACGCCTGGGGCGCGTTGACCGCGACCAGGCCGACGAGCTCGCCGTCCACCCGGTACCCGACGGCCACGCCGGCCCGGGCCGGGTTGCGCCGGCCTGGCCGCTGCTCGGTGACGGTGATCTCCGCCTCGGGCGGGAGCACCCCGCAGACCTGGATGCGCAGCCCGAACTGCTCCGACCAGAACCGCGGGACGTGCGTCACCGGGGCGGCGTACCCGCGCCCGGCGAGCAGCGAGCGCGCGGCGGCTCGGCCCTGTTCGAGAGCGGTGATCCACTGCCCGATCCTGGTGGGTGTGGAGCCGTAGCGGAGATTGGGCCAGCGGGCCGCGGTCCCGGCGGCCACCACATCGGCGGCGCCGACCACGCGCAGCGCCTCGTCGCAGAGGATGCCGTCGCTGACGTCGATCCCCGGCGTCCCCCGCAGCCACGCGGTGTCCGGACGCTCACCCGTGGTGGCCACGACGACGTCAGCCTGGACCTCGTCGCCGTCGTCGAGCAGCAGGATCCAGCCGTGTCGGCCACGGGCCAGCGAGGTCACCCGCCGGCCCAGCCGCAGCTCGACGCCGTCCCGGGCGATCTCGCAGGTCACCATGCGGCCGACCGCCTCACCGAGCGGCCGCACGAGCGCCTGGGGGCGTGGATCGATCAGGACGCAGTCCCGGGCCAGCGACCGCACGGCGTGGGCGACCTCGCACCCGGTCAGGCCGGCTCCGACGACGGCCACGCGCCGGGCGTGGCACAGTTCCTGGCGCAGCCGCCAGGCGTCGCTCAAGCGGTAGAGCAGGTGCAGGCCGGGCTCCTGCATGGGCCACCCCGGCGGCGGGACGGGCGCCGCCCCGGTGGCGAGGACCAAGGCGTCGTACCCGAACTGCTCGCCGGTGTCGGTGTGGACGACGTGCGCGTCGGCGTCCAGGGCCAGCGCGCGGCGTGCCAGCCGCCACTCCACGGTGTCGCTGCCATGGACCGGCATCAGCGTGTCTGCCAGACGCTTGTGCCCGGTCAGCACCCCCTTGGCGCACGCGGGCCGGTCGTACGGCGGGGTGGGTTCGTCGTGCAGCACCGTGATGTCACCCTCGAACGCCTGCCGACGCAGTTCCTCGACAGCGGCCACCCCGGCCCGGCCCCCGCCGACCACGACGACGCGCTGGCGGCCGCCACGGCGACGCCGCACCGCCGTCGTCGTCCCGGGCGGACCTGGCACCGCCCTCATCGGACCCTCCCCCTGCGCTGGGCATCACGGGGCCGCCGGGACGAGCGGGTGCCGTCCCCCGCCGCGACGGGGAAGAGCGGCAACCCGTCCGGGTGCGACGGTGGGTCCGCCGCGGTCGGCAAGGCCGGCACCCCACCGGACCAGGGCGCGGTATCGGGCCCCACGGGCTGGCCCCCGGGGAACCGGGTCGGCGGCGGGGTCGCCGGATGCGTCCGGGGGGCCTCGGGCGCCGGGATCGGACCCGTGTCGCCGGTGACGACCGTGGTCGGCAGCCGGCGCAGGGCGATCGCCCGGGCCGGGCAGACCTCGACGGCCCTGATGACGCTGTCGGCGGCAGCCGCGGGCACGTGCGTGCGGTAGGCGAGCCGGCCGCTGCCCTGCAGCCGGAAGAACTCCGGCGCCTCGTGCTCGCAGAACCCGAACCGCTGGCACCGGGCGGCGTCGACGTCCACGACGAGGGCCTGCGCCTGACTCCGCTCGACCGAGCGCCGGACGAGCCGCCCGCGCAGCCTGCCGACGAGCGGCGTCGTCGCGACCCACAGCACCACGACGATCGTGCAGGCCCCGAGCACCCCTCCCCAGACCCACGGCGGCCCGACGTCCGATCCGGAGATCAGGACGTGGCCGCTGACGAGGATGAACGCCCCGTAGGTGAGGGCGTGGACGGCGCGCCAGCGACCGTGCCCGAGCTTTTTGCGGATCGGCACGGAGAGGGCGCCCGCCAGGAAGAGCTCGAGAGCGAGGGTGCCCGCCCCGACCCCCACGGGGTCGCTGGGGTTGACGAAGGGCACCGCCTCGTCCACCAGCCGGACGATGCCCACGGGGCTGGCCAGCTGCGCGGCGGCATGCACCACCGCGAGGGTGAGACCGAGGATCGCGGCGGTCATGTGTGCCGCCTCGACCGTGGAGTAGCGCAGCCGTGTCGACGCCCAACCGTTCCTGACCACCAGGCCGAGGACCACGGCGGCCCACAGCAGCGCCAGCGACGTGAACCCGACGAGTGCGGCGACCGCGTGCACGGTCTGGGAGAGCACCTCGGAACCTCCAGGGTGGTGGTGTCGCGATTGCAGCCCGACCGGGGAGCGCAGAAACGAGTAATTGGACGCTAGGTTCGCGGCCGATGTCGTGTCAACCGCGGGGGGGCGGCTTCCGAAATCATCCGCCCGGGGAGGGGGGGACGCGTTAAGTGCCCGGCAAGAATCGTTCAAGGGTTTCTCCGGGATCAATCGACCTTCAAGGGTCGGTCAAGCGCCGCGGAAAGCGTTTTCGGCCGTTGACGAGGGAATCGGGCGGTGCCAGTCTTCCCGTGTCGCGCGGGTTGCGGAGAGGGCCCGGGCGTGAATTCTCCGCGCCGCGCCGGTGCAATTGCCGGCGCATGTCCGGACCGATGCGCATGAAGCCGGGTGAGAATCAGGTGGTCGTCCCCGCACGTCGGCGTGCGGCCCTCGCGGCGGTGGTCGTGGTGGCCGCGGTCGCCGTGCTCGCGATGCCGGGGCTGGCGCTCGCCGGCGGTGGGCCGGGCGGGGTGGACGTACCGGACGCGACCATCGGAGCCGGCAGGAATGCGCCGCTCACCGCAGCCGACCGCGACTTCATCGATCGGGTCCGACTCGCCGGTCTGTGGGAGATGCCCGCCGGCGCGATGGCCATGCAGAAGGGTACGACCCCCCGCGTCCGCGAGATCGGCCGCATCATCGCCCAGCAGCACGTCACGCTGGACCGGCTCGACCGCGCCGCGGCCGGCCAGCTCGGCCTCACCCTGCCGAATCAACCCCTGCTCGAGCAGCAGGGCTGGCTCGACGAGATGGCAACGGCACGCGGCACCGACTTCGACAAGGTCTTCGTGCTGCGCATGCGGGCAGCCCACGGCCTGATCTTCCCGGCGATCGCGACCGTCCGGGCGGACACCCGCAACGACGTGGTGCGCAAGCTGGCCCAGGAGGCGAACCAATTCGTCATGACCCACATGACGCTGCTGGAGAGCACGGACCTCGTCGACTACTCCGGGCTGCCGCAGCCGCCGGACCCGCCCCCATTGCACCTGCACGCGCTGGCCCCGGTCGAGGCACGCAGCGACGCCGGCGGCGCCTCGCCGACCGTCATCTGGGTCGTCCTCGGCACGGGCGCCCTCGCCGCCGCGAGCGCGCTGATCCGCATCATCCGCCCCCGCTGAGCATCGCGCCGCAGCAACCACGACCGACCACGCTCCGCCACCGCCGGCCCAGCCACCGGGCCGCATCCGACCGGAAGGTGACCGATGTCCCCCACCCGACGCCGCCGGGCCAGACTCACCCGGAACCAGCTCATCATCGCCACGGCCACCCTCGCGGTCGTCGCCAGCACCGTGGTCCTGACCCGCACGGTCGCCTCGGCGGACGCCGGCACCGCTCAGGCCGGGCCGACCTGTTCGGCGTCCGCCTCGGTCGGCGCCGCGGGTGCCGGCGCCGTCTCCACGGCGGCGGCCGCACCGGCGTCGCAGAAGCTCTCCCCCGGCGCCCGCTGGCTCGCGCGTCGCGGCGTGACGATCGACAGCCACGGCGCGCACAACTACTGGGGCGACGGCCAGGACCCCACGGCGTCCGGCGGTTCGACGGCGGCGTCGACGCCGGCTCCGGCATCAACGCCGGTATCCACGCCGGCATCGAACCCGGGCGCGACCGGTAGCAGCTCGCAACCGGTGGGCAGCGGCTCGGGGGACTGTGCCCCGGGCGCCGCGACCAGCTCGGCGACGGCAGGCGGTTCGGCGACCGGTAGCGCATCGCAGCCCGGTTCGCCGACCACGTCGGGCGCCGACCTGCAGATCCTGGGCAACAGTTGCCAGAGCAGCACCCTCCCGCCGCACACCGGCTTCCAGGACGGCGACCGCTGCGTCTCCACTCAGTTCGGCGAGGTCGGCACCGCCGACAAGAACCCCTCACTGCTCATCACGTCCGCCCCACGCGTCGTCCGTGTCAACCAGTTCTTCGACCTGAAGGTCAGCACGCGCAATCTCGTGCGCGACCGGTTCTTGAAGGCGGCCGCGGGCGGGTACTACAAGGAGAGCTCCTTCCTGACCGCCGACGGGCTCGTCCGCGGCCACTTCCACACCGCGTGCCGCATGCTCGCGACGACGACCGAGGCCCCCGACCCGACGCCGGCGCCCGCGTTCTTCGTCGCCACCGAGGACGGCAAGGGCGGGGCCCAGCCCGACACCGTGACCATCCGGGTGCTCGGCCTGCCGCAGCGCGGCATCGCGCAGTGCGCGGTCTGGGCCGGTGACGGGTCCCACCGGGTGCCGATGATGCAGCGGGCCAACCAGATCCCCGCCTTCGACGTCGTGCGGATCCTCGTCCGCTGAGGCACGGGCGACGAGCGGCCGGAGGCGGCCACCGGTCGTCCCTTTCCGGTGACCGCCTCCCGGTCCCGCCTCCCTGTCTGGTCAGACCCGCTGTCGGACGCGCTGTCGGACGCCCGCGGCGTGGGCGACCCGAGCGAGCTCGGCCGCCAACCCGGGCCGCACGCGGGCGTGCAGCCGGGTTCCGTCCGCGGTGTGCTCCTCCCTGAGCACCTCGCCGTCGGTGTGCACCCGGTTCACGAGGTCGCCGCGCCGGTAGGGGACGACGACGTCGACCTCGATCGGCGGCCTGGGCAGCCGGTCCGTGAGGGCGTCGACGAGACGGTCGACGCCCTCACCGGTCCGCGCGGACACCGCCACCGCCCCGTGCTCGGACCGCAGCAGGCGCAGCACGACGTCCGGATCCGCCGCGTCGACCTTGTTGACGACGACGAGCTCGCGGACCCCCCGCGCGCCGACCTCCGAGAGCACCTGCCGGACGGCCGACAGCTGCCCCTGCGGGTCCGGGTTCGTCGCGTCGACGACGTGGAGGACGACGTCGGCGTCCGCGACCTCCTCCAGGGTCGACCGGAACGCCTCGACGAGCTGGTGCGGTAGGTGCCGGACGAACCCGACCGTGTCGGTCAGGGTGAACTCGCGGCCGTCCGGGGTGACGGCCCGGCGGACCGTCGGGTCCAGCGTGGCGAAGAGCGCGTCCTCGACCAGGACGCCGGCATCGGTCAGCCGGTTGAGCAGGCTGGACTTCCCCGCGTTGGTGTACCCGGCGATCGCCACGCTCGGCACCGCGTTGCGCCGGCGGGAGTCGCGCTTGGTGAGTTGCGAGGTGCGCATGTGCGCGATGTGGCGGCGCAACGTGGCCATCCGGATCCGGATCCGCCGGCGGTCCAGCTCGATCTTGGTCTCACCAGGACCGCGGGAGCCGATGCCGGCACCGCCCGCCACCCGGCCACCCGCCTGCCGGGACATCGACTCGCCCCACCCGCGCAGGCGCGGGAGCAGGTAGTCCAACTGGGCCAGCTCGACCTGGGCCTTGCCCTCCTTGCTCTTGGCGTGCTGGGCGAAGATGTCCAGGATCAGCGTCGTCCGGTCGATCACCTTGATCTTGACGACGTCTTCGAGGCCGCGGCGCTGCGAGGGGCTCAGCTCGCCGTCGCAGATGACCGTGTCGGCGCCCGCGGCGGCCACGACGGCGCGCAGGTCCTGGGCCTTGCCGCTGCCGAGCCAGGTAGCCGGATCCGGGGCATCCCGCCGCTGCAGGACGCCGTCGACCACGACGCTGCCCGCCGTCTCGGCGAGGGCCGCCAGCTCGTGCAGCGAGTTCTCCGCGTCGTCCGCGGACCGGCCGGTCCACAAGCCGGCCAGCACGACCCGCTCGAGGCGCAGCTGCCGGTACTCGACCTCGGAGACGTCCTCGAGCTCGGTGGACAGCCCGGCCACGCGGCGCAGGGCCTGCCGGTCGGCGAGGTCGAGCTGCTCGCCGTCGCCGGCGGGGCCGGGACGTGCCCGGCCGTCGGACCGCCGCCGGTCGTTCGGGGTGCCGCCATGACGGGTGAGGATCCGCCGGACCACGGGGTGCGTGCCGGCGCCGTCGTCGGCGTCAGGGGTGGTATCGGTGACCCGGGCCGCCGTCGGCCCGGCGGTCGGCTCCCGGGCGTCGTCGCGCGGGGAGCGGGTAGGTATCGCGTTCATCAGCCTCCAGACTTCCAGAGGAACGCCTCTCCGGTCGATCGGGATTCCCCGCCGAGCGCATCGGTCGGCGGCGGCCCGCCCTACCCTGGGCTGGTGCTGAACCAGCCGGACGCCGACGGCGCCGGGGCGCACTACTTCAGCGAGCGCCCCGCCGGAGCACCCGAGCGCCGGCTGCTCCGCGTGCGGTTGGCGGGACGTGATGTCGAGGTCGTCACGGCTCCAGGGGTGTTCAGCGGTGACCGCCTGGATCTCGGCACCCGAGTGCTGCTCCGGGAGGCGCCGCCGCCGCCGTCGTCCGGTGATCTCCTCGACCTCGGGTGCGGGTGGGGCCCGCTGGCCTTGACCCTCGGGCTCCTCTCGCCGCGGGCCAGGGTCTGGGCCGTCGACGTCAACGAACGGGCCCTGGAGCTGGCCCGTGAGAACGCCCGGCGGATCGGGACCGCCGGCGTCCGTGCGGTTCGGCCGGAGGAAGTGCCGGACGACGTGCGGTTCACCGCGATCTGGTCGAACCCGCCGGTCCGGGTGGGCAAGGAGACTCTGCACGCCCTGCTCCTGCGGTGGCTGCCCCTCCTGCGACCCGGGGCGCAGGCCCACCTCGTGGTCCAGCGGCACCTCGGCGCCGATTCGCTGCAGGCCTGGCTCGCGGATCGGCTCGACGGCGCGGTCGCGGTGGAGCGGGCCGGGAGCGCCAAGGGCTACCGGGTGCTGCGGGTCACCGCCCGGACGGACGGCTGACCATGCGCGCCTGACGGCGCGATCCGACCACGCGGGCAGCCATCGCGGTCCGTCGTCCCCGGGCCGCTTCAAGGCGCAGCAGCAGCAGGTCGCGGCGCACGAGGCGGTCCATCGTCGCGCCGGTGCCGCTGGGCCAGGGCCGCCGGTCGCCCCGGTCGCCGGTCGTCGACGCGTCGCCTCGCCGTGCCATGTCGTGTCTCCCGGTGCCCGTGGGTCG
>DATKNA010000378.1:0-14761 GCA_035541595.1 Kineosporiaceae bacterium | reverse complement strand
AGGGTGGGGGATCGGGTCAGGCGGAGCGCAGGGCGCGGTCGGCGATCGAGCGGCTCCCGCGGCCGATGGCCACGAGGCCGGACTGCACGAGCTCGCGGATCCCGAACGGCTCCAGGACGCGCAGGAAGGCCTCGAGCTTGTCCGACGTCCCCGTCACTTCGATGGTGACCGCGTCGGGGGCGACGTCCACGACCTTGGCCCGGAAGAGCTGCACGGTCTCCAGGACGTGCGACCGCGTCTGCAGGTCGGCCTTCACCTTGACCAGCAACAGCTCGCGCTGAACGGACGCCGACGGTTCCAGCTCGACGATCTTGAGGACGTTGACGAGCTTGTTCAGCTGCTTCGTCACCTGCTCCAGGGGGAGCTCGTCGACGTCGACGACGACGGTGATCCGGGACACCTCGCTGTGCTCGGTGGGGCCCACCGCCAGGGAGTGGATGTTGAAGCCGCGCCGGGCGAACAGTGCGGCGACCCGGGTGAGGACGCCGGGCCGGTTCTCCACCAGCACGGACAGGGTGTGCTTGCTCATCGGTTCGCTCACTCCTCGGCGTCGGTTCAGTCCTCGGCGTCGGTTCAGTCCTCGGCGTCAGTTCAGTCCTCGGCGTCAGTTCAGTCCTCACGGTCCCAGGTCGGGGTCATGCCCCTGGCGACCTGGATGTCGTCGTTGCTGACGCCGGCCGGAACCATGGGCCAGACCATCGCGTCACGGTGCACGACGAAGTCCACCACGACGGGGACGTCGTCGATCGACATCGCCTTCTCGATCGTGGCGTCGACGTCCTCGGGCCGTTCGCATCGCAGCCCCACGCAGCCGTAGGCGTCGGCGAGCTTGACGAAGTCGGGCACCCGCCGGCCGCCCGCGGAGGTGTGCAGGTCCGTGTTGGAGTACCGCTCCTGGTAGAAGAGCGTCTGCCACTGACGGACCATCCCCAGACTCGAGTTGTTGATGACGGCGACCTTGATCGGGATCTCGTTGACCACGCAGGTGGCGAGCTCCTGGTTGGTCATCTGGAAGCAGCCGTCGCCGTCGATGGCCCAGACCGTGCGGTCGGGCCGGCCGACCTTCGCGCCCATCGCGGCGGGCACCGCGAAGCCCATCGTGCCGAGGCCCCCGGAGTTGATCCACGTGTTGGGGTGCTCGTACCGGATGAACTGCGCCGCCCACATCTGGTGCTGGCCCACGCCGGCCACGTACAGGGCCCGCGGTCCGGCGATCTCGCCGATCCGCTGGATCACGCGCTGTGGCGCGACCTGCCCGGCCGGCGGGTCGGTGTACCCCAGCGGGTACGTCGTCCGGAGGTGGTCCAGCCAGGCCCACCAGGCCTCCAGGTCCGGACGTCGACCCTGCGCGGCCTCCGCCTCCAGGATCGCGACGAGTTCCTCGACGACCTCGCGGGCGTCGCCCACGATCGGCACGTCGGCGGTGCGGTTCTTGGAGATCTCCGCGGGGTCGATGTCGGCGTGGACGACGAGCGCGTGCGGCGCGAACGTCGAGAGCTTGCCCGTGACCCGGTCGTCGAAGCGGGCGCCGAGGCTGACGATCAGGTCGGCCCTCTGCAGCGCCGTGACCGCGGCGACGGTCCCGTGCATGCCGGGCATGCCGAGGTTGTTCGGGTGGCTGTCGGGCACTGCGCCGCGGGCCATCAGGGTGGTCACGACCGGCGCGCCGGTCAACTCGGTCAGTCGGCGCAGCTGGGCGCTCGCCCCGGCCTGGACGACGCCGCCGCCGACGTAGAGCACGGGCCGACGGGACTCCAGGATCAGGCGGGCCGCCTCGCGCACCTGCTTGCCGTGCGGCCGCGTCACCGGTCGGTAGCCCGGCAGGTCGAGCCGGTCGGGCATCACGTGTCGGGTGAGCGCCTGCATCGCGTCCTTGGTGATGTCGACGAGCACCGGCCCCGGCCGGCCGGTCCCGGCGATGTGGAAGGCCTCGGCCAGGGTCCTGGGGATGTCCGCCGGATCGGTGACGAGGTAGTTGTGCTTGGTGATCGGCATGGTGATGCCCGAGATGTCCGCCTCCTGGAAGGCGTCCGTCCCGATCGAGGCGCCCGGGACCTGCCCGGTGATCGCCACCATCGGCACCGAGTCCATGTAGGCGTCGGCGATCGGCGTGACGAGGTTCGTCGCGCCCGGACCGGACGTCGCCATGCAGACGCCCACCCGCCCCGTCGCGTGCGCGTAGCCCTCGGCGGCGTGACCCGCGCCCTGCTCGTGCCGGACCAGGATGTGCCGCACGCTCCTGCTGTCCATCAGGGGGTCGTAGAGCGGCAGGATGGCGCCGCCGGGGATGCCGAAGACCACGTCCACACCGAGGGTCTCGAGCGACCGGACCACGCTGCTCGCGCCGGTCATCTCCTCGCCCGGGCGGGGCGGTGGTGCGTCGGGTCCGATGCGGTGGCCAGACATCTCGGCCTCTCCTGGTGTGTGTCTCCGGTGGGACATCGTGTCGTGCTGCTCGTCGCTGGCGGGCATGAAAAGACCCCTCGGCCCGGACGGGCAGGCGAGGGGTCGCGCGCGGCTGGTCGGGGGACTCAGCCGGCGCGTCGGCCGAGTACGGGGAGCGCAGGCATACTTTCAGCCTGGCCCCCGTGGGCGGCGCTGTCAATCGACGAGCCGCGCGTCCCACGTTCCGAGATGGACGGGTCAGTAAGCGGACGGGCGCATCGCGCCGGCTCGAGGGCTCGGTCGACGAGGGAGCGCGCGCCACCGGTGGGCTCACGGCGCCGACGGGGCGACCGGCCGCAGGTCCTCGATGAGCGTCCCCTGGCCGAAGAGAAGCCCCTGCGCCATCGCGCATCCCTGGGCCAGCAGGGCCTCGGCCTGGTCCGGCGTCTCGACGCCCTCGGCCACCACGCGCAGGCCGAGATCGGACGCGAGGCCGAGCACGGCGCGCACCAACGCCTCGTCCTGGGGACGCACGCCCAGCCCGCTGACGAACCGGCGATCGATCTTGAGCTCGTCGACGGGAAGGCCGGCCAGATACCCCAGCGAGGAGAAGCCGGTGCCGAAGTCGTCGAGCGCGACGTGGACGCCGAGCGCCCGTAGGGGCTTCAGCACCGCGTGGGCCCGGCTGAGGTCGTCCACCGCCGTACGCTCGGTGATCTCGAGGGTGAGCCGCGACGGCTCGACGCCGGTGGCCTCGAGGTGGGAGCGGACGAGGTCGCCGAACGCCGGGTCGGCCACCTGGCGCCCGGCGACGTTGACCGCGACCCCCACCGCGGGATCCGGCCAGGAGGCCAGCCAGACCAGGGCCGTCCGCAGGACCCACGCCCCGAGCGGGACCACCAGCGGCGTCTCCTCGGCGAGCGGGACGAAGTCCGAGGCCCCACGCAGCGTGCCGGCGTCCTCCCAACGCACCAGGGCCTCGAACCCGACCCGCTCGCCGGTGCGGAGCGCGACGATGGGCTGGACCTCCAACCGCAACGCCTCGTCCTCGATGGCCCGGGCGAGCGCCGCCTGGAGCCGGGTCCGCTGCCACACGCGCTGCCGCATCCACGGCTCGAACAGCACCCAGGTGCGCCCGCCCCGCTTCTTGGCCTCGTACATGGCGAGGTCGGCGTCCCGCACCACGAACGCCGCTCCCGCGACGTCCCGGATGGGGCCGTCGACGGCGATCCCGATGCTGGCACTGATCCGCGACCCGAGGCGCGAGGTGATCCCGGTGGTCAGCGCAGCCACGAGGCGCTCGGCGGTGGCGGTCAGGGCGTCGGGCTGGGGCGAGCCGGCGAGCACGGCGAACTCGTCGCCGCCCAGCCGGGCCGCGACGTCGCCCGGCCCCAGAGCGCCGGCGATCACGTCGGCCGCCCGGGTCAGCAACCTGTCGCCCGCGGCATGCCCCTCGGTGTCGTTGATGCTCTTGAAACCGTCCAGGTCGAGGAACAGCACCGCGGCCGGCCCGTGCCACAGCCGCTGCGCTGTGGCAGTGAGGAACGCGCTGCGGCTGAGCAGGCCGGTCAGCGCGTCGGTGTCGGCCTGGCGGCGCAGTTCGGCCTCCAGCCACACGCGCTCGCTGACGTCCCGGGTCGACAGGGTGTACCCGGCGCCGCCGCGCCGCCGGCTGACCGTCGCCTCCAGGTGCCGCCAGCCGTCGGCGCACTCCACCCGGGCCGCCACCCGGACCGCGTCCACTCCCTCGTCCTCCAGGCGCTGGATCTCGCGCAGCGCCCGGCGGCGGTCGGCGCGGTGGAGCAGCCCGACGGCCTGCCGGCCGGTCAACTCGTGGGGTGGGCGGTCGAACACCTCGGCGGCGGCGTCGTTCGCGAACTCGACCCACCCGCGCTCGTCGACCTGCAGGATCGCGTCACCGCTCTCGCTCACCATGGCATCCAGGCGGTCCGCCTGATCCTGCAGCTCGCGCCACAGCCGCCCGTGCTGGACGGCCGCCAGCAGCATCTGCGCCGCGAGCGCGCAGAGGAGGCTGGACGCCACCAGGACGGTCACGCCGCCTTCGCTCGGCGTCAGCAACGCGGCCAGCAGGCCGGGCACCACGACGACCTGGGAGACGCGCGCCACCCGGGGCGGGCTGTTCTTCGCCTGCTCGCCGGTGAAGACGTCCAGCCGGCCGAACGCCGTCGAGCAGGCGAACAGCACGAGGACACCGAGCCACAGGGCTGTCCCCCACGCGTCCGAGCCCGCCACGGCCCAGGTCGTGTCGGCCGCCACGGCGGTCACGCAGGCAAGCAGCAGGAGCAGCGCCGGCGGGCGGGCGCGGACCGTCAGGCGGAGGGTGAGGCCGGCGCAGATGCTCGCCCCCACCAGGTCGAAGGGCAGGAAGACCAGCGGGCCCATCCGGATGGCGTCGGGCAGTCCGTCGGCCGTCCGGACGAGGCAGAGCCAGGCGATCGCGAACGCGGACGCGCCGATGAGCCACCCGTCGAGCAGCAGCAGACCCCACTCCCGCAGGTCCCGGCGGATCCCGGGGGTCATCACGAGGCCGACGCAGAACGCGACCACGGCGACGGGCCGCAGGAGCGCCCACACCAGCGCGTCCGACCACCCGGCCACGACGACGACCAGCGCCACGGTGGACGCGGCGGCGGCGACCGCGACGGCGCCCCACGCCAGGCGCAACGGGGGCGCCGCCCGGTAGGCGGCGGCGCCGAGCACCACCGCCGACGACGCGCCGGCGAGCCCCGTGAAGGCCGCGCCCAGGGCAGGGGCCCGGTCGTCGAGCGCCAGGGCGACGACGACCACCACCGCGGTCAGCGCCGAGCCCGCGACGAGGCCGAGCACGGGCCGACCCGTGCTGTTGCGGGCAGTCGCCACCGATCCCCCTCCCCCGTGGACGCCTCCGGGCCGGACTTCGGTCACCCGCAGACCGCGCCGCCCGACGCCGACCCCACCAACCGTGTGTACTTCGCCAGCACGCCCCGGGTGTAGCGGGGGGGCATGGCGGCCCACCCCTCGCGGCGCGCCGCCAGCACGTCAGGGTCGACGAGCAGGTCGAGCGACTGGCGCGCCACGTCCAGCCGGACCCGGTCACCGTCCCGGACGACGGCGATCGGGCCGCCGTCCGCCGCCTCGGGCGCGATGTGACCGACGCACAGCCCCGTCGTACCACCGGAGAAGCGCCCGTCGGTGATGAGCAGCACGTCCCTGCCGAGGCCGGCACCCTTGATCGCGGCGGTGATGGCCAGCATCTCCCGCATGCCGGGGCCACCCTTGGGCCCCTCGTACCGGATGACCACGACATCGCCCGGCACGATCTCACCCTTCTCCAGGGCGTCCATGGCGCCCTGCTCGCGGTCGAACACCTTGGCGGTGCCCTCGAAGAGGGCCTCGTCGAAGCCGGCCGACTTGACGACGGCCCCGTCCGGAGCGAGCGAGCCCTCGAGGATCGCGATACCGCCCGTCCGGTGGATCGGCCGGGACAGGGCGCGCAGCACCTTGCCGTCGACGTCCGGGGGCGCCACGGCCTGGAGGTTCTCGGCGAGCGTGCGGCCGGTGACGGTCAGAGCCTCGCCGTGCAGCAGGCCGGCGTCGAGCAGGGCCCGCATGACCACGGGGACCCCGCCCACGCGGTCGACGTCCGTCATGACGAAGCGGCCGAACGGCTTCACGTCGGCCAGGTGCGGCACCCGGGCGCCGATCCGCCGGAAGTCCTCCAGGGACAGGTCGACGTCGGCCTCGTGGGCGATCGCCAGCAGGTGGAGCACGGCGTTCGTCGACCCACCGAACGCCATCACGACGCTGATCGCGTTCTCGAAGGCCTCCTTGGTCATGATCTGCCGGGCGGTGACGCCCTGCCGGAGCAGGTTCACCACGGCCTCGCCCGACTTGTGGGCGAACCCGTCCCGCCGGCGGTCCGCGCTCGGCGGGGAGGCGCTGCCCGGCAGGGACATCCCGAGCGCCTCGGCGACGCAGGCCATGGTGTTCGCCGTGTACATGCCACCGCAGGCGCCCTCGCCGGGGCAGATCGCGCGCTCGATGGCGTCGACGTCCGCGCGGGTCATCAGCCCGCGGGCGCATGCCCCCACGGCCTCGAACGCATCGATGATCGTGACCTGCTTCTCCGTCCCGTCCGAGAGCCGGACAGTGCCGGGCATGATCGAACCGGCGTAGAGGAACACGCTCGCCAGGTCGAGCCGGGCGGCCGCCATGAGCATGCCGGGCAGGCTCTTGTCGCACCCGGCGAGGAGCACGGACCCGTCCAGCCGCTCGGCCATCATCACGGTCTCGACGCTGTCCGCGATGATCTCGCGGGAGACGAGGGAGAAGTGCATCCCCTCGTGACCCATCGAGATGCCGTCGCTGACCGAGATCGTGCCGAACTCGAGCGGGTACCCTCCGCCCGCGTGCACGCCCTCCTTGCTCGCCTGCGCGAGGCGGTCGAGCGAGAGGTTGCACGGGGTGATCTCGTTCCAGGAGCTGGCGATGCCGATCTGCGGCTTGACCCAGTCGTCGTCGGTCATGCCGACTGCGCGGAGCATGCCCCGGGCCGCGGCGCGTTCCAGGCCGTCGGTGACGTCACGGCTGCGGGGCTTGATGTCGGGCCGGCGCGGCACGGCCGCGGTGCTCGTGGACGTCGACGCCGTGGACGGCGAGGCCGCCGCCGTGGACGCCGAGGCCGTGGCTGACGCCGTGGACGCCGTGGACGTCGATGCCGTGGCTGCCGCCGTGGACGCCGAGGACGTCGACGCCGTGGACGGCGATGTGTCGGGCACGCCTGCCTCCAGGAACGGGTGCGATCCTTCCGCGGAGTCTAGGGCGTGTGCTCGACCACCCGGCCAGCTGCCGGCCGGTGCACGCGTTGTCCGACGCTGCACGCGTTGTGGCGCTCGAGAGACCTTCCGGAGCGCGACAACGCGTGCAACGTCGGACCGCGCGTGCACGTAGTGAACGGATCGTGGCAGCCTGGCCCGGGCGATCTGTCGGCCTGAACGACGCGGCGTGACCGGCCGACGTGATCAACGAACGCCCTGATCGAGGGGCGTGATCGGGCGGGGCGGGCGGGCAGGAGGTCAGCGATGGCGCAGCAGTTCGTGGCGGCGATCGACCAGGGCACGACGAGCACCCGCTGCCTCCTGATCGACCACGGCGGGCGCGTCGTCGCCGTCGATCAGGTCGAGCACCGCCAGATCCTCCCCCGCCCGGGGTGGGTCGAACACGACGCCGTGGAGATCTGGGCGAACACACGCCGGGTCGTCGCCGGCGCCTTGGCCCGCGCCGACGCCGCCGCCGAGGACGTCGCCGCCGTCGGCGTCACCAACCAGCGGGAGACCACGGTCGTCTGGGACCGACGCAGCGGCCGGCCCGTGCACAACGCGATCGTCTGGCAGGACACCCGAACCCAGGCCATCTGCGATCGGCTGGCCGCGCTGGGCGGCGGCGCCGACCGGTACCGCGACCGCACCGGACTGCCGCTGGCCACGTACTTCGCCGGCCCCAAGGCGCGCTGGATCCTCGACGAGGTCGACGGCGCCCGCGAGGCCGCCGAGCGTGGCGACCTCCTGTTCGGCACGATCGACAGCTGGCTGCTCTGGAACGCCACCGGTGGCACCGAGGGAGGCCTGCACGTCACCGACGTCACCAACGCCTCGCGGACGCTGCTGATGGACCTCGACCGGCTGGCCTGGGACGAGGAGATCGCCGCCGAGATGGGCGTGCCGGTCGCGATGCTCCCGGAGATCCGCTCGTCGTCGGAGGTCTACGGGACGGCGCGGGCCCACGGCCTGCTGGCCGGCGTTCCGATCGCCGGCATCCTCGGGGACCAGCAGGCGGCCACGTTCGGCCAGGTCTGCTTCGACGTCGGCGCCGGCAAGAACACGTACGGCACCGGCAACTTCCTGCTCCTCAACACCGGCGGCGAGCGGGTGCGCAGCGAGCACGGCCTGCTGGAGACGGTGTGCTACCGGGTCGGCGGCGACGACCCGGTGTACGCCCTCGAGGGGTCGATCGCGGTCACCGGGTCCCTCGTCCAGTGGCTGCGGGACAACCTGGGGCTCATCGGCTCGGCGGCCGAGATCGAGCCGCTCGCCCGCACCGTGCAGGACAACGGCGGCGCCTACTTCGTGCCGGCGTTCTCCGGGTTGTTCGCGCCGTACTGGCGCTCGGACGCCCGAGGCGCCCTGCTCGGGCTCACCCGGTTCGTCAACCGCGGTCACGTCGCGCGGGCGGCCCTGGAGGCGACGGCCTTCCAGACCCGGGAGGTGGTGGACGCGATGCGCGCCGACTCGGGGGTCGACCTCACCGAGCTCAAGGTCGACGGGGGCATGGTGGTCAACGAGCTGCTCATGCAGTTCCAGGCCGACCAGCTCGGGGTTCCCGTCGTCCGCCCCGAGGTGACCGAGACCACCGCACTCGGCGCGGCCTACGCGGCCGGGCTGGCGGTCGGCTACTGGCAGGGCATGGAGGATCTGCGCCGCCACTGGGCCGAGGGTGCGCGGTGGCTGCCGAGCATGGACGCCGGCGAGCGCGAGCGCCTCTACGCGCACTGGAGGAAGGCCGTGACCCGCACCTTCGACTGGGTCGACTGAGCCTGCCCGGTCCGGTTGCCCAGGCGGTTGCCCGGCGGTTGCCGACGGTTGCCCGGCGGTTGCCGACGGTTGCCCGGTCCGGTTGCCAGGCGGTTGCCGGCGGTTGCCCAGACGGTTCACGCGGCTCGTCAGGGGCTGGTCGCCCGAGGGGACCGCTGGGGCGGCGGGGACGTGAACGACGAGGAGAGGTCGGCCACTCCTCCGCTGACCTTCGGGGCTCCGTCGCGGAGGGTGACGGCGGTCAGCGCCCGGCGCGGCTCGCCCGTCGCCTGGAGCATGCCTGCGAGCTGCTCCAGCGGGCACGCCGGGCCGAACAGCGAGCCCTGGCCGTACTGCGCGCCCATGTCGCGGACAAGGTCCGCGACATCCCTCGACTCGACTCCCTCGATCACGACCGAGAGGCCGATGGCCCGGCCGAGTTGGGTCACCGCGCTGGTGATCGCGCGGGCCCGCGGCTCCTCCAGCAGGCTGGCCGTCAGCGACTTGTCGATCTTCAGGATCTGGGCCGGCAGGCGACGGAGGTAGCCGAGGGCGGAGTACCCCGTGCCGAAGTCGTCGATCGCGATCGTGACCCCGAGATCGACGAGCCGGTGCAGGGTGCGCAGGGCGACGCCGTCCTCCTCGACGAGCGCCGCCTCGGTGACCTCGACGACGACCCACTCGGCCGGCAGCCGGTGGGCTGCCAGCGTGCTCTCGACCACTTTGTGGAACCCCGGGACGCGGAGCTGCAGGGGGCTCACGTTGCAGCTGACCCGCACCCCCGCCCGTGCCAGGTTGGCATCCGCGGCCTGCCGGACCGCCTCGGCGAGCACGAGCTCACCCAACGGCACCACGAGGCCGCTCTCCTCGGCGACCGCGATGAACTCCTCCGGGGCCACCGGCCCCAGCTCGGCGTCGGCCCAGCGGGCCAGCGCCTCCACGCCGGCGAGACGACCGCCCTCCAGCTGGACGATCGGCTGGTAGTGCAGTTGGACGTCGCCGGCCGCGATGGCCGCCCGCAGCCGCTCCTCGAGGGTCAGGCGGCGTCTGCGCAGCCTCGCCGCGTCGGCGTCGAACAGCTGGACGTGATCGCGTCCCGCCGCCTTGGCGAGCTGCTGGGCCGCGCCGGCCGCGGAGAGCGCGGACAGCGGATCGGCGCCGCTGCCGGGCACCGGGACGGCCGCCAGACCGACGCTCGCCGACACGGCCAGCCGGTCCACCCTGGGGACGTCGTTGCAGGCGCGGCGCACCGCTGCGACGAGGCCCTCGCCGAGGCGCTGCGCCTCCTCGTCGGTCGCCGGGATGAGCACGGCGAACTCGTCGCCGCCGACCCGGGCGACGACGGCGCGCGGTGGCACCACGTCGCGCAGGCGGGCCGCGACCGCGCGCAGCAGCCTGTCGCCGGCGTCGTGGCCGAGCACGTCGTTGACGGTTTTGAAAGCGTCGAGGTCGAGGGTGAGCAGACACCACGGATGGCGGGCCGATACCCGGGCGAGCCGGCGGGTGAGATCGCGGCGGTTGGCGAGCCCGGTCAGGGGATCCAGGGTGGCCTCGGCGTGGAGCCGGCGCAGCAGCGAGGTCCGCTGGCCGGTGGTGAGCATCTCTCGGATCCACACGACGACGACGAGGACGAGGACCAGCCACAGCAGTACGCGGTCGACCAGCGGGTGCACCAGGACCGTCACGACGCCCAGACCCAGCACGAGCGCCGTCCCGGTGACGGTGACCACGGTGAGGCGGGCGTCCACCCCGACCGGGGGATCGTCGGCCGGGCGGGTGCCGGCCGGGTGGTGCGCGAGCAGGCCGGCGGTGATGACCGGCCAGCCGAGGACGAGCAGCGCCTCCCCCATCGGCGACCAGCCACGGCCGCCGGGCGACAGCGACGATCGGAGGACGAAGACGTAGCCGACCACCACGGCCGTCACGCCGATGGCGGCGACCAGCAGCGACGGCTCCGGTCGGCGCACCGCCAGCAGGCCGGCCATGCAGCCGACGACGAGGTCGGCGGTGAGCGCCAGGACGGCCAGCCCGGTCGTGCCGACTGCGGCGGTGACGAGACCCTCGACGGCGAACAGCCAGATCACGAGGGCCAGCGACAGTCCCAGCAGCAGGGCGTCCAGCAGGATCCGGACCGCGGGCAGGCCGGTCCCGGTCAGGCCGGGCAGGGCCCGGGCGAGGGTGAGCAGCCCGGTGACGGCGAGCGGCGCGGAGAGCAGGCAGACCAGGTCACCGGCGGTGGGGAACGACGGCGGACGACCCGGCGCGGCTGCCAGGACCACGAGCGCGCGGACGACGTGCCCGGCCCCCGAGACGGCCAGTGCCGCGGCGAACCAGCGCTGGTAGCCCGGCACCGGCCGGCCCCTCCACCGCCGCAGGGGCCACAGCGCCACGGCCGCGAGCACAGGGACCGTGCCCGCCACGACCATCGGAACGACGGGATCGAGGCCGGACCGGACCAGGGCGAGCGCGACGACCACCGCTGCACCCGCCGCTGCACCCGCCGCCACCGGCGCGGTGAGGAGGGGGAGGCCCGTCCCCCACCCGCGCTGCCCTGCCTGCACGCCACCGCCCCCGGATCGTCTGGGGGACGTCGCCGCGGCTTCAGCGGCTCCGCCCCGGACATCACCCGTCTCCTGCGTCCGCGGGGGCCAACCGCGAAAGAACCAGGTCTCTGACCTTAGCGGCATCCGCCTGCCCGTGCATGTCCCTCATGACGGCTCCGACCAGCGCGCCGGCGGCGGCCGTCTTGCCGCCGCGCACCTTCTCGGCCACGTCCGCGTGCGCGGCGATCGCGCGGTCGACGGCCTCGCCGAGCGCGGCGTCGTCCGAGACCACCTGGAGCCCGCGGGCGACGACGACCTGCTCGGGGTCGCCCTCGCCGGCAAGGACGCCGTCCAGCGCCTGGCGCGCGAGGGAGTCGGTGAGGGTGCCGGAGTCCACCAGGGACTGAAGGGCCGCGACCTGGGCGGGGGTCACCGGCAGGGCGGAGAGCTCGACACCGTCGGAGTTGGCGCGGCGGGCCAGTTCCTGCGTCCACCACTTGCGCGCCGCCGCCGGTGGCGCGCCGGCCGCCACCGTCTCCTCGACGAGATCGAGCGCGCCGGCGTTCAGCACATCGCGCATCTCCAGATCCGAGTACCCCCAATCGGCCTGGAGCCTGCGGCGCCGCTGCGTGGGAGGCTCGGGCAACGTCGCCTCCAGGGCCGCGACCCGGGCGCGGTCGGGTGCGATGGGCACCAGGTCGGGTTCCGGGAAGTAGCGGTAGTCCTCGGCCTGTTCCTTCGACCGGCCGGAGGTCGTGATGCCCGTGTCCTCGTGCCAGTGCCGCGTCTCCTGGACGACGCGCCCGCCCGCCCGCAGTACCGCCGCCTGCCGGCTGATCTCGTACCGCACCGCGCGCTCGACGCTGCGCAGGGAGTTGACGTTCTTGGTCTCGGTCCGGGTGCCGAACGGCGCGTCGGGCGAGGGACGCAGCGAGACGTTGGCGTCGCACCGCAGGGACCCCTGCTCCATCCGGACGTCGCTGACCGCCAGGGCTCGCAACAGGTCCCGCAGAGCCGTCACGTAGGCGCGGGCGATCTGGGGAGCCCGGACACCTGCCCCGACGATCGGCTTGGTGACGATCTCGATCAGCGGGATGCCGGCGCGGTTGTAGTCGACCAAGGAGTACTCCGCGCCGTGGATGCGGCCCGTCGCCCCGCCGACGTGCACGGACTTGCCGGTGTCCTCCTCCATGTGCGCCCGCTCGATCTCCACCCGGAACGTCGTCCCGTCGTCGAGCTCGACGTCCAGCCGGCCGTCGTGGGCGATCGGCTCGTCGTACTGCGAGATCTGGTAGTTCTTCGGCATGTCCGGGTAGAAGTAGTTCTTCCGGGAGAACCGGCACCAGTCCGCGATCGTGCAGTGGAGCGCGAGCCCGATCCGGACGGCGGACTCCAGGGCCCGCTCGTTGAGGACGGGCAGCGCGCCGGGCAGGCCGAGACACACCGGGCACACCTGGCTGTTCGGCTCGGCGCCGAAGGCGGTCGGGCACCCGCAGAACATCTTGGTCACCGTGTTGAGCTCGACGTGGACCTCGAGCCCCAGCACGGGGTCGTAGGTCGCGACGGCCTCCTCGTACGGCAGCACGGCGTCGGGGGCGGTCGTGGTCACCGGGAGCCCTCCTGGATGGCGTCGAGCGACGGCGCGCGGTCGAGCAGCGGGCCACCCCAGCGCTCGAGCAGGATCGCCTCCAGCGTCGCGCCGACCCGGTAGAGCCGGTCGTCGGCGTTCGCGGGGGCGAGGATCTGGACTCCGGTCGGCAGCCCGTCCTCCTCGGCGAGTCCGCCCGGCAGCGACATGCCGGGCACACCGGCCAGGTTGGCGGGGATGGTGGCGACGTCGTTGAGGTACATCGCCAGCGGGTCGTCGAGCTTGGAGCCCAGGGGGAACGCCGTTGTGGGGGCCGTCGGGGAGACCAGGACGTCGGCCTCCTCGAAGGCGGCGGCGAAGTCGCGCTGGATGAGGGTGCGGACCTTCTGCGCACTCCCGTAGTAGGCGTCGTAGTAGCCCGACGACAGCGCGTAGGTGCCGAGGATGATCCGGCGCTTGACCTCGTCGCCGAAGCCGACCTCCCGGGTCGCCGCCATGACCTGCTCGGCGGTCGGGTCGGGGAAGCCCTCGGGGTCGACCCGCAGGCCGTACCGCATCGCGTCGAACTTCGCCAGGTTGCTGCTGGCCTCACTGGGGAGGATCAGGTAGTAGGCCGCCAGCGCCGCGGTGAAGCTGGGGCAGCTCACCTCGGTCACCTTGGCGCCGGCGTCGACCAGGGCCTCGACGGCCTCGTCGAACCGGGCCCGGACGCCGCGCTGCCACCCCGCGCCGGCGTCCCCGTCCGTGCCGTGCAGCTCCTTGATGACGGCGACGCGCAGGCCGGCGACGTCCCCGTGCCGTGCGGCGCCGACGACGTCCGGGGGCGGGGTGGGCAGACTGGTCGAGTCCAGCGGGTCGTGGCCGGCGACTGCCTCGTGCACGAGGGCCGCGTCGAGGACCGTGCGGGCGCAGGGCCCGGCCTGGTCGAGACTGCTGGCGAGGGCGACGAGGCCGTAGCGGCTGACGGCGCCGTAGGTGGGTTTGACGCCGACGGTTCCGGTCACGGCCGCCGGCTGCCGGATGGAGCCCCCGGTGTCCGTCCCGATCGCGAGCGGCGCCTCGAACGAGGCGACGGCTGCCGCGGACCCCCCGCCCGAACCACCCGGGATCCGGTCGGTGGCCCACGGGTTGCGGGTCGGGCCGTACGCGGAGTGCTCGGTCGAGGAGCCCATGGCGAACTCGTCCATGTTGGTCTTGCCCAGCACGACGAGGCGGTTCTCGCGGAGCCTCCGGACGACGGTGGCGTCGTACGGCGGCACCCAGCCGCGCAGGATCCTGCTGCCGCACGTCGTCGGCACGCCCCTGGTGGCCAGGACGTCCTTGACCGCGACGGGGACGCCGGCCAGCGTCGGCAGCCGCTCCCCGCGAGCTCGGGCGGCGTCGACCTCGGCGGCGTCCGCGAGGGCACGCTCGGTGGCGACGTGGAGGAAGGCGTGGATGCCGGCGCCTCGAGCCCGGCCCTGATCGTCGCGGTCACCGTCGATCCGGGCGATCCGGTCGAGATGGGCGCGGGCGGCCTCGACCGCCGAGACCTCACCGGCCGCCAGCAGGGTGGCCAGGTCGGCCGCGGAGAGCCGGATCAGCTCGCTGTCGGTCACGTCAGTCCTCCTCGAGGATGTGAGGGACCCGGAACCTCTGCTCGGCCACCTCCGGCGCGCCGGCCAGTGCCTCCTCGG
>DATKNA010000377.1:0-5305 GCA_035541595.1 Kineosporiaceae bacterium | reverse complement strand
TCCCCGACCTGGTCACCCACGACAAGGCGGGCGAACGGATCCTCGAAGGGCTGCTGGTCGAGGCCGAGCGCCGGCTGCGGGAAGAGGGCATCGCCGGCGACATCCACCTGTTCAAGAACAACACCGACTCCGCCGGCAACTCCTACGGCTGCCACGAGAACTACCTCGTCAGCAGGCACGGCGAGTTCGGCCGGCTGTCCGACGTGCTCATCCCGTTCCTCGTCACCCGCCAGCTGATCGCCGGCGCGGGCAAGGTGCTGCAGACCCCACGCGGCGCCGTCTTCTGCCTCTCCCAACGGGCCGATCACATCTGGGAAGGCGTCTCCAGCGCCACCACGAGGTCGCGCCCGATCATCAACACCCGCGACGAGCCGCACGCGGACGCCGAGAAGTTCCGGCGCCTGCACGTGATCGTCGGCGACTCCAACATGGCCGAGCCGACGGCGCTGCTCAAGGTCGGGAGCACCGACCTCGTGCTCCGCATGATCGAGGCAGGCGTCGTCATGCGGGACCACACCCTGGAGAACCCGATCCGGGCCATCCGCGAGGTCAGCCACGACCCCACCGGTCGGCGCCGGGTGCGCCTGGCCAACGGGAGAGAGGCGAGCGCGCTGGACATCCAGCAGGAGTACCTCGACCGCGCCAAGGACTTCGTCGACGCCCACGCCCTCCACTCGGACGTCGTCAAGCGCGTGCTCGACCTGTGGGAACGCACCCTGCGCGCGATCGGCAGCGGCGACCTCGACCTCGTCGACCGCGAGATCGACTGGGTCATCAAGCAGCGCCTCGTGGAGCGGTACCGGGCCAGGCACGACCTGCCGCTCTCGTCGCCGCGGATCGCCCGGCTCGACCTCGCCTACCACGACATCCACCGCGATCGCGGCCTCTACTACCTGCTCGCCAAGCGGGGGCTGGTCGAGCGGGTCACCGCCGACATCGAGGTCTTCGAGGCGACCGCCGTCCCGCCCCAGACCACCCGGGCCAAGCTGCGGGGTGACTTCGTCCGGCGCGCCCAGGAGCGCCGCCGCGACTTCACCGTCGACTGGGTGCACCTCAAGCTCAACGACCAGGCCCAGCGCACGGTGCTCTGCAAGGACCCGTTCCGGTCCGTGGACGAGCGGGTGGAGCGGCTCATCCAGAGCATGTGACATCGTGGTGGGCGCGCCGACGGGGGTGCGGCGTGCCCTTGCCGCTCGTCCGCACCGACCCGCCGAACTCCGGGGAGACTCCTGCCACCGCCATGCGCCCGACCTCGCGCCACGTCCTGACCGGTCTTCTCGCCGCGGTCGTCGTCCTGCTGGCGGGCTGCAGCGTGCAACCCGTCGCGGCACCCGCCGCCCTGCGGACCTCCAGCGACATCGCCGCGATCCGGGTGACGGCCGGCTCCGGCGGCACACCGCCCCGGGTGCAGGTTCCCACGCCCTTCTCGGTGTCGACGACGACGCGGCGAGTCCTCGTGCAGGGGACCGGTCCGGCGATCAAGGCGGGTCAGCGCGTGACGGTGGACTATCTCGGCATCAACGGCACCGACGGGCACCAGATCCTGTCGTCGTACGGCAGCCGGGCGCCGAGCTTCGTGCTCGATCGGAACCAGGCGATGCCGGGGATCGTGTCCTCGCTCGTGGGCGTCGCGGTCGGTTCGCGGGTCCTGGCGGCGCTCGCCCCGCAGGACGCCTACGGCGTTCAGGGCCAGCCTGCCGCGGGCATCGGCCCCACGGACACGATCGTGGTGCTGCTGGACGTCAAGGCCGCCCGCGACGTGCTCGCGCACGCCACCGGCACCCCGGTCGCGCCCAGGCCCGGCCTGCCCACGGTGCACGTCGGCCCGGCGGGCCGGCCGGAGGTCACGCTGCCGAAGGGGAGCCCGCCGGACCACCTCGTCGTCCAGCCCCTCATCGTCGGGCGCGGCACCCGTGTGCACCGGCTGCAGCAGGTCCAGGTGCAGTACCTGGGCGTGATCTGGCCGGGCGGGCGGGAGTTCGACTCGTCGTGGCGGCGCGGCCAGCCGGCAGGCTTCACCCTCGGGCGTGGCGAGATCGTGTCCGGGCTCGACCGTGGTCTCGTCGGGCAGACCGTGGGCAGCCGGGTCGTGCTCGTCGTCCCGCCGGACGAGGGGTACGGCGCGGCCGGCAACAGCGCCTTCGGCGTCCGGGGGACGGACACCCTCGTGTTCGTCGTCGACATCCTGGACGCCGGCTAACCTCGGCGATCACGCGATCTCGCCGCTGATCAAGGAATTCCCGACAGGAGACGCAGAGATGACTCAGACCACTCGACCCGAGGTCGACTTCCCCGACGGCCCGCCTCCGCAGGAGCTCCAGATCGTCGACGAAGTCGCCGGCGAGGGCACCGAGGCCAAGGCCGGGATGACGGTCAGCGCCCACTACGTCGGCGTCGCCTACTCCACCGGTGAGGAGTTCGACGCGTCGTGGAACCGCGGCCGGCCGCTGGACTTCCGGCTCGGCGTCGGCCAGGTGATCCCCGGGTGGGACCAGGGCATCCCGGGCATGCGGGTCGGCGGCCGCCGCCGGCTGACCATCCCCGCCCGCCTCGCCTACGGGGACCGCGGGGCCGGCGGCGTCATCAAGCCCGGCGAAGCCTTGATCTTCGTGGTCGACCTCGTCGACGCCCGCTGACGGGCCTTCCCACCCCGCGTGGTGGGCACGATGAAGATCCCCTCGCCAGGACGACGATCCCCCTCGTCACATGGACAGTTGCGGGCCAGCCGGCGTGTCGTCCACGTCGCGAAGGTGATCTTCGTGCCGGTGCGGGCCGAGTCATCCGGATGGAAGCTGGGCGAGCGGCGGACGGCCATCGAGCAGTCGGCCGGCGTGCCGGCCGGCCGCCGCCGCGGCCAGGAAGGCGGCCTCGTCGTCCTCGAGCCCGCGACCCATCGTCGACAGGGGCACGGGCGAGGCCTCGAGCGCCCCGCGCAGCCCGTCGGCGTCCACCTCG
This sequence comes from Kineosporiaceae bacterium, assembly GCA_035541595.1. Lineage (GTDB taxonomy): Bacteria > Actinomycetota > Actinomycetes > Actinomycetales > Kineosporiaceae > DATKNA01. The sequence continues at coordinate 2,350 of DATKNA010000377.1, read as the reverse complement.
ACCAGCCGGTGCCGTCCGGCCGGCGCGCACAGCTCGGCCGCCTGTGCGCGCACCGACGCCCAGAAGGGCCCGTCCTGGGCCGGCACGACGACGTCCGCGGGCAGGAGCGCGACCCGGCCGAGCGCGGTCCGGCTGTGGTGCGAGAGGCCGCGGTGTCGCTGCCGGGCGTCGGCGGCCGAGACCCGCAACGCCGCGACCGGCCGCCCGCCCAACGTCCCCGCCGCGTTGAGCGCCTCACCCGCGGCGACCCCGGAGAAGCCCCACCGGGTGCCCGTCCCGAGGTTCCCCGGCCCCTGGGCGACGACGGCGACGTCCGCCTGCACCACGAGGCGTGCCGCGAGCAGCCCGGAGTGCACCGTCACCGCTTCGAGGTCACCGCCGAAGGACTGGCCCACGCTGATGCACGCCTCGAGCCAGCCGGCCGAGCGCAATCCGGCCACCGTCCGGGAGAACCAGGCCGGCAGCGCCCCGCCGTCGGTCATCACGTAGGCGACCCGAGCCTCCGGCCGCTCGGCGCGGACGCCGGCCACGACGGCGGGCAGCGACGAGTGGAGATCCGCCACGACGACCGGGATGCCCAACAGGTCGTCCGCGTCCCGCAGCAGATCGTGGTGCGGTGACCCCTGCTCGTCGACGCCGAGCACCATGACCTGCTCGGCCGTGTAGCGGGCCTTGACGAGGTGCCCGGGCCCGAGCCCCGGATCAGCCGGGATCCGGTGCGGGACGGCGACGACGAACGCGTATCCGCCGGTGCCGAGCCCGACCTCCAACGCCGTGGCGTTCAGCAACACCAGCTCACCGGGCCGCGGCTCGCCGACCAGGGCGGGATAGGCCAGCGCCCGGCACGACGGCCATCGACCGCCGCCGACCCCGCCCACCACGTCGACGTCGAGCTCCACCACGCCGGGCCAGCGGGCACGCACCGCCACCACCCGGGCCTCGCGCCACTGGATCATGTCGCCTCCCGGCGGCCGCGCCCCGCGTGGGCGGAGGCGCTCGGACTGCAGTTCGCTGCCGGGTGACCGGCAGCCGCGCCCCGGGCGCCGAGGCACTCAGGTAGCGTGCTGCGCGATGGCCGCGCCCGCGCACCGTACCGAACGGCTGCTCAACCTCGTCATCTGCCTGCTCTCCACGAGGTCGTGGTTGACGAAGGAGCAGATCCGCTCCGCCGTTCCGCAGTACGCCGAGTGCGCCAGGGACGAGGCTTTCGACCGGATGTTCGAACGCGACAAGGAGGACCTGCGCGAGCTCGGCATCCCGCTGGTCACCGGCAGCCACAGCGCCTGGTTCGAGGACGAGCAGGGCTACCGGATCGACCGCGGCGCCTACGCCCTCCCCGACCTCGCGTTCACCTCCGAGGAGCTCGCCGTCCTGGGGCTCGCCAGCCGGGTCTGGCAACAGGCGAGCCTGGCCGGCCCGGCGGCGCGGGCGCTGGTCAAGCTCAAAGCCCTCGGGGTCGAGACGGACGAGGAGTCCCTGGTCGGTGTCGAGCCCCGGGTCCGGGCGGCCGAACCTGCCTTCGAGCCGCTCTACGCCGCCACCCGCGACCGGGCCCCGGTCACCTTCTCCTACCGCTCCCGGGACGGGGAGCTCACCACCCGTCACCTCGAGCCCTGGGCCCTGACCAGCCGGGGCGGCCGCTGGTACGTCGTCGGCCACGACCGCGACCGGCAGGCCCGCCGTTCCTTCCGGCTCTCCCGGATCGAGGGCGGGGTACGCCGCATCGGGCCCGGGAGCGCCTATCAGGTGCCGGACGGCGTCGACCCCGGCGAGCTCGTGACCCCGTGGCACGAGCCGCAGGACGGCCGTACGGCGGTGCTGCGCGTGCGCGCAGGGCGCGCGGTCCTCCTGCGTCAGCGGGCCCTGAGCACGGAGCCGGCGGCCATGGATGGCTGGGACGTCGTCCGCGTCGGCGTGCGCGACGTCGTGGACCTCGCGCACGAGGTGGCCGGGTACGGCCCGGACGTCGTCGCGATCGCGCCGCCGGACCTGCGCGCGGTCGTCGTCCGGGTGCTGGCGGCCGCGCTCGCCGCCACGGATCCCGCCGGCGCCGGGCGGGCCCGGACGGCGCCCGTGGAACCGCAGCCGGCGACCCAAGGGGTGCCGTGACCGCCGCCTCCGCCGAGCGCCTGTCCCGGCTGCTGGCCATGGTGCCGTGGCTGCTCACCCGGCAGGGGGTCGGGCTCCGTGAGGCCGCCCGGCACTTCGGTATCAGCGAGACCCAACTCGTCAAGGACCTGGAGCTGCTCTTCGTCTGCGGCACGCCGGGCCACCTGCCCGACGACCTCATCGAGGCGGACTGGGAGTCCGGCCAGGTCTACCTCGGCAACGCCGACGCGATCGCGCGGCC
>DATKNA010000376.1:0-15217 GCA_035541595.1 Kineosporiaceae bacterium | reverse complement strand
GTTGCCCGGCGGCCAGCGCGGGGGGTGCGCCCACGGCCAGCCCGGCGAGGGTGAGCGCCGTGGCCACGACCACCGCGAGGGCGCGTCGCCGCAGGCGCCCGCCGTCGCGGGAGCGGAACGGAAACACCATCTGGCTCTCCTTGCCTGGTCGGCGGGTCGAACCGCCTGCCCGCGGAGCGTGACGATCGTCGGTCCCTGCGCTGACCACGGTTACCCAGTGGAGCCGCGATCGGCTCTCGTTCCCGCCGAAGTCCCCCCGAGCTTCACCCGTTGTGACGAGCAGGGCGGGCGACCTACCACGGAGTTGCCGCCGGGGCAGCCCCGAGCATGCCGACGGCTCGGCGCCGGTCGACGCCGCAGCGAAGATCATCTCGACGGGGGACACCCCGAGGGACCTGACGGGGACGCCACCAGGGACGGCAGCTGTCGCTATCGCGACGAAAGACGTCCCCCGTGATGTTCATCGTCAGGACGTCCCGGCCCGGCCGGCTGCCCGGCGCAGTGCCCACTCTCTGCGTCCACCAGCAGTCTCGTCATCGAGGACACCGCTGGCCGGGACGGCCGACCTGCGGCCCGGCCGACCTGCGGCGTCAGGCGTTGCCGTCGAACAGGCTCGTCACCGAGCCGTCGTCGAACACCTCGCGGATCGCGCGAGCGATCATCGGAGCGATCGACAGCACGGTCAGCTGCGGGAACGAGCGCTCCGGGTCGATCGGCAGCGTGTTCGTGACGATCACTTCGCTGATCAAGCTGTTCTTGAGCCGGTCCACGGCCGGCCCGGAGAGCACGGCGTGCGTCGCGGCGACGAGCACGTCGTCGGCGCCGTTCTCACGCAGCGCCTCGGCGGCCGCCACGATCGTCCCGCCGGTGTCGATCATGTCGTCGACCAGCAGGCACGTCCGGCCCGCCACCTGGCCGACGACCTCGTGCACCTTGACCATGTTCGGCACGCTGGGGTCGCGTCGCTTGTGGATGATCGCGAGCGGAGCCCCCAGCCGGTCGGACCAGAGATCGGCGACCCGGACCCGGCCGGCGTCCGGGCTGACGACGGTCAGCCGGGCCCGGTCGACGCGCTTGCGGACGTGCTCCGCCAGCAGCGGCAGGGCCCAGAGGTGGTCGACGGGGCCGTCGAAGAAGCCCTGGATCTGTGCCGTGTGCAGGTCGACGGCCATGAGCCGGTGGGCGCCGGCGGTCCGGTAGAGGTCGCTGACGAGGCGGCCGGAGATGGGCTCCCGCCCGCGGTGCTTCTTGTCCTGCCGGGCATAGGGGTAGAACGGCGCGATCACGGTGATCCGCTTCGCGGACGCGCGCTTGAGCGCGTCCACCATGATCAGCTGCTCCATGAGCCAGTGGTTGATCGGCGTCGTGTGGCTCTGGATGACGAAGGCGTCGCAACCCCGCACGCTCTCGCCGAACCGCACGTAGATCTCGCCGTTGGCGAAGTCGTAGGCGTCCATCGGTACGAGGTCGACGCCCAGCACGTCCACGATCTCGTGGGCCAGGTCCGGGTGGGCCCGGCCGCTCGCGACGATGAGACGCTTCTCGCTGGTCGTCGTGATCCCGGTCATGCCCGTCGCATCCCTTCCGGATCCCCCGTGGCTGCGCCGCCCCCGTCGTCGCGGGCGGCCGGGTTCGCCAGCGCCCGCGCCGCGGCCTCCGCCGCCGGCGTCCCGGCCCGTTTGCGCTCGACCCAGCCCTCGATCGTCCTCTGCCGGGCCCGGCCCACCCCGAGGGCGCCCGGCGGGACGTCCCTGTCGATGACGGATCCGGCGGCGGTGTAGGCGCCGTCGCCGATCGTCACCGGTGCGACGAGCATCGTGTCGCTGCCGATACGGACGTGGTCGCCCACGGCGGTCTGGTGCTTGCGCACTCCGTCGTAGTTGACGAAGACCGTCGCCGCACCGATGTTGCTGTGCTCGCCGATCGTCGCGTCGCCGACGTACGACAGGTGCGGCACCTTCGAGCCGGTGCCGATCACGGCGTTCTTCGTCTCGACGTACGCGCCGATCTTGCCGCGCTCCCCGAGCACGGTGCCCGGACGGAGGTAGGAGAACGGGCCCACCGTGGCGCCGGCCCCGATCACCGCGCCGGTGCCGTGCGTCCGGACGACGTCGGCCCCGGGCCCGACCTCGCAGTCGACGAGCGTGGTGTCCGGGCCGATCGCGGCCCCGCCGGCGACCCGGGTGGCACCGTGCAGCTGCGTCCCGGGCCGCAGCGTGACGTCCGGGGCCAGCTCGACGTCGACGTCCACCCACGTGCTGGCCGGGTCCACCATCGTGACCCCGGCGCGCATCCACGCGTCGAGCACGCGCCGGTTGAGCTCCGCGCCGAGCGCCGCCAGCTGCACCCGGTCGTTGACCCCCTCGACCTGCCAGACGTCGTCCGTGCGCACCGCGGTCACCCGCCGGCCACCGCGGCAGGCGATGCCGAGGACGTCGGTCAGGTACATCTCGCCCTGGGAGTTGTCCGTGCCGATCCGGCCCAGGCCGTCGGCGAGCACCGCGGCGTCGAAGGCGTAGATCCCCGAGTTGATCTCACCGATCCTCCGCTGGTCGGCGTCGGCGTCCTTGTGCTCGACGATCCCGACCACGTCGCCGGAGCCGTTCCGCACGATCCGACCGTAGCCGGTCGGATCGGCCACCTCCGCCGTGAGCACCGTCACCGCCCCGCCGTCCGCCTCGTGCCGTTCCACCAGAGCCCGGAGGGTCGCGGGCGAGAGCAGGGGCACGTCGCCGTACGTCACCACGACCGTGCCGGCGAGCGGGCCGGCACCCACGGCGTCCAGGGCGGACAGACCGCACGCGACGGCCCGGCCGGTGCCCTTGACGTCGTCCTGGTCGGCCACGACGACCCCCGGGTCGAGTTCGCGGACGTGGTCGGCGACCCGGTCCCGCTCGTGCCGGACCACCACGACGAGATGGGCGGGATCGAGGGCGCGCGCGGCGGCGACCGCGTGACCGAGCAGGGAACGCCCGCCGATGCGGTGCAGGACCTTCGGGGTGGCGGATGTCATCCTCGTGCCTTCGCCCGCGGCGAGGACGAGAACAGCCGCGGGGCGGGTCGAGCTCACGCGGGGAGCCTCCTGGCGCCTGGTCGGGGCGGCGGAAGGGCGCGACGTCTCGCGCCTCGGGCCCGATGATACGGGTGCGGACCTCGATCAGGCTCCGCCCCCCTGATTCGAACAGGGACCTCAAGGCTCCAAAGGCCTGTGTGCTGCCGTTACACCAGGGCGGACCGGCCGGCCCGGGTCGGCCCCGGCGGCTCGGGGGCACCAGTGTGCCCGGTGCCGGCCCGGACATCGGCATCGAGCCGGATTCCGGCGCACGACCGGTGAACATCGCTCCGGGCCTGGACAAGCCTACGGATGCGTAGGTTACGGTTGCGTAGCTCCCACCGCCGACACCGAGGATCGCCATGACGACAGTGCCCACCGCCGCAGCACCCGCCCTCGCAGCTCCGGTCACGACGCCGCCCCGGGCCGAACCCATTCTCACCGGCGAGCCCAAGAGACGCGCGGAGAACGTCACCCTGGCGCTGTTCATCGGCGTGCCCTTCGTCGCCCTCCTGGCCGCCGTGCCCGTGGCGTGGGGCTGGGGGCTCGGCTGGCGCGACCTCGCGATAGCGGCGGTGATGTACCTGGTGAGCGGCCACGGGATCACGGTCGGCTTCCACCGCTACTTCACCCACGGGTCATTCAAGGCGAATCGCGGGCTGAAGATCGCCCTGGCCGTCGCCGGATCACTGGCCATCGAGGGCCCGGTGATCCGTTGGGTCGCGGACCACCGGCGCCACCACGCGTTCAGCGACCGCGAGGGCGACCCGCACTCGCCGTGGCGGTACGGGACCACGGTGCCGGCACTGACCAAGGGCCTGCTGTTCGCGCACGTCGGGTGGATGTTCGATGCGGATCGGACGAATCCGCGCCGGTACGCGCCTGATCTGATCAAGGACCGCGACGTGGTGCGGGTCTCGACGCTCTTTCCGGCGTTGGTGGCGATCTCCCTGCTGCTGCCGGCGATCCTGGGCGGGCTGCTCTCCTGGTCGTGGGAGGGCGCCGTGACCGCGTTCTTCTGGGCCTCCCTCGTGCGGGTCAGCCTGCTGCACCACGTCACCTGGTCGATCAACTCGATCTGTCACGCCGTGGGTGCGCAGCCGTTCAAGAGCCGGGACCGCAGCGGCAACGTGTGGTGGCTGGCCCTGCTGAGCAACGGCGAGTCCTGGCACAACCTGCACCACGCCGATCCGACCTGCGCCCGGCACGGCGTGCTGCGGGGTCAGGTCGACTCCAGCGCACGGACGATCGGGGTGTTCGAGAAGCTCGGCTGGGCGAGCGACGTCCGCTGGCCGCGGGCCGACCGGCTCGACGCCCGGCGCGCCTGATCCGTTACGGTGGAGTGTCCCGGGTGGCGTCGTGCCGGCGTCATCCGGGACCTCCTCGTTGACAGGATGGGTCGATGACGACGCACGCCGAGCGCTCGGGGGAGGTCGGGGCCACCATGCCCACCCGCCCGGCCAGGCGCTCCAGCGGGCGGGCTCGGATGACCGGCAAGGAGCGGCGCGAGCAGCTGCTCGACGTCGGCCGCAAGCTGTTCGCCGAGAAGGGCTTCGAGGGCACCAGCGTCGAGGAGATCGCGGCCACCGCCCAGGTGAGCAAGCCCGTGGTCTACGAGCACTTCGGCGGCAAGGAGGGCCTCTACGCGGTCGTCGTCGACCGCGAGATCCGCACCCTGCTCGATGCGGTCACGGCGTCGCTCATCACCGAGGCGCCCCCCCGGGTGCTGCTGGAGAATGCGGCCCTCGCGCTGCTGGACTACATCGAGACCTCGACCGACGGGTTCCGCATCCTCGTGCGGGATTCGCCGGTGGCCCAGTCGACCGGCACCTTCGCCAGCCTCATCAGTGACGTCGCACGGCAGGTGGAGTACCTGCTCGGGGACGAGTTCCGGGCTCGCGACCTCGATGCCAAGACCGCGCCGCTGTACGCGCAGATGCTCGTCGGCATGGTCGCGCTCACCGGGCAGTTCTGGCTCGACCACCGCAAACCCAAGAAGCAGGACGTCGCCGCGCACCTGGTGAACCTGGCGTGGAACGGCCTGTCCGGGCTCGAACGCAAGCCGATGCTGAGCGACCGCACCGGGCGCCGGTGAGCACGGGCCGTCGTCACGACGTCGACCGTGCCGACGCCGAGCGCGACGACGTCGACCGCATCGTGGCCGCGTGGCGGCGGGAGCGCCCTGACCTCGACGTCGGCCCGCTGGAGGTGCTCTCCCGGGTGACCCGGCTGGCCCGGCATCTGGACCGGCACCGCAGCGCCGCGTTCGCCGCGCACGGCCTCGAGCCCTGGGAGTTCGACGTGCTCGCGGCCCTGCGCCGGGCGGGAGCGCCGTACCAGCTGTCACCCGGACAGCTGACCGCCGAGACCCTGGTCACCAGCGGCACGATGACCAATCGGATCGATCGCTTGGAGGCCCGGGCACTGGTGCGCCGGCGCCCGGACCCCGCCGACGGCCGTGGAGTGCTGGTCCGGCTCACGGACGCGGGGCGGGAACTCGTCGACATGTCACTGGAGGACCTGCTCGGCCGGGAGCGGACCCTGCTGGCCGGGCTCGGGTCGCAGGACGCCGCCACGCTGTCCGCCCAGTTGCGCCGCCTGGTCGCCTCCTTCGACGGCCGTCCTCAGCCCTGACCGACCCCCGCGACGCGGGCGGTCAGCCGGCGAGCTCGGCCGCCTCGAGCCACTCCTCCTCCAGCTGAGCGCGCTCGTCCAGCAAGGCCCGGAGCCGGGAGTCGAGGGTGAGCACGGCCTCGTGGTCCGTCGCCTTCACGGCGAGCTCGGCGTGCAGCCGGACCTCCTGCTCGGCCAGCCGCGCGAGCTGCCGTTCCAGACGCGCCAGCTCCTTGCGCGCGGCACGGGCCGCGCCCGTCGACGGTGCCGGCTCGCCGGACCCGCCCGGATCCGGCGCCGTCCGGGCCGGTGCTCCCGTCGCCGCGCTCACCTCGGCCCGGCGCAGCGCCAGGTACTCCTCGACACCGCCGGGCAGGTCACGGATCCTGCCGTCGCCGAGCAGGGCCACCTGCCGGTCGCAGATCCGCTCCAGCAGGTACCGGTCGTGCGAGACCACGAGCAGTGTGCCGGGCCAGCCGTCGAGGGCGTCCTCGACGGCGGCCAGCGTGTCGGTGTCGAGGTCGTTCGCCGGCTCGTCGAGGGCCAGCACGTTGGGCTCCGTCATGAGCAGGCGCAGCAGCTGCAGCCGGCGGCGCTCCCCGCCGGACAGCTCCGCCACACGGGTCCACATCCGTTCCCGGGAGAACCCCAGCGATTCCAGCAGCTGGGTCGCCGTGACCTCGCGGTCGCCGATCCGCACGGCGCCGCGCACCGTCTCGACGGCCTCCTGGACGCGCAGGCCGCCCACCGCGTCCAGCTCTCGGACGTCCTGACTGAGCATGGCCGAGCGCACCGTCCGGCCCCGCCGGACGACCCCGGCCGTCGGTGCCACCTCGCCCATGACCAGCCGTAGCAGGCTCGTCTTGCCCGAGCCGTTGACGCCCACGATGCCGGTCCGCTCCCCCGGGGCGAGCCGCCACGTGACATCGCGCAGCAGCTCGTGCCGCCCCTGCGGCCCGGGCCCCGAGCCCACGACGTAGGTCACGTCCTCGAGATCGACGACGTCCTTGCCGAGCCGCGCGGTCGCCATCCGCTCGAGGGCGAGCCTGTCCCGGGGCGGCGGCTCGTCACCGATTAGTGCCGCAGCGGCGGCGAGCCGGAAGCGCGGCTTGCTGGTCCGCGCCGGCGCCCCACGCCGCAGCCAGGCCAGCTCCTTGCGGAGCAGGTTGGCCCGCCGCTCCTGACGGCCCGCGCCGATCCGGGCTCGCTCGGCCCGGGCGAGCACGTAGGCCGCATAGCCGCCGTCGAAGGCGTCGACCACCCCGTCGTGCACTTCCCACGTGCGCCCGGACACGGCGTCGAGGAACCAGCGGTCGTGCGTGACGACGACGAGCGCGCCCCGGCCGCCGGGCCAGCGGGACCGCAGATGGGCGGCGAGCCAGTCGACGCCCTCGACGTCCAGGTGATTCGTCGGCTCGTCGAGCAGGACCACGTCGTCGCGCCGGACGAGCAGAGCGGCGAGCGCCACGCGCCGGCGCTGCCCGCCGGAGAGCCGGGCGAGCGGTGCGTCCAGCCCCCCGACCGCGGCCGCGTCGAGGCCACCGAGCAGCCCGGCGAGCACGTCCCGCACGGCGGGGTCCGTGGCCCAGACGTGATCGGGGACGGCGTCGCGAGGGCCGAGCACGGCGTGCCGGACGTCCGGCGCCGGGTCGCTGTCGTCGCTCTGGGCGAGCAGGCACACGGTGACGCCGCGGGCCTGGGTCACGCGCCCGGCGTCCGGCTCCTGGCGCCGGGCCAGCACTCGCAGCAGGGTGCTCTTGCCATCGCCGTTGCGCCCCACGACGCCGACCCGGTCCCCGTCGTCCAGGCCGAGGCTCACGCCGTCCAAGACGGTCCGCGTACCGAACGTGACCGAAACGCCTTCGGCTCCGAGCAGGTGGGCCATCAGGAGTCCGCTTCGCCGTGGGCGGAGGGCACGATCCGCGCCCCCGGCACCGGTCCGCGGACACGGCGCACCTCCGCCGCGGCCCCGGACGCGGTGAGGGCGACGGACAGGTCGAGGGCGTGCTCGGGGTCGCGCGCGAGGAAGACGACGGTGGGGCCGGACCCGGAGACCACACCACCGAGCGCCCCGTACTCCGTACCGACGGCGAGCGTGCGCTCCAGGTCGGGCAGCAGCGACAGGGTCGCCGGCTGCAGGTCGTTGGAGAGCAGCGCGCCGACGCTGTCCGGGTCGCCGCGCCGCAGCGCCTGCATCATGCTGACCGGAACCCTGGGCTGGGGCAGCACGCGGCCGCTGCGGAGCCTGTCGAGCTCCTTGTAGACGTCCGGCGTGGCCAGCCCGCGGCCGGCGAGCGCGATCACCCAGTGGTAGTCCCCCCGGGCCAGCGCGGGGGTGAGCCTGTCCCCTCGGCCGCTGCCCACGGCGGTGCCCCCGAGCAGGGCGAACGGCACATCGGCGCCGAGCTCGGCGGCGACCTCGAACAGCCGGGGACGGCCCACCCGCGCCCGCCACAGCGCGTCGCAGGCGAGCAGAGCGCCGGCGGCGTCCGCGGACCCTCCGGCCATGCCCCCCGCGACCGGGATCCCCTTGCGGATGTGCAGGCGGACCGGCTCCCGCCCGCCGGCGTAATCGGAGAGGAGCACCGCGGCCCGGACGGCGAGGTTGCTGTCGTCGAGCGGGACGTCCGCGGCACCCGGGCCCTCGACGGTGACGGAGATGTCGTCGTCGCCGACCTCCGGGTCGGTCACGGTCGCCGTCACCTCGTCGAAGACGGACACGGCGTGGAAGACGGTGGCCAGGTGGTGGTAACCGTCGGGCAGCAGCGGGCCCACCTGCAGCATGAGGTTGATCTTCGCGGGTACGCGGACCGTCACCGAGCTCGTCATGCGGCGGCCTCTGCCGCGAGGGCGTCCGCGATCGCCGCGAAGGCCTGCACGCCGAGCTGCTCCCCGCGGGCGTGAGGGTCGACGCCGGCGGCCCGCAGTGCACGCTCGGCGGTGTCGGCCGAGCCGGCCAGGCCCGCGAGAGCGGCCCGCAGGGTCTTGCGCCGCTGACCGAAGGCGGCGTCGACACAGGCGAACACCGCCGCGCGACCGGCCCGGGACGCCGGCGGTTCGCGGCGCTCGAAGGCGACCAGGCCGGAATCGACGTTCGGCACCGGCCAGAACACCGCCCGTGGAACGGAACCGGCCCGGCGGACCCGTGCCCACCAGGCCGCCTTGACCGACGGGACCCCGTAGGCGGCCTCGCCCGGGGCAGCAGCCAGCCTCTCGGCCACCTCGGCCTGCACCATGACGAGTCCGTGCCGCACCGAGTCAAAGGCGTCGAGCACGGTCAGCAGCACGGGGACGGCCACGTTGTACGGCAGGTTCGCGACCAGCACGGACGGCTGCGGGTCGGGCAGCGACTCCAGGCGCAGCGCGTCCGCCGTGTGCACGGCCAGCCGGCCGACGGCGTCCGGCCGGCGTCCGGCCACCGTGGCCGGCAGGGCCGCGGCCAGCACGGGGTCGATCTCCACGGCGACGACGGCGGCGGCCTCGTCGAGCAGAGCCAGCGTCAGCGAGCCCAGCCCGGGCCCCACTTCGAGCACGACGTCCTCGGGCCCCACCTCCGCGGTCCGAACGACCCGGCGCACGGTGTTGGCGTCGAGGACGAAGTTCTGCCCGAGCGCCTTCGTGGGGGAGACACCCAGGGCCCGCGCGAGCCGACGGAGATCCGCCGGCCCGAGCAGGCCCCGGGACGTCGTCGCGCTCACCCGCTCAGGGTGTCACGCGGGGGGTGTCAGTCGAACAGGTGGCTGCCGCAGCCCCACTGACCGGCGCCGCCCCGCTGGTAGAGGAGCTTCGCCCGGTAGAGCTGCTCGGCGGGCGAGGCGTTGATCGGGTTGCCGCTGCCGCCGACCGAGTGCCACGTGGCCAGGCTGAACTGGTAGAGGCCGTAGTACCCGGCGGGGTTGACCGCCTTGGGGTTGCCGCCGGACTCGCACTGGGCCAGGGCGGCCCAGTTGAGGCTGTCGACGCCGCCGCCGACGGTGCCGCCCCCGCCCGAGCTCGAGCCGCCGGAGGAACCCGTCGAGGCGGGTCGCGGCTTGGTGCCGACCTCGACGACCTGGTCGACGGGGGCCGTGACGACGGTCGCCGAGACCAGCGTCTTGCGGGTCACCGTGCCCCCGGCCACGACGACGTCGTAGACGGCGGTGCGTGTCCCGGTCCGGCCGGCGGTGACGACCTTGGTCTGACCGACGTAGAGAGCCGAGCTGGTGCGCCGGGTGGTGCCGAAGGCCACCGACTCGTTGACCGTGGACCGCTGGTGCGTCACCCGGATCAGGGCGATCTTGAGGCCGGCGGTGACGGGCATGGACAGCCGGGGGGAGACGACGTCGTCGGAGTCGAACGAGATGCCCTGCTCGGTGAACACGCCTCCGATCGTCGCGGCCGTCGTCGTGACCGTGCGGGCGCGACCGTCGATGGTGATGGTCACCGACTTCGGCGTCGAGATCGACAGGTCGAGCCCCTGCCGGCCGAGCGGCAGGGACCGGGAGGCGGACAGCTTGGCGCCGTCCGCGCGGATGCCGACAGCCGTGAGCGCGTCCTGGACCGTGAGCGCGGTGGTCCAGTAGGTGTTGGTGACGCCGTCGATCGTCACGGTGAACGGCCGGGCGTACCGGACGACCACCTGCTCGCCGTCCTTGAGCTGGGTGTTGAGCGCGGGGGCGACGATGTCGCGGCCGCTGACGGGGACGTTCTGGTCGGCCAGGAGGCCCTGCACGGTATCGCTGTCGGCGTCGACGGTCCGGCTGGCACCGTCCACGAGCAGGGTGACCGTCTTGCCGGAGTGGGCGTAGGCGGCGGCTCCGCCGGCCACGGCGCCCACGACGACGGCTCCCGCCGCCACCCGGGCCGCACGCCCGTTGAGGAACTCGAGCACGATGCTCCAGTCGTCGATCTCCCCGGGCACGGCGAGGAGAGCACCGGGAGGGGTCCCGGACCGGCGAGCGCGGCCCCCGCAGGGGTCACGACGCCGGCGGCAGTGCTCTCCGGGTGATCCGATCCCGGCTGTCGGCTGCCCAATGTAATCGGCAATCACCCCGTGACAAGTAACAGACACGCGAATACCGCTTGCGAAGGATCACTGTTGCGGTGTAAGCACAGGTAACGATCAGGTACGTGAGATGGGACACAAAGCTCGGCAAAGGGGCGCAATCGGGCTTCACCACGGCCCGTACAGGGCCTCGCTCGTCGAATTCAGGGCGGCGCAGACGCTCTCGACGTCCCTGTCCAGGACCGCTGCCATGCAGCGCACCGTGAGCGGCACGAGGTATCCCGCGTTCGGCCGCCCCCGGTGGGGGACGGGGGCCAGGTAGGGTGCGTCGGTCTCGACGAGCACCCGGTCAAGGGGGATTGCCCGCAGCGCCTCGCGCAACGGCTCGGCGTTGGCGAACGTGAGGGTCCCCGCGAAGGACAGGTACCAGCCGCGATCCGCGCAGAGCCGGGCCATCGTGGCATCCCCGGAGAAGCAGTGGAAGACCGTGCGCTCCGGCGCGCCCTCGTCGGCGAGCACCTGCAGGACCGCCCGGTGCGCGTCGCGGTCGTGGATCTGCAGCACCTTGCCCAGCCGCTTGGCCAGGTCCACGTGCCACCGGAAGGCCCGCTCCTGCGCGGCGCGCCCGCCGGTGTCGTCGGCGTCCACCCAGTAGTGGTCCAGCCCGGTCTCCCCCACCACCCGGACGCGCGGATGCCGGGCCAGCCGTTCGATCTCCGCCAAGGCCGCCTCGAGCCGGGCCTCGCCGTGCTCCGCGACCAGCCGGCTCGCCTCGGTCGGATGCAACGAGACGCCGCCGAGCAGCGGGCACGGCCGGCCGTCGGCCCGCGCCCGCTCCGCCTGCTCGTCGAGCACCGCCACCGTCCAGCGGGCGCCCCGGACGTCGCAGCCGATCTGGACCGTCCGCGTCACGTTGGCGGCGGCCGCCCGGGCCAGGGCGTCGTCGACCGACAGCGCCGTCTCGCCGCGGCGGGCATGGTCGAGATGCGTGTGGTCGTCGACGACGGGCAGCGGCAACGGATCCGGCGCCGGCGGCCAGGCGGATCGGCCTGCTGATCCGGGGGTCCGCGGCGCGCTCGTGGTCACGACGCTGCCGCCGCCCGCCCCATCCCGTTGATCATTTCATGCCCATGATCGACAATAGTCCGGCCGATGACGGCGACACGCCGTCCGAGCGCCGGCGTGTCGCCCGGTTCGGCCGCAGTTCGGTCGATCATGGTAGGGCAGGGCGGGCCGTCGATGCGCGGGCCGTCGATGCGCGGTGCGTCGATGGGCGGTGCGTCGACGGGCGGTGCGTCGATCATGCTCGGCCGGCGGCTCGCTGCTCGAGGCGGGCGATCTCCTCCACCACCACCGAGTCGTCGAGCTTGCGGAAGACCGGACTCGGCGGCGGCACCGGCCGTCCCGGAACGATCGGCGCCGGACCCCACTCCGGCAGGGTCACCCCCTGGCGGTAGTCCCCGGCCAGGATCGGGTAGCCCGGACCCCCATCGAGGTCCTGGACCTCGCGGATCTGGGGCATCGGCGAGACGGTGCCGGTGCCGCCGAGGGCCTCGTGCACCGCCTGGGCACTGTGCGGCAGGAACGGGGAGAGCAGCGTCCGGCAGTTGCTCACCGCCTGGGCGGCGACATGCAGCACGGTCGAGAAGCGCTCGGGCTCGGACGTGCGCAGCTTCCACGGCGCCTGGTCCGACAGGTACTTGTTCGCGTCGGCGACGGCCCGCATTGCCTCGGTGACGGCCTGCTTCTGCCGGTGCGTGGCCAGCAGGTCGCCCACCGTCGTGAAGACTGCCTCGGTAGCGGCCAGCAGGTCGTGGTCGGCGTCCGTGAGCATTCCGTGTCCGGGGATCGCCCCCAGGTTCTTGTGGATCATGGAGGTGACCCGGTTGACGAGATTTCCCCAGCCCGCGACGAGCTCGTCGTTCGTCCGGCGGACGAACTCCGCCCAGGTGAAGTCCGTGTCCTGGTTCTCCGGGCCGGCCACGGCGATGAAGTAGCGCAGCGCGTCCGGCTGGTAGCGCGACAGCATGTCCCGCACGTAGATGACGACACCGCGGGACGAGGAGAACTTGCCCCCCTCCATGGTGAGGAACTCGCTGCTCACGACCTCGGTCGGCAGCTGCAGCTCGCCGAACACCCCGGGCTCGCCGCCGCGGGATCCCTTGCCGTCGTACCCGAGCAGCTCCGCCGGCCAGATCTGGGCGTGGAACGTGATGTTGTCCTTGCCCATGAAGTAGTACGACCGCGCCGCCGGGTCGTTCCACCAGGCCCGCCAGGCGTCGGGGTCGCCGCTGCGCCGGGCCCATTCGACGGATGCCGACAGGTAGCCGATGACCGCGTCGAACCAGACGTAGAGCCGCTTGTTCGGGTTGTCCTCCCAGCCCGGCAGCGGCACCGGGATGCCCCAGTCGATGTCCCGCGTCATCGCCCGCGGCCGGACGTCGTCGAGCAGGTTGAGGCTGAACTTGAGCACGTTGGGTCGCCAGTCCGATCGGGTCTGCAGCCACCCGCCGAGGGTCTCGGCCAGGGCGGGCAGATCGAGGAAGAAGTGCTCGGTCTCGACGAAGACGGGCTTCTCGCCGTTGATCCGGCTGCGCGGGTTGATCAGCTCGACCGCGTCGAGCTGGTTGCCGCAGTTGTCGCACTGGTCGCCGCGCGCACCGTCGTAACCACAGATCGGGCAGGTGCCCTCGATGTAGCGGTCCGGCAGGGTCCGGCCCGTCGACGGCGAGATTGCGCCGACCGTCGTCTTCTCGACCATGTAGCCGTTGCGGTGGACGACGCGGAACATCTCCTGCGCCACGGCGTAGTGGTTGCGGGTCGTGGTCCGGGTGAACAGGTCGTAGGACAGGCCGAGCGCGGCCAAGTCCTCGACGATCACCCGGTTGTAGCGGTCGGCGAGCGCCTTCGGGGTCAGGCCCTCCTTCTCCGCCTGTACCAGGATCGGTGTCCCGTGCTCGTCGGTGCCGGAGACCATGAGCACGTCGTGACCGGCCATCCGCATGTACCGGCTGAAGACGTCGGAGGGGACGCCGAAGCCGGCGACGTGGCCGATGTGCCGGGGGCCGTTGGCGTAGGGCCAGGCCACCGCGGACAGGACGTGCGTCATGCCTCGATCCTAGGGAGGGCTTCACCCGGCTGGAGCAGGCACCGGGTCGACGGTCCAGTCGGGAGGACCGGCTACGGACCGTCCTCGGCACATGGCTTCGCGGTGACAGGCGCAGGACGGCCGCACCAGATCGATCCTCGCGGGGCCGACGTCCGGGAGACGCGCCTCAGCTGGGCGGCCGGACGGTGGTGCGGCCGGGGTCACCGACGCTGGTCCGGCCGGCGTCACCGACAGTGGTCCGACCGGGGTCACCGGCGCTGGTCCGGCCGGGGGTCACGGGCGGCGAGCGCGGCGTCGTAGAGCGCGTTCCTGGAGGCCCCCGACGCTGCGGCGACGGCGGCCGCCGCGTCCCGCAATCGCTCACCGGCCGCCACCCGCTCCAGCACCTGGACCGCCAGGTGCTCGACGGCGTCCGGCGCCGGGGCCGCAACCGGCGTCCCGGCGAGGACGAGCGTGATCTCCCCCAACACCTCGGATCCGGCGGCCCACGCGGCGAGGTCGCCGACCGGCCCGCGCAGCACCTGCTCGTAGGTCTTGGTGAGCTCCCGGCAGACGGCGGCCGGCCGGTCCGCCCCGAGGACCTCGGCCATCATCGCCAGGGTCCCCGACAGGCGGCGCGGTGACTCGAAGAAGATCATCGTCCGTAGCTCCGTAGCCAGCGCCTCCAGCGCCCTGCGACGCTCGCCGACCCGCTTGGGGAGGAAGCCCTCGAAGCAGAAGCGGTCGGGCGAGAGCCCGGAGACGGCGAGCGCGGTGAGCACCGCCGACGGGCCCGGCACAGCCGTGACAGGGATCCCGGCGTCGATGGCCGCCCGGACGGCCCGGAACCCCGGGTCGCTCACGCTCGGCATGCCGCCGTCGGTCACCAGGAGCACGGTGGCCCCGTCAGCCGCGGCGGCCACGAGGTCGGCCGCCCGGGCCTGTTCGTTGTGCTCGTGGAAACTCAGCACCCGCCCGGCGGGCTCGACCCCGAGCGCGGCGGCGAGCCTGCGCAGGCGGCGGGTGTCCTCGGCCGCCACGACATCCGCCTCGGCGAGGAGCCGAGTCAGCCGCGGCGAGGCATCCTGCGGGTCACCGATGGGTGTCGCCGCGAGCACGAGGCGACCGCTCGTCTCCGCGGCCCGGTCGCGCCCCTCACTGCCGATCCCGGCCCTGTCCTCGTCGCGACGAGCGCGACGGTCCTCACCGCGCACCCGTCGATCCTCTCGCGCCTACGATGGCGCGGTGTCGGACGCCCCCGCCCTGCCAGGCCGCAGGCTCCGCCGGGCCTCCGCCGCGCGGCCGGCGCCGGTGCGACCCACCGCCACGATGGCGCCGCGGGCCCGCCTGCTCGGCGCCGTGGCCACCGATCGATTCTGGGGGTGGGCCGGCCCTCTGATCGTCACCGCGATCGGCGGGTTCCTGCGGTTCTTCCGGCTCGACCAGCCCCACCAGCTGGTCTTCGACGAGACCTACTACG
>DATKNA010000375.1:0-7779 GCA_035541595.1 Kineosporiaceae bacterium | reverse complement strand
CCCCCCGCCCCCGCTTCTCCCGCCCGGACAGCCCTGACGCTGCTTCTCCCGCCCGGACAAGCCCCCAGGCCGTCACGTGGCCCGCGGCGGGTCCCCCCGCAGGCTCCAGGCCCGTCGCACGGCTGCAGGCCTGTCGCGGTGGCTGCGGCCTATCGGCGGCGCGTCTCCCGGGGTCGGACCGACACCTCGACCGGCGTCCCCACGAACCCGAAGGTCTCCCGCAGGCGGCGCTCGACGAACCGGCGGTACCCCGCCTCGAGGAAGCCGGTCGTGAACAGAACGAAGCGCGGGGGCCGGCTGGAGGCCTGGGTGCCGTAGAGGATCCTCGGTTGCTTGCCGCCGCGCACCGGATGGGGGTGCGCCGACACGATCTCGGCGAGCAGGGCGTTGAGCCGGGACGTCGGCACGCGCGTCTCCCACGACGCCAGCGCGGTGTCCAGGGCGGGGACCAGCCGGTCGACGTGGCGCCGGGTCTTCGCGGAGATGTTGACCCGCGGCGCCCACTGCACCTGGACGAGATCTTGTTCGAACTCCCGCTCGAGGTAGTGCCGTCGCTCGTCGTCCACGAGGTCCCACTTGTTGAAGGCGATCACCAGGGCGCGGCCGGCGTCCACCACCATCTGGACGACCCGGGTGTCCTGCTCTGTCAGCGGCTCGCTCGCATCCAGCAGGACGACGGCCACCTCCGCCTTCTCCAGCGCGGCCTGCGTGCGCATCCAGGCGTAGAAGTCGGCTCCGTCCGCCTGGCGCACCCGCCGCCGGATCCCGGCCGTGTCCACGAACCGCCACGGCCGCCCGCCGATCGTCACGACCTCGTCGACCGGGTCCCGGGTCGTGCCGGCCGCCGGGTCGACGATCACGCGCTCCGAGCCGGCCAGCGTATTGAGCAGGCTGGACTTGCCCACGTTCGGGCGGCCCAGCAGGGCGACCCGGCGCAGCCCCCCGGCCAGCGGGTCACCGGCCGCGGAGACGGGCGGCAACACCTCCAGGATCGCGTCGAGCAGGTCCCCGCTCCCCCGGCCGTGCACGGCGGACACCGGGTGCGGCTCCCCCAGCCCGAGGCTCCAGAGGGCCGCGGCGTCCGCCTCGCCCCGCTGGTCGTCGACCTTGTTCGCGGCCAGCACGACCGGCTTGCCCGACCGCCTGAGCAGGCGGACCACGGCCTCGTCGGTGGCCGTCGCACCGACCGTCGCGTCGACGACGAGGAGCACGACATCGGCCAGCTCGACGGCGACCTCCACCTGCTCCACGACCCGCGCCCCGAGGCCGCGCGCATCGCGCTCCCAGCCGCCGGTGTCCACCACGACGAACGAGCGCCCCGCCCACTCGGCCTCGTAGGTGACCCGGTCCCGGGTCACGCCGGGAACGTCCTGGACGACGGCCTCCCGGCGCCCGAGGATCCGGTTGACGAGAGTGGACTTGCCCACGTTCGGCCGCCCCACCACGGCGACCACGGGCAAGGGTCCCGGCGGCCGGGCGTCGGCGACGCCCTCGTCGGCGACGTCGAGGAGCGCCAGGTCCTCGGGGCTGAGCTCGTACTGCTCCAGCCCTGCGCGCAGGGCCTGACCGGCGTCCGGGGCGAGCCGGGGGCCCGCCGGTCGTTCGCTCACGTCATGCTCCCCGCCCAGCACCCACCGGGGAGGTCATGGCGTCACCAACCGCCGGCCGGCTGCCCATCGCCGGGGCGTGCAGCTCGACCAGCAGCTCTTTTCCCGGCACCTCCACCCCGTCGAGATCGGCGTGCCGGGCGACGATCACGAGGACGGCGTCGACGGTCTGCTCCGGGGACAGGCGCGAGGAGTCCAGCCGCACGACGCCGTCCGCCGCCTCGAAGAACCGGGTCACCCGCGCGTCGTCGGCGTCCCGGCGGACGACCTCGTCGCGGGTGGCGGCGAGGGCCGGCTCGTCGTCCGAGCCGTGCACCTCGAGGGCGCGCCGGGCCAGGCGGGTGCCTTCACTCGCGGTCAGCAGGATCCGGACGTCGGCGTCCGGTGCCACCACGGTCGTGATGTCCCGGCCCTCGGCGACGACGCCGTGCCGCGGCCCTCGCCGAGCCGCGGCGATGACCTCCTGCTGGCGCCAGCGCAGCTCCGCCCGGACGGCGAGGTTCGCGGCGACCCTGCTGACCGCAGCGGAGACCTCCGTGCTGCGGATCTCGCGCCCCACGTCCCGGCCGTCGACCCGGACGAACCGCGCGTCCGGGTCGGTGCTGATCTCCAGGTCGAGGCGCCGGGCCACCTCGGCGACGGCATCCTCGTCGTCAAGGTCGATCCCGCGGTCCAGGCACACCCAGCAGACCGCCCGGTACATCGCGCCGGTGTCGAGGTACTCCAGCGCCAGGCGACGCGCGACCTGGCGGGACACGGTCGACTTGCCCGAGCCGGACGGACCGTCGATGGCCACGACGAGCGGGCGACGCGACGGGTGCTGCGAGCCGGGCACGGCAGACCTCCAGTGTCGTCTCGGAAACCCCGTGCCAGCCTAGTCGCGACCCGGCAACCTCGCGTTCACGGACGGGCGCGCGACGCGCACGCGGGTCAGGCGACCACGTGCCAGCCCGCCGCTGCCAGTGCCTCCTCCAGGTGCTCCCGGACCGCGGGCAGCACGGAGACCTCGAGCAAGCCGACGGCGCGCCCCGGGGCGTGCTCGAGGGCGACCTCCTCGACGTTCGTCCCCGCGGCGGCGATGTCGGCGAAGACCGTGCCCAGGGCGCCCGGCTCGTCGGGGATGACCACCGTGACCACCGCGTACCGTGCCGGCACGCCGCCGTGCTTGCCCGGGATGCGCTCGCGGCCCAGATTGCCGTCCGCGACGGCGCGCGCCACCGCGCCGCGTGCGCCGACGGCCGGAGCGCCCCCGTCCTGCGTCGGCTCCTGCGCGAGGGCCTCGAGGGCCGCGAGGACGCGGTCGAGGTCCGCCCGCACCTCGGCCAGCACGGCGGCGACCGGACCGGCGTTGGCGGCCAGGATCTGCGCCCACAACGCCGGGTCGCCGGCCGCGATCCGGGTCACGTCCCGGAGGCCCTGACCCGCGAGGGCGACGGCGGCGTCGGGCGCATGCCGGAGCCGGGCGGCGACCAGGCTGGCGGCGACCTGCGGCAGGTGAGAGACGAGCGCGACCGCCTGGTCGTGCTCGTCCGCCGGCATGACGACGGGCGCGGCCCCGAGGGCGAGGGCGAGCCGCCGGACCGTCGACGTGGCGGCCGGGTCGCCGTCCGGCGACGGACTGAGGACCCACGGCCGGCCGAGGAACAGATCACCGCGGGCCGCGACCGCTCCGGACCGCTCCCGGCCGGCCATCGGATGGCCCCCGACGTACTGCCGCAGGTCGGCGCCGGCCGCGCGCAGCGCCGCGAGCACCCCCTCCTTCACGGAGGCCACGTCGGTGACGACGGCGTCCGGGTGGGCCTTCAGCTCCTCGGCGACCACGGTCGCGGTGACGTCGGGCGGCGTGGCGACGACCACGAGCCCGACGGGCTCCCTCCCGGGATCGGGCACGCCGGCGCCGAGGTCGCGGGCCAGGGCGAGGGCGGTCGGCGAGACGTCGGCCAACAGCACCCGGGTCCCCGACGCCGACAGCCCGAGGCCCACGCTGGCCCCGAGCAGGCCGGTGCCGACGACGCGGACGGTGCCCAACTCCAGCGCCGCGGTGGGGTCGAGGCTCATCGTGCTACCCGCTCGCCCTCGGAGCCCGTGCGGTCGTCGGGCGGGATCGGCGGGACGTCCGCCCGCAGGACCTCGGTCCCGCGGAGGTAGACGTTGACCACCGCCTCCCGGGGGCGCTCGGTCTCCACGTGCGCGAGCAGCCGGACGACGTGCGGCATCGAGCCCTCGACCCACATCTCCTGGGCGCAGATGAGCGCCGCGTCGTGCAGTCCCAGCTGCCGGGCGGCCAACGCCGGGGCCACGGCGCTGAGGTCCCTGGTGGCCGTGAAGACGACGCTGACGACGTCCGAGGGCTTGAGGTCGTTGCGGTCGAGGACCTGGGCGACGAGCTCTCGGGTGGACGCCAGGATGGCCTCGCGCTCGTCGACATCGACGCGGGTCGCCCCGCGCACTGCCCGCACCGCCACCTCGACCTCCGGACCCGTGCCACCTCCCCGCCGACGGCTCCCACCCTAGGGCGCCCCGGAGTCGCCGGCGGCGCGGGCCCGCACCGGTCGACCCGCTGAACGCGGCCCCCGCCCACCAGCAGGCGCGATGCACGGTCCACCACAAGGTGCGCACGCCGATCAGCGGGCGTGGTACACCGCGTAGCACCGCACCGGCAACCGGCACCGGCACGGAGTCGCCCACGACCTGACCGAGGCCAACCCCGGAGGGTCACATGCCGGCGGCGGCCAGGAGGGCGCCCACCTCCGCCCGGCCCAGCACGCGGGTGCGCCCGCTGCGCAGGTCGCCGAGCCGGATCGGCCCGACCTGGACCCGGACGAGCTGCTCGACCGGGTGACCGGCGGCGCCGAGCAGCCGGCGCACGATCCGGGTGCGCCCGTCGTGGAGCACGAGTTCCACCAGCGCTTTGCCCGGCCGCGCGTCGACCACCGTGAAGCTGTCGACGGCGGCGGGACCGTCCTCGAGCTCGATGCCCGCGCGCAGTCGCTTGCCCAGGTCCCGGGGGATCGGACCGGCGACCTCCGCCAGGTAGGTCTTCGGCACCTCGTAGCTCGGATGGCTCAGCCGGTGCGCCAGCTCGCCGTCGTTGGTCAGCAGGATCAGGCCCTCGGTGTCGGCGTCCAGCCGCCCGACGTGGAACAGCCGCTCGTGGCGGCCGGCGACGATGTCGCCGAGGTTGGGCCGGCCCTGCGGGTCGCTCATCGCCGAGATGACACCGAGCGGCTTGTTGAGAGCGAGGTAGACCAACGACTCGTCGAGCTGGACCCGGACGCCGTCGACGTGGACGACACTCCGCGCGGGGTCGATCCGGACGCCGAGCTCGGTGACCCGCCGCCCGTCGACCTCCACGCGCCCGGCGGCGATCAGCTCCTCGCAGGCCCGCCGCGAGCCGACTCCGGCCCGGGCCAGCACCTTCTGCAGCCGCACTCCACCGGGCACGTGGACGTCGACGGACGGCGTCGCCGGCTGCGGAGGCTGGTTCCTCGACCGGGACGGCCGGCCGGACGCCCCCGCCCGCGTCGTGCCGCGCGACCCACGGCTCCGGCCCGAGCCGGCCTTGCCCGGGCCACGCCGCGACGGCGTCCCGCTCACACCGTTCCTCCGACGCCGATCTCGTCGAGCGCGTCGACCTCCGGCAGGAACGGCGCGAGCGCGGGCAGCTCGTCGAGACTGCGCAGCCCGATCCGGTGCAGGAAGTACGGGGTCGTCCGGTACAGCACCGCCCCCGTCTCGGGATCGTGCCCGGCCTCCTCGACCAGCCCCCGGCTCGCCAGCGTCCGCATCACGGCGTCGACGTTCACCCCCCGGACGGCGCCCACCCGGGCACGGCTGACGGGCTGACGGTAGGCCACGATGGCGAGAGTCTCCAGCGCCGCCTGCGTCAGGCGGGCCGTCTGGCCGTCGAGCAGGAACTGCTCGACGACCGGCGCGTACTCGGCCCGGCTGTAGATCCGCCACCCGCCGGCCACCTGGCGCAGCTCGAACCCGCGGCCGTCGCGCTCGTACTCCGCGGCGACCTCGTCGAGCAGCAGCTCGACCCGCTGCAGGGTGATACCGAGCGCCGCGGCCAGGGCGACCTCGGTCACCGGCTCCTCGATGACCATGAGCACGGCCTCGATGGCGCCGCGAGCGCCACGGGGCAGCGCCTCGACGTCGAAGGCCAGCTGCTCGTCGGCGGGCTCAGTCGTCTCCGGGGGGTTCGTCGCGGGCCGGCTCACGGCCTCCATCCTGCCCTGCGCCACCGTCGAACTCGTCGTCGACCTCGACGTGGCCGTCGTCCGCACCGGTCCACCGGACGGTGAGGTCCGCGAGCGGGGCAGCCTGGTCGAACGCGACGGCTCCCTCGCGGAACAGCTCGAGCAGCGCGAGGAAGCGCGCGACGATGACCAGGCTCGACCCGGCGTCCGCGATGAGGACCCGGAAGCTCGCCGAGCGGGTGCGGCGCAGCCGGTCGACGATCAGCGCGGCCTGCTCGCGGACGCTGACCGTGGGAGCGTGCAGGTGCTCCAGCCCGACGGCGGGCGGCGTCCGGGGCTGCATGGCCCGGGCCGCGACCGCGGCCAGCTGCTCCGCCGTCACGCCCAGGAGGAGCTCCGGCAGGAGCCCGGCGAACCGTGGCTCGACCGGCGCTGCGCGGG
Source organism: Kineosporiaceae bacterium (assembly GCA_035541595.1). Lineage (GTDB taxonomy): Bacteria > Actinomycetota > Actinomycetes > Actinomycetales > Kineosporiaceae > DATKNA01. The sequence continues at coordinate 1,529 of DATKNA010000375.1, read as the reverse complement.
GCACCCGGCGGGCCTCCTGACCCATCCGGGCCGCCAGCGTCGCGGCGACGTCCTTGAACGCCCGGTACTGCAGCAGCCGTGCGAAGAGCAGGTCCCGGGCCTCGAGCAGGGCGAGGTCCTCATCGTCCTCGACCTCGGCCGACGGCAGCAGCCGGGCGGCCTTGAGGTCGAGCAGCGTCGCGGCGACCAGGAGGAACTCGCTGGCGTCGTCCAGGTCCCAGCCGGGGCCGCGGGACCGGATCCAGCCGACGAACTCGTCGGTGACCTTCGCCAGGGCGATCTCCGTCACGTCGAGCTCGTGCTTGGAGATCAGCCCGAGCAGCACGTCGAACGGACCCTCGAACTGGTCCAGGTGCACCTCGAACCCCGCACCCCGGCCGGGCAGCGGGCCACCGGGGGCGGTCGGGCCGCCCCCGACGAAGGGGACGTCGGGGACGGAGGGGACGTCGGGGACGGAGGGGACGTCGGGGACGACGACGGCTCCGGGGTCCGGTGTCGCATCGACGGCGAGCTCCAGGGACAGACCGACGGGTGTCCCGACGTCGGGCTCGCTCACCGACGCTAGGCGGCGTCGCCGCGCGCGATGAGCTCGCGGGCCAACAACCGGTAGGCGTAGGCCCCGGCGTGGCTGCTGGCGTACGTCGTGATCGGCTCGGCGGCGACCGAGGCGTCCGGGAACTTCACCGTGCGGCCGATCACCGTGTGGAAGACCTGGTCGCCGAACGCCTCGACGACGCGGGCGACGACCTCGCGGCTGTGCAGGGTGCGCGGGTCATACATGGTCGCGAGGATACCGTCGATCTCCAGGGCGGGATTGAGCCGGTCGCGGACCTTCTCGATCGTCTCGACGAGCAGCGCGACCCCGCGGAGGGCGAAGAACTCGCACTCGAGCGGGATGATCACGCCGTGCGCGGCGGTCAGCGCGTTCACGGTGAGCAGGCCCAGGGACGGCTGGCAGTCGATGAGCACGACGTCGTAGTCGTCCAGGGCGGGCCGTAGCAGGCGGCCGAGCACCTGCTCCCGCGCCACCTCGCTGACCAGCTGCACCTCGGCCGCCGACAGGTCGATGTTCGCCGGGAGCAGGTCGAGCAGGGGCGAGCCGGTCGGGCGGATCACGGAGCGGATCGACACCTCGCGCTCGAGCAGAAGGTTGTACACCGTCTTGTCGAGCTCGTGCGGGTTGATGCCGAGACCGACGGACAGCGCACCCTGTGGGTCGAAGTCCAGGAGCAGCACCCTTCGCCCGTACTCTGCGAGCGCAGCACCCAGGTTGATCGCGGACGTGGTCTTGCCCACGCCGCCCTTCTGGTTGCACATCGCGATGATGCGCGCCGGGCCGTGCGCCGCGAGCGGCTGCGGGATCGGGAACGCCGGCATGGGACGGCCGGTGGGGCCCAAGCCCCCGACCACGAGGCCGTCGAGCCCGTCACCGACGTCGAGGAGGCTGAGGTCGGGAGCCTCGTGCGTCTGGTTGGTGGTCACGATCGGTCCATTCTCCCGGTCGGCGGGTGCGGCTGGCGCGCGGCGCG
>DATKNA010000374.1:0-8617 GCA_035541595.1 Kineosporiaceae bacterium | reverse complement strand
CCCCCCCGGGGCGTTCGCCCTCGTCGTCCGGGGGCAGCCGGCACCAGCGCTGGGCGAGGAGACCGGCGACGGCCAGCAGCCCCGCGGCGAGCGCGGTGACCCCGGCGGCGAGCAGGCGGCCGGAGCGGGCGCCGGCCGGGGAGGAGAGGAGCACCAGGCCCTGCCCCGCGTACCAGCCCGCGAGCACCGCGCCCCCGTACACGGCCGCCTTGGCGAGGACGACGACGCGGGCGGCCGCCAGGGGGTCGAGAGGTGACCTCCGCTCCCCCCGCACGCCGCGCCGGACCTCCCAGCCCAGGACGGCGACGACGACGGCCACGACCGCGAGGGCGACCGCCGTGAACCACGGGAGTGGCAGCAGCCGGCCGCCCCCACGGGTCCACAGGTCGAGCAGAAACCAGGACAGCGCGCCCGTGGCGAGCGTGACGAGGACGGCCGAGGACACGCGGGCGGGCCTCACGCGGGCACCTCCAGGACGATGTCGGGGCGCCGGCGCACCCCGGGTATGCCGTCCAGCTCGGCGAGCAGGTCGGCGACGAGGGCCCGGCCGCCGCCCGGCCGGCCCGGCACGGGCATGCGGGCCTGCGGGTCGAGCGCGACCCACGGCGCGAGGACGAACGCGCGCGCCGCCGCCCGGGGATGCGGGAGCACGAGGTCGGGACCGTCGAGCACGAGGTCGCCATAGGTGACGATGTCGACGTCCAGGGTGCGCGGCCCCCACCGCACCCGCCGTTCCCGGCCGTGCCGGCGTTCGACGGCGAGGCACGCCGCCAGCAACGAGTGCGGCGTCAAGGTGCTGCGCACGGCCACCACGGCATTGAGGTAGTCGGGTTGCGCGGGCCCCCCGACCGGTCCCGTCTCGACGACCGGCGACGTCGCGACGACCTCGAGACCGGGCGAGGCCGCGAGGTCGGCGACGGCGGCCGCCAGAGTGGCCTCCCGCTCACCGAGGTTCGCACCGAGGGCCAGGACGCCGTCGCGCGGCGGCGGGAACTCCTCCTCGCGGGTGCGCCGGACGGCGACCGCGATGTCGCCGAAGGTCTGCGTGATCGGTGCCTGCGGCTTGTGGACGACGACCTCGGCGGCGCTGACCCGCTCGTCGGCGAGGCAGACCCGGACGAGCCGCTCGGCGAGCGTCTCCAGCAGCTCGACGGGATCGCCCTGAACGGCGTCCGCGAGGCTGGACGCGAGCTCGCCGTAGTGCACCGTCCGGGTGAGGTCATCCGTCGCGGCGGCCCCGCGCAGGTCGAGCTCGAGGACGGCGTCGACGACGAACTCCTGCCCGTCGCGGCGCTCCTCGGGGAGCACGCCGTGGCGCCCCCGGGCGGCGAGCCCGCGCACGGTGATCCGGTCGGGCGTCACGACCGGCTCCGCGACGGCCCCGCTGCGGCGGCCCGGGTGGCCCGCGCGGCCACCACCTCGGCCACGACCCGGACGGCGTCGGCGGACGCCCGGGTCTCGTGCACCCGAACCGCCCAGGCACCGGCGGCGGCCGCCAGCGTCGAGGTGGCGGCGGTCGCCTCGTCCCGTTCGTGCGGAAGCTCGGACTGGCCCGGCGCGGTGACGGCCCGTCCGAGGAACCGCTTCCTTGACGCGCCGACCAGCAGCGGGTGGCCGAGCGAGACCAGCTCGTCGAGCCAGGCGAGCAGCAGCCAGCCGTGCTCGACCCGCTTGGCGAACCCGAAGCCGGGGTCGAGCACGATGCGCTCGGCGTCGACCCCGGCGCCGACCAGGGCGTCGACCCGCCGGGCGAGCTCGGCCCGGACGTCGCCGACGACGTCGCCGTAGACGGCCAGCTTCTCCATCCGGTCGCTGGCACCCCGCCAGTGCATGGCGATGAACGGGACCCGCGCATCGGCCACGAGCTCGGCCATGTCGGGGTCGGCGAGTCCGCCGCTGATGTCGTTGACGAGCACGGCGCCGGCCGCCAGGGCGGCGTCGGCGACCTCGGCCCGCATGGTGTCGATGCTGACGGTCAAGCCGGCCTCGGCGAGGCCTTCGACGACCGGGACGACGCGACGAAGCTCCTCCCCGGCGTCTGTGCGCCCCGCGCCCGGCCTGGTGGACTCACCGCCGACGTCCAGGATGTCGGCGCCGTCGGCGGCGAGGGTCAGGCCGCGGGCGATCGCGGCGGCCGGGTCCACCCAACGCCCGCCGTCGCTGAACGAGTCCGGGGTCACGTTGACGACGCCCATGACCAGGCACCGCTCGAGGGCGGCGAGCGGGCCGGGCAGGCCGCGCGGGTGCCGAGGCGGCCGGGACGCCGGAACGCCCGGCGTCGTGGTGGGATCCCCGTCGCCGGTCATCGGTTCAGGATGAGGCTCATCGCCTCGGCCCGGGTGGCGGGATTGCGCAGCTGGCCGCGGACGGCCGAGGTGACGGCTCGCGAACCGGGTTCCCGGACCCCCCGCATCGCCATGCACAGATGCTGGCACTCGACGACGACGATGACGCCGCGGGCGCCGGCCACCTCGGTCATGGCGTCCGCGATCTGCGTGGTCAGCCGCTCCTGCACCTGCGGCCGCCGGGCGTACACGTCCACCAGGCGAGCGATCTTGGACAAGCCGGCGATGCGGCCGTCCGCCGACGGGATGTAGCCGACGTGCGCGACCCCGTGGAAGGGGAGCAAGTGGTGCTCGCAGACGGAGAAGACCTCGATGTCGCGCACCAGGACGAGCTCGTCGTGGCCGAGCTCGAAGGTCGTCGTGAGGACGTCACGGGGGTCCTGCCGCAGGCCGGCGAAGATCTCCAGGCAGGCGCGCGCCACCCGGATGGGTGTCCCTCGCAGGCCCTCCCGGTCGGGATCCTCCCCGATCCCGATCAGAAGTTCCCGGACAGCGGCCTCGACCCGGCCCGTGTCGTAGGCCGGCCGGGTTTCCGCCAGTTCGTCCGGCAGGCCACCGGGGGAACCGATGCGTCCGGCGGCCCGTCCGTCGAACTCGCCGTCGAACTCGCCGTCGGGCGGTGCGCCGGGCCCTGCGCCCGGGTCCGGACCGGTCAGCGCCGGCTCACAGGCTGGGCGCGCCGTGCTTGCCGTGCCCGTTCGCGGCGGCCCGCTCCGCGGGTGTGAGCACGGGCGGGATGTCCGAGACCGCGCGGCGGTCGCTGGAGAGCCAGACCGGCCGCTCCGGCCGCTTCACCACGGGAGCGAAGATCTCCGCCAAGTCCTCCTTGGCGAGGGTCTCGCGCTCGAGGAGCGCCACCACCAGCTGGTCGAGCACGCCGCGGTTCTCGACGAGCACCTCCCATGCCTCGTCGTGGGCGTTCTCGATGAGGCGGCGAACCTCCTCGTCGACGACGCTCGCGACCTCCTCGGAGTAGTCACGCTGGTGACCCATGTCGCGGCCCAGGAAGACCTCACCCTGGCTCTGGCCGAGCTTGATGGCGCCGACCCGCTCGGACATCCCGAACTGGGTGACCATCTTGCGCGCCAGGCTCGTCGCCTTCTCGATGTCGTTGGCGGCCCCCGTGGTGGGGTCGTGGAAGACGAGCTCCTCGGCGACCCTCCCCCCCAGGGCGTACGCGAGCTGGTCGAGGATCTCGTTGCGGGTGGTCGAGTACTTGTCGTCCGTGGGCAGCACCATGGTGTAACCGAGGGCGCGGCCGCGGGGAAGGATCGTCACCTTGGTCACCGGGTCGGTGTGCCGCAGCGCCGCCGCCACCAGGGCGTGGCCGCCCTCGTGGTAGGCGGTGATCTTCTTCTCCTTGTCGTTCATGATCCGGGATCGCTTCTGCGGGCCGGCGACGACGCGGTCGATGGCCTCGTCCAGGGCCTGGTTGTCGATGACCCGGGCGCCCGCGCGGGCCGTGAGCAGCGCGGCCTCGTTGAGGACGTTCGCGAGATCGGCGCCGGTGAAGCCCGGCGTCCGGCGCGCCATGGCCTCGAGGTCGACGGAGGGCGCCATCGGCTTGCCCTTGGCGTGCACCTTGAGGATCCGGTGCCGGCCCTGCATGTCCGGGGCGTCGACGGCGATCTGCCGGTCGAATCGCCCGGGACGCAGCAGCGCCGGGTCCAGGATGTCCGGTCGGTTCGTGGCGGCGATGAGGATGACGTTCGTCTTGACGTCGAACCCGTCCATCTCGACGAGCAACTGGTTCAGCGTCTGCTCGCGTTCGTCATGACCGCCGCCCAGGCCCGCGCCGCGGTGCCGGCCGACGGCGTCGATCTCGTCGACGAACACGATCGCCGGGGCGTTGGCCTTGGCCTGGTCGAAGAGGTCGCGGACCCGGCTCGCGCCGACGCCGACGAACATCTCCACGAAGTCCGAGCCGGAGATGGAGTAGAAGGGGACGCCGGCCTCGCCGGCGACGGCACGGGCGAGCAGCGTCTTGCCGGTACCGGGCTGTCCGTAGAGCAGCACACCCTTGGGAATCTTCGCGCCCACGGCCTGGAACTTCGCCGGCTCCGCGAGGAACTCCTTGATCTCCTGCAGCTCCTCGACGGCCTCGTCGGCACCGGCGACGTCCGCGAACGTGACCTTGGGCATGTCCTTGCTGACCAGCTTGGCCCGTGACTTGCCGAAGTTCATGACACGCGACCCGCCCCCCTGCATCTGGCCCATGAAGAACCAGAAGAGGACGAGCAGCAGCAGGATGGGCAGGAAGGTGACGATCAGGTTACCGAGCAGCGAGGGCTGGGGCTTCTCCTCGTTGTAGCCGCCCGGCGGCGGGTTCTGGTCGAGCAGCTGGACGATCTCACCGCCCCGGGCGCCGATCCAGCCCGCGGTCACCTTGTCGTGACCGTCGATGGTCTGACCCGGCTTGAGCGTGAGCTCGATGGTCTGCTCGCCGTCGACGACGTGCGCGTACTGAACCTGGTGGTCCCGGATGGCCTTCAGCGCCTGCGACGTGTCGACCTGGGCGAAACCACTCGGAGAGAGCAACCGGCCGGCGACCAGCAGCGCGATCACGGCGACCACGATCCAGATCGCCCGCATCCCGCTCCAACGCTTCAGGTTCATACCTCGGGGCAGCCAGCCCCGTCCTTCCTGCTCGGTCGTCCCGCCGCCAGGTAGCGGTCGGTCGGCGCGCACCCTCCATCTCCAGTGCGTCCGGAAGTGCCAACGGGCGGCTACACAGCAGTGTTCCGGCCTTACGCCTGGAGCGCAACGCAACGGAGGTCGGCTCGTCCGCCTGGGCGCACGCGCCGACCGCCTCCCTATCCGGCTCCGTCCGCCTCCCTATCCGGCTCCGTGGACGTGCGGCGCCAGGGTGCCGATGACGCGCAGGTTCCGGTACCGCTCGGCGTAGTCGAGCCCATACCCGACCACGAATTCGTTGGGGATGTCGAATCCCACGTACTTCAGCGGGACGTCCACCTTCAGCGCGTCCGGTTTGCGCAGCAGCGTGCACACCTCGACGGACGTCGGGCCACGCGAACCGAGATTCGCCATGATCCAGGACAGCGTGAGCCCGGAGTCGACGATGTCCTCCACGATGAGCACGTCCCGACCGGTGATGTCCTCTTCGAGGTCCTTCAGGATCCGGACGACGCCGGAGGACTTGGTCCCGGAACCGTAGGACGAGATGGCCATCCAGTCGGTCTCCGCCGGGAAGCTGAGCCGCCGGGACAGGTCCGCCATGACCATGACGGCGCCCTTGAGGAGACCCACCAGCAGCGGGTCACGGCCGCGGTAGTCCTGGTCGATCCGGGCCGCCAGCTCGTCCAGCCGGGCGAGGATCTGGTCCTCGGTGAGCAGGACCTTCGCCAGGTCAGACCCCATGTCGATGGGCTGCACGTTCCTCCTCACCACCGGCCTCACCACCGGCCTCACCACCCGCCTCACCACCCGCCGTCGCGTCGGCGTGCTCCGCAGCGATCCCTCGCGCGGCGAGGGACAGCGTGCCACACGCGCACGAGGCGAGGATTCGGCCCGGCAGGTGCACGGGACCGTGCCGGGCGCCGCGGCGGCGGCCGGCGATCAGGCCGTCGAGGGCGAGCGCGTGCCGGGACCCGAGCGCGCCGGCGGGGGATCCGGCGGCGCGCGCCGCGGCGAGCAGGGCCCGGCGGCGGACGGCGTCCGGGGCGGCGGCGAGCGTGACGACGTCGTACCCGCCGGCCACGCGGGCCCGGTCGAGCAGCTCCCGGGCGAAGGCGTCGAGCGCGTCGGCGTCCTGGGCGAGCTGGGAAGCGGTGCGGGCGAGCGCGGCGGGCAGCCCCGGGCCGAGTGCCCCGTCGAGGAGGTCCATCACCCGCCGTACCCGGACCCGCGCGTATGCCGTGTCGTCGTTGGCCGGGTCGTCGTACGGCGTCAGGCCCAAGGCCGCGCACGCGGCGCGGGTCGTCGCGCGCGGCACCTCGAGCAGCGGTCGCCGCAGCAGCCCGCGCCGGGCGGCCATGCCCGCGAGCGACCGCGCCCCGGACCCCCGGGCGAGCCCGAGGAGCACGGTCTCGGCCTGGTCGTCGAGCGTGTGGCCGAGCAACACGACGATCGCGTGCTGCTGCCTCGCGGCGCCCTCGAGCGCCGTGTAGCGGGCGACCCGGGCGGCCGCCTCGGGACCGCCGCGCCGTTCCGCCGCGGCCGCACGGACGTCCAGCACCTGAACCGGGGCCAGGCCCAGCCCGCGGCACGCGGCGGCCGCGGCCGCCGCGACCGAGGTCGACGCCGGATGCCATCCGTGGTCGACGACCGCCGCTCCGGCGGTCAGCCCGGCGCGCGGGGCCACGAACGCCGTGGCGGCGGCCAGTGCGAGCGAGTCCGCTCCCCCGGAGCAGGCGACGAGCACGTGCGTGCCGCGGGGGAGGTCCGCCAGCGTCGAGCGGACGGCGGCACGGACGGCGGCGACGGGTGCCGCCGGCCCGGTCACGGTCAGCCGTGCACGCGACGGACCCACGCCGCCGGATCGGCGATCTCCGCCGCCGACGGCAGCGTGTCCGGCCCGGTCCACACGGCGTTGAACCCGTCGACGCCGACCTCGGCCGTCACCTGCCGGACGAAGCGGGCGCCGTCCGCGTACTGGCGCATCTTCGCCTCGAGCCCCAGGAGCCGGCGCAGCAGCCGGTCGACGGCGCCGCGGCCCGCCCGGCGCCGGGTGAACCGCTCGCGGATCTCGTCCACCGTCGGCACGACGAGCGGGCCGACCTCGTCCATGACGACGTCGGCGTGACCCTCGAGCAGGGACATCACGGCGGTGAGCTCGGCGAGCGCCGCTCGCTGATCGGGAGTCTGCACGGCGTCGAGCAGCGGGACCCCCGAGCCGTCCCCGCGGACCAGGCCGGGCACGTCGCGCAGCGCGCGGGCGAGGCGTTCGGCGAACTGGGCCGGCTCGAGCAGGAGCCCCCCCACCAGGTCGCGGATGCGCTCGATGAGGTGCGGCGCGAGCCACGGGTTCGCGCCGAACTGGACTCGGTGGGTCTCCTCGTGCAGGCAGACCCACAGCCGGAAGTCGTGCGGCGGCACGTCGAGCTCGCGCTCCACGGTGACGACGTTGGGCGCCACGAGCAGCAGCCGGCCGTCCGGCGAGAAGGCGTCGAACTGGCCCAGCACACGGGAGGACAGGAAGCCGAGCAGGCCTCCGACCTCGAGCCCGGTGACCCGGCTGCCGACGGCGGTGACCACGGCCGGGGGCGGCTCGCCCCGCCGCCGGGCCGCCTCGGCGACGACGGGTGCCAGCAGAGCTCGGAACCCGCGGATGTTGACCCGGGCCCAGGCCGCCCGGTCGACGACGAGCACGCCGTCATCGTCGCCGGTCGGCGCCGACAGGTGGGTGACGGCGGCGACGTGCGGCTCGGCGGCCCGGGCCGCGGCGCGCAGCTCGGCGACCAGCCGGGCGGCCTCGCCGGGGTCGAGGCTCGGCCCGGGGCGGCTGACCACGGCCGCGACGCGGGCGCCGAGCTCCCAGTCGACGGCGTCATCGATCGGCGACCGGCCGCCGGGGTCGACGGCCGCCTCGCCACGCAGGTCGTCGGCTCTCATGCGTCCACGGTACGTGGCGGTTCACGGGGATCCGCGGGGGGCTTCGCCGGCGCGTCCGGAGCGGCGTTCAACGGTCAACGGCAGCCGCACGCGGCCAGGGCGGAGGCGGCGGCGTCCAATGCCGTCCGGGCCGCGAGGGTGGAGGCGACCCGGGGGGCGAGGAGGACGAACCCCAGCTGGCGCCCGTCCGCGTCCACAACGGTCCCGGCGAGGGAGCTCACCCCGGTCAGCGTGCCCGTCTTGGCCCGGACGAGGCCCAGCCCGACCCGCTCGCGCGTGGCGCTGAACCGGTCCGAGAGGGTGCCCGAGGCCCCCGCGACGGGTAGGCCCGTCAGCAGGGGCCGGAGCTCCGGGTGGGCCGGCGACGCGGCGAGCACCAGGAGCCGGGCGAGCGTGTCGGCGGAGACCTGGTTGCCGCTGCCGAGACCGCTGCCCCCGGACAGGTGGGCGCCCGCCACCGGGACGCCGAGGAGGTCGACCCGGTCGAGCACGGCGACGCCGCCGTCGGCGAACGTGGCCTGCCGGCCCGCCGTGACCGCGACGACACGCGCCAGCGCCTCGGCGATCGTGTTGTCGCTGTCGGTGAGAGCGTGCTCGACGAGGTCACCGATGGTCGCGGACTCGCCCCGCGCCAGCTCGGCACCGCCGTCCGGGGCCTTGGCCCGGACGACCGAGCCGGTGACCGAGATGCCGTCCCGGGT
>DATKNA010000373.1:0-11695 GCA_035541595.1 Kineosporiaceae bacterium | reverse complement strand
CCTGGCTCTGCCGACGCGTACGCGACGGCGCTCGAACAGTGGCTCGGCCTGGGCGGCGCCGACCTCGACGACCGCGCCGCGGCGGTGACGGCGGAGCTTGGCCTGCTCGTTCCGCTCGACACCCCGATGACCGGGCTCTCCGGCGGCCAGGCCGCTCGCGTGGGCCTGGCATCGTTGCTGCTCTCCCGGTACGACGTCCTCCTGCTCGACGAGCCGACCAACGACCTCGACCTCGACGGGCTCGACCGGCTCGAACGGTTCGTCCGGGAACTGAGAGCGGGCACCGTGGTGGTCAGCCACGACCGGGAGTTCCTCGCCCGTACGGTCGGCCGCGTCGTCGAGCTCGACCTCGCACAGCAGCAGGTCAGCGTCTACGGGGGTGGCTACGACGCCTACCTGGAGGAGCGCGAGCGGGCCAGGCGTCATGCCCGCGAGGAGTACGAGGAGTACGCCGAGCGCGTCGGGGAGCTCACCGACCGGGCCCGGACGCAGCGCGCCTGGATGGAGAAGGGGGTCAAGAACGCCCGCCGCAAGGCGAGCGACAACGACAAGATCGGCCGGAAGTTCCGGTCCGAGGCGACGGAGAAGCAGGCGGCGAAGGCACGCCAGACCGAGCGACTGCTCCAGCGGCTCGAGGTCGTCCAGGAGCCCCGCAAGGAGTGGCGGCTCCAGATGGAGATCGCCGTCGCACCCCGGTCCGGGGTGGTCGTGGCGGTCGCCCGGGGGGCCATCGTCCGGCGCGGCGGGTTCACCCTCGGCCCGGTCGACGTACAGATCGACTGGGCCGACCGAGTGGCGATCACTGGTCCCAACGGCGCCGGCAAGACCACGCTGCTGCAGGTCCTCCTCGGCGGGATCACCGCCGACGAAGGGACGGCGACGCTGGGTCCCGGCGTCGTCGCCGGTGAGGTCGACCAGACCCGGTCGCTCTTCGACGGTCCCCGGACCCTGTTGCGGGCATTGGGCGACGAGCTGCCCGATCGTGCCGAGGCCGACGTGCGGACCTTGCTGGCCAAGTACGGCCTCAAGACCGATCACGTGCTCCGGCCGGCACGGAGTCTGTCTCCCGGCGAGCGCACCCGGGCCGCGCTGGCCCTGCTGCAAGCACGCGGTGTGAACCTGCTCGTCCTCGACGAGCCCACGAATCACCTCGACCTGCCGGCCATCGAACAGCTCGAGCAGGCGCTCGACTCGTTCCCGGGCACGCTGGTGCTCGTCAGCCACGACCGGCGCCTCCTGGAAGGGGTGCGGATCACCCGGCGGCTCCACGTCGAGAACGGAACGGTCCAGGAGGTCCGCGGATGACCGCGAGAACCGTCGGCACCCTGCTCGACGAGGGCCGGGGGGCCCTCCGCGCGCTGGTCGGCCGCGACGACGCCGACTTCCGCGACGGACAGTGGGAGGCCGTCCGAGCGCTGGTCGCCGACCGCGGCCGGGTCCTCGTCGTCCAGCGCACCGGTTGGGGCAAGTCGGCGGTGTACTTCGTCGCCACCGCGCTACTGCGGGCCCGCGGTCTCGGACCCACGCTGATCATCTCCCCGCTGCTCGCCCTCATGCGGGACCAGATCGCCGCGGCGGCGCGGGCGGGGGTGCGGGCCGCGACGATGAACTCGGCCAACGCGCACGAGTGGAGCGAGGTCGCGGGCGCGCTCTCCGCGGACGCGGTCGACGTCCTGCTCGTGAGCCCCGAACGCTTGGAGAACCCTCGGTTCCGGTCCGAGCAGCTGCCCCGGCTCGCGGCGACCTGCGGGCTGGTCGTGGTCGACGAGGCGCACTGCATCAGCGATTGGGGCCACGACTTCCGCCCCGATTACCGGCGCATCCGGGATCTGCTGGCCACACTGCCGCCGCGGACCCCGGTGCTGGCCACGACCGCCACCGCCAACGCCCGCGTCGTCGACGACGTCGCCGAGCAACTCGCCGGCCCGACGGCCAGGGCAGGCACCGCGGAGGTCACCGGCGAGGGCACCGGGAAGGTCACCGGGGAGGTCACCGGCGAGGTCACCGTGCTCCGCGGGCCGCTCGCCCGGGCGTCACTGCGCTTGGGTGTCCTGGAGCTGACCACGCCGGCGGACCGCCTCGCCTGGCTCGTCGCCCACCTCGGCGACCTGCCCGGCAGCGGGATCATCTACACGCTCACGGTGTCCGCCGCGCAGGACGCGGCCGACCTCCTGGCGGCCGCCGGCCACACCGTCCGGGCCTACACGGGCCGCACCGACGCCACCGAGCGCGAGGCCGCCGAGGAGGCGTTGCGCCAGGGCGCGGTCAAGGCGCTCGTCGCCACGAGTGCCCTCGGGATGGGCTTCGACAAGCCGGACCTCGGCTTCGTCGTGCACCTCGGCGCGCCGTCGTCACCGGTCGCGTACTACCAGCAGGTGGGCCGGGCCGGCCGGGCGATCGAGCGGGCCGAGGTCCTGCTGTTGCCGGGTCCGGAGGATCGCGACATCTGGCGCTACTTCGCCACCGCGTCGATGCCGCGGCCGGACCAGGCCGCGGCCGTGCTCCAGGCACTCGGAGGCGCCGGTCGTCCCCTCTCGACCGCCGCCCTCGAGACGGTCACCGACGTCCGCCGCACCAGGCTCGAGCTGCTGCTGAAGGTCCTCGACGTCGACGGCGCGGTCGAGCGGGTCCAGGGCGGGTGGACGTCGACGGGCCGAGGCTGGGTCTACGACGAGGAGCGGTACGCCCGGGTCGCGGCCGGTCGTGAGGCGGAGGCGAAGGCGATGCTCGCCTACCAGCGCGCTGCGGCGTGCCGGATGCGCTTCCTCGCAGAGGCCCTCGACGACCCCGCCGCGGCTGACTGCGGGCGGTGTGACCGCTGTGCCGGCCCGTGGTACCCGACGTCGGTCCCGGATGCCGCGCGGGAGGCGGCGTCGGCCCGCCTCCGCGAGGTCGGCGTGGACATCTCGGCCCGGGTGCAGTGGCCGACGGGCATGGATCGGCTCGGCGTCGCCGTGAAGGGCAGGGTCGCCGCCGCCGAGCAGGTCGGCGAGGGCCGTGCCGTCGCCCGGCTGACCGACCTCGGGTGGGGCACCCGGCTGCGCGCGCTGCTCGCCGAGACCTCCCCCGACCGGCCGGCCGACACCGCCCTGCTGGCCGCCTGCGTCGACGTCCTGGCCGCGTGGGCCTGGGAGCGCCGGCCGGCGGCCGTCGCGACCGTGCCGAGCCGCCGACGTCCGCAGCTCGTGGACAGCGTGGGCCGCCACCTCGCGAGCGTCGGCCGGCTCGCCTGGTTGGGTCCGTTGGCCGTCGTCGGTGAGGGACCGCGGGGTCGACCCGGCGGCAACAGCGCCTTCCGGCTCGCCGGGCTGTGGGAGGCCTTCGAGGCGACCCCGCACCAGCGCGATGCACTCGGCGCCCTCGACGGCGCCCCGGTACTCCTGGTCGACGACCTGGTCGACTCCCGGTGGTCGGTCACCGTGGCGGGACGGGCACTGCGCCTGGCCGGCGCGGGCGCCGTCCTGCCGTTCGCCCTCGCGGTCACGGCCTAGGCGGGTCCCTGTGCTGTTCGCCGAGGTGGCCGCCGCGTCGGAGGCCGTCGCCCTGACCTCGGGCCGCCGGGCCAAGACGGAACTGCTCGCCGCCTGCCTGCGCGCGGCCGATCCCGCTGAGCTGCCCGTCGTGGCAGGCTGGCTCGCCGGCCAGCCCCGCCAGCGCCGGACCGGCATCGGCTGGGCCTCGCTCCGGGGGATGCCGCCGCCAGCAGAGCACGCGACGCTCGGCGTGCTCGAGGTCGACGCCCACCTGGACGAGGCTGCGGCGGTGACGGGGTCGGGGGCGGTTCGGGCCCGCAGGGGCGTCCTCGCACGGGTCCTGGCCGCGGCGACGGCCCCCGAGCAGCGGCTGTTGGCCGGGCTTCTGACCGGCGAGCTGCGCCAGGGTGCGCAGGCCGGGGTTCTGCTCGAGGCGGTCGCCGTGGCGGCGGGCGTCCGGGCCGACGCGGTCCGGCGGGCGGTCACCCTCTCCGGCGACCTGCCCGCCGTCGCGGCCGCCGCCCTCGGCGGTCGCCTGGGGCTCGACGCGTTCCGGCTGGCCGTCGGGCGCCCACTCGCGCCGATGCTCGCGCAGAGCGCGCCTGACCTCGCCACCGCGCTGGGCCGCACCGGTCCCGCGGCAGTGGAGTGGAAGCTCGACGGCGTCCGCGTGCAGATCCACCGGGACGGCCACGACGTCGCGGTCTTCACCCGGACCCTCGACGACATCACGGACCGGGTGCCCGAGGTCGTCGAGGCCGCGCGGTCGCTGCACGCCGGCAGCGCCGTGCTCGACGGGGAGGTCCTCGCCCTGCAGCCGGACGGCCGGCCACGCCCGTTCCAGGTGACCTCGTCACGGACGGCGCGCCGGGACGTCGCGCCGGCCCGGGCCGAGATCCCGCTGACGACGGTGCTCTTCGACGCCCTGCACGTGGACGGCGTCGACGTTCTCGACGACGACGGCCAGCGCCGGCGGGCCGCCCTCGAGCAGGCCGCCGCGAAGGAGCTGCTCGTCCCGCGGTACGTCGTCCACGGCGAGGCCGACCTGACCGGTGCGCAGGCCTTCGCCGCCGGGGCGCTGTCCCGGGGGCACGAGGGCGTCGTCGTCAAGGCACTGAGCGCGCCGTATGCGATGGGGCGGCGGGGGGCCGGCTGGGTGAAGGTCAAGCCGCGGATCACCCTCGACCTCGTCGTCCTGGCTGCTGAGTGGGGCCACGGCCGCCGGTCGGGCTGGCTGTCGAACCTGCACCTCGGGGCCCGTGACCCCGGCGGTGCGTACGGTCCCCCCGGCGGGTTCGTCATGCTGGGTAAGACCTTCAAGGGCCTCACCGACGCGATGCTCGCCTGGCAGACCGAGTACCTGACGAGCCTGTCGAGCCGCACGGACAGGTGGGTGGTCGAGGTGCGGCCCGAGCTCGTCGTCGAGATCGCCTTCGACGGCGTCCAGTCCTCGCCGCGCTACCCGGCGGGCCTCGCCCTGCGGTTCGCGCGCGTGCTGGCGCACCGCCCCGACAAGGGCGCGGGCGAGGCCGACACCATCGACACGGTCCGGGGCTACCACGTCGCGGCGGAGGCGGCTTCTGACGGTCGGCACGTCGGGACGTAGCGGGTGATACTGGTCCGATGATCGGTCTGGACCTCGCGCTCTCCCTGCGGGCGGCCGGGCTCCGTTGGACGCCGCGACCCGGCGACCGGTTCATCCTCCCGAACCGCGGCATGGACGAGGACGTCTTCGTGCTCTCCGACATGACCGTCGAGGTCCACCGCTTCCCCACCGGATCGGTCATCGGCTTCAACGGGGTCACCGAATGGGCGCTGGACTCGATCGACCAGCACGAGGCGGTCTGGATGCCCGCCGAGCACCAGCTGCGCGAGCTGCTCGGCGGGCTCTTCGTGAGACTGGAATCCGGCGACGACGGGTTCGCGGTGACGCTCGAGCTGCCGTCCGGTCGCTCCAGACACCGCGCGTCGACGGCCGAGGACGCCTACGGACAAGCGCTGCTCGCCGTGCTGCGGGAGGTCACCGGCTCGTACGCCGAGCCTACTGTTCGGTAACCACGTGCGGTAAGACTGACCTGTGGACTTCACCTACGACGCCCGGACCCGCGAGTTGCAGGTCACGCTGACGGCGTTCCTCTCCGAGCACGTCTATCCGGCCGAGGCGGTCCTCGCCGAGCAGTCCGGCGAGTTCGAGGCCGACCCCGCGACCCGGTGGGACATCCCGCCGATCGTGGAGACGCTGAGGGCCCAGGCCCGCAGCCGCGGGCTGTGGAACCTGTTCCTGCCCGGCGACCACGGTGCCGGGCTCACGAACCTGCAGTACGCCCCGCTGGCCGAGCTGAGCGGGCGCAGCCCGCTGCTCGCCCCCCAGGCGATGAACTGCGCGGCACCGGACACCGGGAACATGGAGATCCTGGCGATGTACGGCACCCGCGCGCAGCAGGAGCGCTGGCTGAGGCCGCTGCTGGAGGGGCGGATCCGGTCGGCGTTCTGCATGACCGAGCCGGGCGTCGCCAGCTCGGACGCGACGAACATCGAGGCCGGCATCGAGCGGGACGGCGACGAGTATGTGGTCACCGGTCGCAAGTGGTGGGCCTCGGGCGCGATGAACCCGAACTGTGCGATCTTCATCGTGATGGGGAAGACGGACGCCTCGGCGCCGCGACACCGGCAGCAGTCGATGATCCTCGTCCCGCGCGACACGCCCGGGGTGCGGGTCGAGCGGGGGCTGACCGTCTTCGGATTCGCCGACGCCAGTCACGGGGGCCACGCCGAGATCGAGTTCGACCGGGCGCGGGTGCCGGCCGCGAACCTGTTGGCCGAGGAGGGCGACGGCTTCGCGATCGCCCAGGCCCGGCTCGGCCCGGGCCGGATCCATCACTGCATGCGACTGATCGGCATGGCTGAGCGGGCGCTGGAGCTGATGTGCCGGCGTGTGGTCGATCGCGTCGCGTTCGGGCGTCCCCTCGCCGACCACGAGACGGTCCAGCGGTGGATCGCCCAGTCCCGGGTCCGCATCGAGCAGGCGCGGCTGCTTGTGCTCAAGACGGCCTGGTTGATGGACACCGCCGGCAACCAGGGCGCGCACACGGAGATCCAAGCCATCAAGATCGCCGTCCCGCAGACGGCGGAATGGGTGATCGACAAGGCGATCCAGGCCTACGGGGGCGCCGGCCTGAGCCAGGACACGCCGTTACCGGTGCTCTGGGCGGCGGCGCGGATGTTGCGGATCGCCGACGGCCCCGACGAGGTGCACGAGGTGTCACTGGCCCGCCGCGAGCTCAAGCCGTACCGTCCACGGCCGCTCTCGTGATCATGGCCTGCCCGATCACGGCTCGTTCCCGCGGCCGCGCCGGTCGTTCTCCTGGGCGAGGAACCGTTCGAGCTCGGCGCCGAGCTCTTCGGCCGTCGGCAGGGGGGAGTCGCGGGCGAGCAACGAGCGCCCCCGAGCCGCGACGAACGCGTCGTACTGCTCCTCCAGCGCCCGGACCACCTCGGCGACCTCCGGCTGCTCGGCGACCTGCGCGTCCACGGCCGCGCGCACCTGCTCCCCCGCGGCCCGCAGATCGCCCACCGGCAGCCGCAGGTCGCCGATCTCGGCGACGGCCTCGACGAGCGTGGCCGCGGCGTCCGGGTACTCGGCCTGTGCCAGGTAGTGGGGCACGTGCACGGCGAACCCCGCGGCGTCGAAGCCGGCCTCTCCGAGCCGGAACTCGAGCAGCCCGGCCATGTGACCGGGCACCTGCACCCGGGTCACCCACGGTTCGTGCCCGGCGATGAGCTCCGCACGGGTCGCATGCGCGGTCACGCCGACCGGACGGGTGTGCGGCACGGCCATGGGGATCGCGTGCACCCCGACCGTGAGCCGGACGCCGTAGCGTTCCACGAGGCTCCGGACGGCGGTGGTGAAGCGCTCCCACTGCACGTCCGGCTCCGGCCCGGTGAGCATGAGGAAGCCGGTGCCGACGGCGTCCTCGACCAGGCTGAGCTCCAGCCGCGGGGTGTCGTAGGACTCCCAGTGGTCCTCGACGAAGGTCATCACCGGCCGGCGGGCCCGGTAGTCGTAGATCTGGTCGACGTCGAACCTGACGAGGACCCGGTGCGGCAGCGTCGCCAGCAGGTGCTCCGCGGCCAGCCGCCCGGCCTGTCCGGCGTCGACGAAGCCTCCCAACGCATGCAGCAGCACGGGGCGCTCGAGCTCGCCCGGCTGCGGCTGCACGGCGTCGGGTTCGTAGAGGGCATCGGGGTCCAGCACGACGGCGCCACCTCCTCCCCGCGACCCTACCCGGGCCGGTGGGCGCCCCGACGGGCAGCCACGGCGAGAACCCGGCGGGCGGCCAGGCGCCGCCCGGGCGCCGTCCACCTGCTGGGCGGGTTCGCGTCGACGCGGTCGGTCTGGGTAGCGTCGAGGGGTCGGCGGGGTACGGCCGCCCCGCCGGGGCACGGGACCGGGGGTCGAGAGGAGATCGAGTGGCACGCCGTCGGGCCCGGCGCGTGGTGGTCGCGGTCATGCTCGTGGTCGTGGTGGCGGCTGCGGTCGCCGTCCCGCTGGCCCTTCGGTTGCGCTCGAACGCGGACCGGGACGCCGCCCGGCGGGCGGTCGCCCAGTTCGCCCGGGGGTGGCGGACGGGGGGCCTGGCGTCGGTGCCCTTCGACGGCGTCATGTCCACGGAGGCGGCCGCCCGGGTCGCCGCCGCCACGGCCGCCCTCACGCCGGCGGCCTCGGACCGGCCGACCGCCGTGGACGTCCTGTCCGTGACGGACCCCGATCAGGGCAGGGCGTCGGGACGGCTGAGGGTGCGCTGGACGCTGGACGGCGGCCGGACCTGGACGTACCAGACCACGGCCGGCGTGCACCGGGTCGGCGGGCGCTGGACCGTCGAGTGGGCCCCCTCGCTGATCCATCCCTCGCTCCGCGCGGGTCAGGTCATGGTCGTCACCCGGACCGCCCCGACACGTGGCCGGATCCTGGGCGCGCGCGGGGAGGTCCTCGCCGGCCTCAAGGACGTCGTCGACGTCGGCATCCAGCCAGGCGCCACGCAGAACCGGGCGGCCACCGCGCAGGCCGTCGCGGGCATCGTGGACGTCGACGGCGCGGCGCTGACCCGCGCCGTCCAGCAGGCGACCGCGACGGCGTTCGTCGAGGTCATCACGCTGCGGGCGGAGGCCTACGCACGGCTGGCGGGCAGGCTGGACTCCGTCCCCGGCGTGGTCACCCGGCCGAGCGCCCGCACCCTCGGGCGGACCGCACAGTTCGCCCGCGCACTGCTCGGCAGCGTCGGTCCGGCGACGGACGCGATCGTGCGGGCGTCCGCCGGTCGCGTACGGGCCGGCGACATCACCGGCCTCAGCGGCCTCCAACGCGCCTACGACGACCGGCTCGCCGGCAGGCCTGGGCTCGTGGTCCGGGCGGTGAGCGCGGGCGACGGAACGTCCGGCGCGGGTGGCGGCACGACGGCCGGCCCGGCCGGGACCACCCTGTACGACGTCGCGCCCGTCGCGGGGCAGGACCTCACCACGAGCCTCGATCCGAGGGTGCAGGACGCGGCGGAGGCGGCCCTGGGCGCCGCGACCAAGCCCGCCGCCCTGGTCGCGATCCGCCCGAGCACCGGGCACGTCGTGGCGGTCGCCAACGGCGGCCCCCAAGCGGCCGGCTACGACCGGGCCCTGCTCGGCCAGTACCCGCCGGGTTCCACATTCAAGATCGTCTCAGGGTACGCCCTGCTCAGGCAGGGGTACACCGCGACGACGCCGGTGCCGTGCCCTTCGTCGGTGACCGTCGACGGACTGAAGATCGGCAACGCCGAGAACGAGGTTCTCGGCACCGTGCCGTTCCGCACGGATTTCGCGCAGTCCTGCAACGCGGCCTTCGTCGGGAGCCGGCAGAAGGTCACCCCGGAGGACCTCGCGGCTGCTGCGTCGGCCCTCGGCTACGGAGAGCCCGACGGCCTCGGCGTCCAGGCCTTCGGAGGCAGCGTGCCGACCTCGGGCAGCGAGGTCGAGCACGCCGTCGACATGATCGGTCAGGGCAAGGTGCTGGCGAGCCCGCTCACGGTCGCCACCGTCACGGCGTCGGTGGCGGCCGGCTCGCGGGTGACGCCGCGTCTCGTGCTGGACCCGGCCCCGTCGTCGGCCGGGGCGGGCGCGGCGCTGGACGGCCCGACGCTCGCCACGCTGCGCGATCTGATGCGTGCCGTCGTCACCGAGGGCACCGGGACCGCGCTCGCGGGCGTGCCGGGCGGTCCGGTCCACGGGAAGACGGGCACGGCGGAGTTCGGCACGAGCAACCCGCCTGACACCCACGCCTGGTTCACCGGCTACCAGGGCGACCTGGCGTTCGCCGTGATCGTCGAGGGCGGCGGGTTCGGCGCCAAGGTCGCCGCCCCGATCGGAGCGGACTTCCTGCGCCGCCTGGCCTGACGCCACCCGAGTGGGTTCCGGCCCCCCGGGGCCCGTGTGGGTACCGTGCTGATATGTCGGCCAGGACGAGGCTGTACCGCAACGGCGTCCTCGAGCTCGAGGACTTCCCGGTCGCGGACGTGTCCGACCACCTTCGGGACCCCTCGAGCGTGGTCTGGGTGGACGTGTGCGAGCCCGGCGCGAGCGACATCGCCATGATCGCCGAGGAGCTCCAGCTCCACCGCCTGGCGGTCGAGGATGCGGTGACCGAGCACCAGCGACCCAAGCTCGACCGTTACGACACACACCTGTTCGTGACCGGGTACGCGGTCCATCTCGACCCGGTCTCGGGCCGGTTGACCCAGGCCGAGGTGGACACGTTCGTCACGAGGCAGGCGCTGGTGACCGTCCGCAAGTCCGAGGACTTCCCCATCGCCGACGTGGTCGAGCGCTGGGACGCCTCGCCGGACCTGGCCAAGCACGGCACCTCGTTCCTGCTCTACGGCCTGCTCGACGTCATCGTCGACGGCCACTTCCTCGCCGTCCAATCCCTGGACGACGAGATCGAGGGCCTCGAGGACATGCTCTTCGACGAGCTGCCGAAGAGCCGGGAGGTGCTGCGACGCTCGTTCGAGCTGCGCAAGAGCCTCGTGCTGCTGCGGCGCGTCGTCGTCCCGATGCGCGAGGTCGTGAACTCCCTCATGCGGCGCGACCTGCGTGTCGTCGATCCTGCGATGGAGCCCTACTACCAGGACGTGTACGACCATGTCCTGCGGGTCACCGAGTGGACGGAGTCGCTACGCGACCTCGTCAACACCATTCTCGAGACGCACATGACGATGCAGGGCAACCGGATGAACTCGATCATGAAGAAGGTGACCAGCTGGGCCGCAATCATCGCCGTGCCGACCGCGATCACGGGGTACTACGGCCAGAACGTCCCGTACCCGGGTTTCGGCCAGCCGATGGGGTTCTGGGTGTCGACGATCTCGATCATCGTGATCTCGGGAACCCTCTACCTGGTCTTCCGCGCCAACGACTGGCTCTGACCCGAGGCGACTGCGCGGGGCGCCACCGGCGATCGGCCGGCGGCGCCCCGCGCTGCTGTCGTCAGCGGGTCGATTCGGCCAGTGAGGCCAGGCGTTCGAGGCCGGCGGACCAACGGCGCCGGAGATCGTCGACGTCGACACCGTGCCAGAGGTGGTCCTGGCTCAGCTCGAGGCGGGTGTCGCCGTCACCGTCCGAGCGGAGGTCGACCTCCACGATCGTCGGCGGGCTGTCCGGCGTGATGTGCCAGGACACCCGGAGCTGCTCCAGCGGATGATAGCTGCGGACGACGCCGCTGGTGCCGTCGGCGCAGTGGTAGGGCTCGCCCTTGCCGCCGAGCATCGCTCCCTCTCCCAGCAGCGCGGCGGAGCCGGCGGAGCTCACCAGCACCTCCCAGACGTGCACCGCGGGGGCGCTGACGCTGCGGCTGACCCGCACGGTCGGCTGCCCACCAGGTCCGTCTGGTCCGGACGTCTTCCCGGGCGTACCGCCCTCGGCCTCCGTGCCAACTGTGGTCATCGAGCCTCCCTGATCGACATTTGGTGCCCGTCCGGCGCGCGACCGGTGGGTCCAGCACACTCCTGATCCGCGTCGACCACAACCCCTCCGGCCCGATCGGCGGACCCCGCGGCGTCGGGCGGCGGAGGCGTCAGGGGGAGGCTCCGCGCGGCCGCGCGCCGTGGCCGCTCCCGGGATGCCGGACGGCGCCGGCCGCCGGCGTCCGGGATCCCGGACGCCGGCGGCCGGCGCCGTCCGGCATCCCGGGAGCGGCCACG
>DATKNA010000372.1:0-21632 GCA_035541595.1 Kineosporiaceae bacterium | reverse complement strand
CCCGGTGGGGGGCCCCACGGCCTGGTCAGCTCGCGCGGCGAGCCCGGGCGTTGCGGCGCTTCAGCGCGCGGCGCTCGTCCTCGGACAGCCCGCCCCACACGCCGGCGTCCTGACCGGTCTCGAGTGCCCAGCGCAGGCAGGTGTCCATGACCTCGCAGCGCCGGCACACGGCCTTGGCCTCCTCGATCTGCAGCAGCGCAGGACCGGTGTTCCCGATGGGGAAGAACAGCTCCGGGTCCTCATCAAGGCACGCTGCCCGATGGCGCCAGTCCATGAGGTGGTCCACTCCTCTGCCCCGAGGGGCCGTTGTATCGTTACGGCCAGCGAACGTGGCCGCGCCTGTCGACGGGACGGCCCGAGGTCACCGATTGGGTCGACCCGGACCCTCCCCTGACGGGACGCTCGTGTGCGCCCTTTCGTTCATCCAACGCCAAGCCTCACATCCTTGTGCCCGCCTTCACAAGGGTTCTTGCGTACAAACTCGTGACGTGCAAACGCTTGCGGTGACGGAACGTCACGTAACGCGATGTCGATACAAAGCGTTACCTGTTCATAACTTACTGTCAAGCATTCCGGCAGAGATACTGCAAACACTTGACGTCGTCTTGAGTGTCGCGCCGCGTGCGGGGGTGGGCAGGGCGACGCGAGCCCACGAGGGTAGCGTCCACGTCGCACCGGAGCAGCTGCCCGACGGCCGGTCCGACCGTCGGGCCGTCGGACGGACCCGGGGCGCGGAGGGACCGAGGACACCGATGGCTTCCGGGGCCGAGGACCAGGACGGCGCGGGCAGCCCCGCCGACGCACGCGAGCTCGCCGGCCTGCACAGGCCCGACGGGAGGGGCGCCGGCGACGGTATGGACGTCGCCGACGATGGAGACCCGGCGCGCACGGCTGACCCCGTCCGCCGTCGCGGTGCGGGCGGCGTCGGCGGTCGGCCTCCGGTCGCGCGATGGCTCGTCGCCGCGGGGCTCGCCGTCGAGACGCTGCTCATGGCCATCGTCGCCGTCTCCGTCGCGATGACGAGCGTGACCGGCAGCGCTCAGGACAGAGCCGGGGCGGCCGTCCTCGCCGTCACGGCACTCGCGCTCGCCGCCGGGCTCGGCGCCGTCACTGCCGGTGTCCTGCGCGGAGCGCGTTGGGCCAGGTCACCGGCGCTGGTGTGGCAGATCATCCAGGTCGCCGTCGGCGCCCTCAATCTGCCCGTCGCGATCGGCACGCCACTGGTCGTGCTCGGCGTCGCGGTCGGCTACGGCGTGCTACGCCGTGACGTCCTGCCGCGTGCGGGGGACGTCACACCTCCTCGTTGAGCCCCTCGCGCAGCACTGCGAGGCTGCGCGTGATCAGACGGGACACGTGCATCTGCGAGACGCCGACGTCCGCGGCGATCTGCGACTGCGACATCCCCCGGACGAAGCGCAAGGCCAGGATTGTCCGCTCGCGGGCCGGCAGCCGGGCGAGCAGGGGACGCAGGGTCGCGCGCTGCTCGACGAGCTCCAGCCCGGAGTCGATGAAGCCGAGCGGGGCCATCTCGCCCTCCTCCGGCGTGCTCGGCAGCGGGACGGTCGCATACACGCTCGCCGTGTCGAGGGCCTCGAGCACGAGGTCGGGATCCGCATCGACCTGCCTGGCGATCTCCTGGACGGTGGGGGAGCGGCCGAGCCGCTGGGTGAGCACCTCGCGTGTCTCGCTGACCTGCCGGCCCAAGTCCTGCAGCCTTCGGGGGACGCGCAACGCCCAGCCCCGGTCGCGGAAGTGCCGGCGGATCTCGCCGAGGATCGTCGGGACGGCGAAGCCGGTGAAGGACCCGCGCTCCGGATCGAACCGGTCGACGGCGTTGAGGAGGCCGATGGTGCCCACCTGGACCAGGTCGTCGTACGGTTCGCCGCGGCCGCGGAAGCGCTGGGCGAGGTGATGCACCAGCGGGAGCTGCGCCTCCACGAGCTGCCGACGCTCCGATGCCCGTCTCGGGTCGTCGGGGGCCATCGCGGCCAGCCGCCGGAGCATCTCGTCGAGTTCGGCGGACCGACCGTGCGGCGCGCGGTCCTCGGCGGGAGGGTCGCGGTCGGCGACGGACTCGGAGAGGTGCTCGGCGAGCTCGGCGGAACGTGGCGCGGGAGCGGTGCCGACGGACGTCCTGCCCTGCGGGGGCGTGGCGCCGCGTCTCGTCACTACGTCCTCCGACCTCCGACGTGCGTCAACCGTATCCAGGAGCCGTGGTCGGACATGCCCGTCTCGACCCGGCCGACCAGCGCCTCCAGCACGGACCAGGCGAAGTGGTTCCTCTCCGGCAGAGTACGCGCCGGACCCTGCACGAGGACGTCGAGGGCCTGGGGGTGGATGGTGAACGACGCGTGGAGCTCCTCACCCTGGTGGGACATGTGCTCGAGGAGGAGTGCGCAGGCCTCGTCGACGGCGATCCGCAGATCCTCGATCTCGTCGAGGGTCAGGTCGAGTCGGGCCGCCAGTCCAGCCGTCGCCGTCCGCAGCACCGCGAGGTACGCCGGATCGGCCGGAACCCGCAGGTCGACCATGTCCGACGCGGTCGTCGGATTCCCGCTCGTGGCTGTCATCGTCATCCGCTCACCCTTCCCCGATCATCCTGCGGAGCCTCCCCCGTTCGGATGATCGGAGGCATCGTCCGCTCCGTTACGGCGGCCCCCCCGATCGGCGTCCACCGGGTCCCCGGGCCCGGCTCGCGTCGACCGGGGCACAGCCTACGCGACTCCTCCCTTCGCGCGAGGCAAGGCATCACCCTTCGCGGTCGAACAATTGCTTTGGGCTAATCCGCGCTGGTCACCGGCCCACGCTCCGGCCAGCGAGTCGTGGTATCCCTGGCCGCGAGGGCCCACAGGGCATCGCCACTGAGCCGATGGACCGTCCACTCGTCCAGCGCCTCGGCTCCCAGCCGCCGATAGAAGGCGATGGCGGGCTCGTTCCAGTCGAGGACGTTCCACTCCACCCGCTCGTAGCCGAGCTCCACGGCGATCGCCGCCAGGCGTGCGAGGAGAGCTCGGCCCAGGCCCAGGCCGCGGTGGTCCGGGCTCACGAACAAGTCCTCGAGCCAGATGCCGTGCCGGCCGCGCCAGGTGGAGAACGAGACGAACCAGACCGCGATGCCGGCCACCACGGCGCGCCGGGTTCCCGCCGGCGGCCGCTCCGGCGTCGCCACCTCCGCAACCACGGCGTGCACGAGCCGGTGGCCCCGCGCCAGCGCCGCGGCGAAGTCTTCCGCAGTGGCGACGACGGCCTGGGGCTGGCGCTCGTAGGCCGCCAGCTCGCGCACGAGCCGGACGATGTCGGCGGCGTCGGCGGGACCGGCGTCCCGGATCCACCACCGGGGGCCCGGCGACCGCCCTGTCGTCTCGTCGCCGCTCATCGCCCGCGACAATAGTGCCGCCCGCCGTGCGGGCGGGGCCATCAGGGCGGAGGAGACGTGACGACCGAGGAGATCCTGGCGCGGATCGGCGAGCTGGTGGCCGAGGAGCACCGCCTGCGCAGCCAGGGGCAGGCGCTCAGCGACACCGATCGGGGCGTTCTGCACGACACCGAGGTGCACCTCGACCAGCTGTGGGACCTGCTGCGCCGGCGCGACGCACTGCGCCGCGCCGGGCAGGACCCGGATGTCGTCGGTGAGCGGGCCGCCGCCGAGGTGGAGTCATACCTCCAGTGACCCGGTCATGACGGCGCCCGCCGCGCGGGGGGCGGGCATCCCGACCGGTTCGCCGGCCGGCCCGCTGGTCGGCCTGCTGCCCGCCGACCCGGACGCCGACACCCTCTACGCGGCCTTCACCGCCTGGTGCACCGAGCGGAATCTCGAGCTCTACCCCGCTCAGCAGGAGGCGCTGATCGAGCTGCTCACCGGGTCCAACGTGATCCTGGCGACCCCCACCGGCTCCGGGAAGAGCCTGGTCGCGACCGGGGCGCACTTCGCCGCGCTCGCGCAGGGCCGGCGCACGTACTACACCGCGCCCATCAAGGCCCTGGTCTCTGAGAAGTTCTTCGACCTGGTCGACACGTTCGGGGCCGAGCGCGTCGGGATGCTCACCGGCGACGCGAGCGTCAACCCCCGCGCCCCGATCATCTGCTGCACCGCCGAGGTGCTGGCCAACCTCGCGCTGCGCGAGGGCCCGGACGCCGACGTCGGCCAGGTCGTGATGGACGAGTTCCACTACTACGCCGAGCCCGAGCGCGGCTGGGCCTGGCAGGTCCCGATCCTCGAGCTGCCGCGGGCGCAGTTCCTGCTCATGTCGGCGACGCTGGGCGACGTCTCGCGGTTCGAGGCCGACCTCACCAGGCGGACCGGGCGGCCGACCGCCGTCGTGAGCTCCGCGCAGCGACCGGTCCCCCTGTTCTTCTCGTACGCGACCACCCCGATCCACGAGACCATCGAGGAGCTGCTGCAGACCGGGCAGGCGCCGATCTACGTCGTCCACTTCACCCAGGCGGCCGCGCTGGAGCGGGCGCAGGCCCTGACGAGCGTCGCGGTCGCCGGCCGCGCCGAGCGCGACGCCATCGCCGAGGCGATCGGTTCGTTCCGGTTCTCCGCCGGGTTCGGGCGGACGCTGTCCCGGCTCGTCCGGCACGGCATCGGCCTGCACCACGCCGGCATGCTGCCTCGCTACCGCCGGCTGGTCGAGCAGCTGGCCCAGGCCGGACTGCTCAAGGTCATCTGCGGCACGGACACCCTGGGCGTCGGGATCAACGTACCCATCCGGACCGTGGTCCTGTCGGCGCTCAGCAAATACGACGGTCAGCGGCAGCGTCAGCTCAAGGCGCGGGAGTTCCACCAGATCGCCGGTCGCGCCGGCCGGGCGGGTTTCGACACCGCCGGCACTGTCGTCGTCCAGGCCCCCGACCACGAGGTGGAGAACGAGCGGCTCCTCGCGAAGGCGGGTGACGACCCGAAGAAGCGGCGCAAGGTGGTGCGCAAGAGACCGCCCGAGGGCTTCGTCTCGTGGGGGCGGGGCACCTTCGAGCGGCTGGTGGCCGCCGAGCCCGAGCCGCTCACCTCCAGCTTCGCCGTCACCCACGCCATGGTGCTCAACGTCATCGCGCGGCCGGGCGACACGTTCGCCGCGGTCCGGCACGTGGTGGAGGACAACCACGAGGACCGCGCGGCGCAGCGCAGGCACATCCGGCGGGCGATCGCCATCTACCGGGCGCTGCTCGCTGCCGGCGTCGTGGAGCGCCTCGCCGAGCCGGACGCCACCGGCCGGCTGGTCCGGCTGACCGTCGACCTGCAGCCCGACTTCGCGCTCAACCAGCCCCTGTCGCCGTTCGCCCTGGCCGCGATCGACCTGCTGGACCGCGCGTCGCCGACCTACGCCCTGGACGTCCTCTCGATTGTCGAGTCGACCCTCGACGATCCGCGACCGGTCCTGGCCGCTCAGCAGTTCACGGCCCGCGGCGAGGCCGTCGCGCAGATGAAGGCGGACGGCCTCGAGTACGAGGAGCGGATGGAGCTGCTCGAGTCGGTGACCCATCCGAGGCCGCTCGCGGACCTGCTCGCCGCGGCGTACGAGATGTACCGCCGCGGGCATCCGTGGGTGGCCGACCACGACCTACGCCCGAAGGCAGTGGCCCGCGACATGTTCGAGCGGGCGTTGTCGTTCAGCGAGTTCGTGCAGTTCTACGGGCTCGCCCGCAGCGAGGGTCTGGTGCTGCGCTACCTTGCGGGTGCCTACCGCGCCATGCGCCAGACCGTTCCCGGCCAGGCTCGCACCGAAGAGGTCGAGGACCTGACGGAGTGGCTGGGCGAGCTCGTCCGCCAGGTCGACTCCAGCCTGCTCGAGGAGTGGGAGAGGCTGCGGGCCGGCGCGGGCGGTGCGCCGGACGCCGCAGGTGCGGGCCGGCACGACCGAGCCGAGGCCGGGCCTCCTCCGCTCACGGCGAACCGGCGCGCCTTTCGCGTGCTGGTCCGGAACGCGCTGTTCCGGCGGGTCGAGCTCGCCGCTCTGCGGCGCTACGACGACCTCGGCGCGCTCGACGCCGAGGCCGGCTGGGACGCCGATGGTTGGGCGGCGGCGATGGAGGCCTACTTCGAGGAGCACGACGAGCTCGGCACCGGCCCGGATGCGCGCGGCCCCGGCTGCCTCGTCGTCGTCGAGCAGCCGGCGGACGTGCCGCCCGGCGCCCGGCTGTGGCGGGCGCGCCAGATCTTCGACGATCCGGCGGGCGATCACGACTGGGGTATCTCGGCCGAGATCGACCTGGCGGCCAGCGACGAGATCGGCGAGGCGGTCGTCCGGGTGACGGACGTCGGGGCGCTCTAGCCAGCCGGCGCCGGCGTGGCTCGTCGCGGGTATCGGGCGTTCAGGCCATCCGCCCCGCCGCCGATCGGTCCGACTTCACCAGTGGGCGCGTCCACTTCCTCAAGCCCCTGGACGGCTGTCATAGGAGCGCTACAGGGTGTGACTGTTCTCTTTCGAAGAGTGGTCGAGTCAGCGGACGAGCGAACGGACGCGGATCTCGGGCCGCAGGTCCGCGATATCGAGGAACGGACTGGTCATGACAGCCTCCACGCACCCGCCGTCCACCCGGGCCCTCAGGCGCCGGCCCGCGAGGGCGGACCTGCTCGTCCACCACGTCCGGCCCCAGCCGGTGCCCGCCGTCCACCGGTTGCCGAACCTGCTGCTGGCGGGTGTGAGTCACGCGGACGCCTCCGGCCTGACCGCCGGTCTGGGTCGACATCCCCAGGTGTGCCTGCCCTCCACCCGACGCATCGACCACTTCACCCCGCTGCGATACGGGCGCCGGGTCGACGCGCCCCTGGAGGACTACGATCTCCACTTCGCCCGGTGGGCGGGGGAGCGCTACCGCCTCGAGACCTCCCCGGTCTACTTCGACGGCGGCGCCACCCTCGTCGCCGAAGTGGCCGCGTGCCTGCCGGACGTGCGTGTCGTACTGCTCCTGCGGGATCCGGCGCAGCGGCTCTGGACCAGCTTCACGGACAAGATGCGGCGCGGCCGGCTGCCGGCCGCGATGCCCTACGACACCTTCGTCGACCGCTGCCTCGCCCTGCGCGCCAGCGGCAGCGACCGCTTCGAGGGCAACCGGTACTTCCGGACCCTGTCGTCCGGTTTCTACGTCGAGCACCTGCCCGCCTGGCTGCAGGCGTTCGGCTCGCGGGCGCGGGTCGTCTTCGCCGAGCACCTGGCCGAGGAAGCCGCCCACGAGGTCACCGACCTGCTGCGCTGGCTCGGCCTCGACCCGGAGATCCTGGAGCCGTCGGTCGAGCCGGAGCGCTGCGGCGACGGCGAGACGGCCGTCGCCCGCTCCACGTTCGCCTGCGCGATCGGGCGGCTCTGGCCGCTGGCGCAGCGCGCGGGGGCGCCGCAGCGACCGGACCCGGTCGATGAACGGCTGGGCACTCCTCGTCAGGGCGAGCGCCAGCGCAACCGTGTCCGGGCGCTGTACGCGAGCTCGAACCGGCAACTCGCCGCCCTGCTCCGAGCCCAGGGCTACACCCGCCTGCCCGACTGGTTGCTCGACGCCTGACGCCCCGGACCGGTCCCACCACGCGAGATCACCATCGGGAGGTCGGGTTCGTGTGGACGCCGCCCGCCCGGCCGTCCCTCCAGACCCAGCGCGTAGTCTGGATCGACGTGGCCGTCGACTTCCCCACCCAGCTGCGCGAGCTGCGCACCAAGCTTGAATCCATCCTCGAGGTGAGCGACGTGCCGCGCCTGCAGCAGCTGGTCGTCGAGCTGTCGGACCAGGCGGCGGCACCCGACCTGTGGCACGACCCGGACCACGCCCAGGCGGTGACGAGCAGGCTGTCCCACGTCCAGGCCGAGCTCGAGCGGCTGACCCGGGCGCGGGCCAGGCTCGACGACCTCGAGGTCCTGGTGGAGCTCGGTGAGGCCGAGGACGACGCCCAGACGCGTGCGGAGACTCTCGCGGAGGCCGAGCGCGAGCTGGACGCGCTCGCCGGGACCCTCACCGAGCTCGAGGTCCGCACCCTGCTCTCCGGGGAGTACGACGACCGCGAGGCGTTGGTGACGATCCGCTCCGAGGCCGGCGGCGTCGACGCGGCCGACTTCGCCGAAATGCTGCTGCGGATGTACCTGCGCTGGGCCGAGCGGCACGGCTACAAGACCGAGGTGTACGACACCTCGTTCGCCGAGGAGGCCGGGATCAAGTCGGCCACGTTCAAGGTCGACGCGCCCTACGCCTACGGGACCTTGAGCGTCGAGCAGGGCACGCACCGGCTGGTCCGGATCAGCCCGTTCGACAACCAAGGCCGCCGGCAGACCAGTTTCGCCGGGGTCGAGGTCCTACCCGTGGTGGCCGAGACCGACCACATCGAGATCCCGGAGAACGACATCCGGGTCGACGTGTACCGGTCCAGTGGCCCTGGCGGTCAGAGCGTCAACACCACGGACTCCGCCGTCCGGATCACCCACACCCCGACGGGCATCGTGGTCACCTGTCAGAACGAGAAGTCGCAGCTGCAGAACAAGGCCGCCGCCATGCGCGTGCTGCAGGCCAAGCTGCTCGAGCGGGCGCGACAGGAGCGGCAGGCCGAGCTCGACGCGCTCAAGGGCGACGCCGGCTCGAGCTGGGGCAACCAGATGCGCTCGTACGTGCTGCACCCGTACCAGATGGTCAAGGACCTGCGCACCGAGTACGAGACCGGAAACCCGGCGGCCGTGTTCGACGGCGAGATCGACGAGTTCCTCGAGCAGGGCATCCGCTGGCGACGTGGCGCGGAGAAGGCCCCCGCGTAGCCGCGCGGGCGCGTCAGGCCGGGCCGGCGTCCGCCTGGCCGGCCGGGCCGGACGTCGCCGGGGTGGTCTTCCGCACCGCGGCGTCGAACCGGCGGTGCCCCGGCGACGGTCGGTCCAGCGGGCGGGAGGGGCTGAGGCGTCACAACGGGTTTTCGGCCGGCTGCGATGCGTGGCGGTGGCACGGGGAGGCCCGCGGGCCTGTCTACACTCGTCGCTGGCCCAGGGCCGCCCGCGCCCGTCGGTGGACCCTCGGGGCCGGTCCGCCATCCCCGATCGAGCAGCCGAGGACGAACGCGTGTGATCCGCTTCGAGAACGTCACGAAGATCTACCCGGGGACCACGCGACCCGCGGTCGACGCGATGAGCCTGGAGATCGTCAAAGGCGAGTTCGTGTTCCTCGTCGGGGCGTCGGGCTCGGGCAAGTCGACGTTCCTGCGGCTGGTGCTCCGCGAGGAGCGGGCGACGCGCGGCGTCGTCCACGTGGCGGGCAGGGACGTCGGGCGGCTGGCGAACTGGAAGGTCCCGCAGCTGCGCCGGCAGATCGGCGTGGTCTTCCAGGACTTCCGGCTGCTGCCGAACAAGACGGTGTTCGAGAACGTGGCCTTCGCCCTGCAGGTGATCGGCAAGCCTCGCCACGCCATCGCCCACACCGTGCCGGAGGTGCTCGACCTGGTGGGGCTCGCGGGCAAGGAGCGCCGGTTCCCGCACGAGCTGTCCGGCGGCGAGCAGCAGCGGGTGGCGGTAGCCCGGGCGTTCGTCAACCGGCCGTCGATCCTGCTCGCCGACGAGCCGACCGGCAACCTCGACCCGGCCACGAGTGTCGGCATCATGCGGCTGCTCGACCGGATCAACAGGACCGGGACGACGATCGTGATGGCGACGCACGACGACGAGATCGTCGACCAGATGCGCAAGCGCGTGGTCGAGATGGAGGACGGCCGGCTCGTCCGCGACCAGGACCGCGGCGTCTACGGCTACACCCGCTGAGCGGGCCGCTGCCAGATTTCGCCGGAGAGGGATCCACCAGTGCGCTTCCAGTTCATGCTCAGCGAGATCGGCCTCGGGTTGCGGCGCAACCTGTCGATGACGATCTCGGTGATCCTCGTGACGACCGTGTCGTTGCTCATGCTCGGGGTGGGCCTGCTCGCGCAGAAGCAGGTCTCGGTCATGAAGGAGTACTGGTACGACCGCGTCCAGGTGTCGATCTTCCTGTGCGGGCAGGACTCGGACAAGTCCAAGCCGAGCTGCGCCTCCGGGGAGGTGACCCAGGCGCAGAAGGACGCGATCCTTGCCGAGCTGCGGTCGGCGCAGCTGGAGCCGTACGTGGCAGAGGTGTTCTACGAGTCCAAGCAGGAGGCGTACCAGCACCTGAGGGAGGAGTACAAGGACTCCTCGCTGGTCGACAACGTGACGCCGGACCAGATGCCGGAGAGCTACCGGGTCCGCCTGAACCATCCGGAGCAGTACGAGATCGTCTCCGCAGCCTTCCGGGGGCAGGCGGGGGTGGACACCGTCCAGGACGACAACGTCGTCCTCGATCGGCTCTTCGCCTTGCTCAACGGGCTGAAGTGGAGCGCATGGGTGATCGCCGCGCTGACCTTGGTCTGTTCGGTGCTGCTCGTCGCGACCACGATCCGGCTGACCGCGTTCACCCGGCGCCGGGAGACCGGGATCATGCGCCTGGTCGGCGCGTCGAACCTCGTGATCCAGATGCCCTTCATCCTCGAGAGCCTCATCTCCGCCGTGATCGGTGCGGTGCTGGCCTCCGCGATCCTGGTGGGGTTCACGCAGTTCGCGGTGCAGGGCTGGCTCGCCGGAACGCTGCGCTTCATCCGGAACTGGGTTGGCCTGCAGGACGCCGTGCTCGTCCTGCCGACGATGTTCCTGGTCGGGCTCGGCATCGCCGGGATCTCCTCGTTCCTCTCCCTGCGGCGCTACCTCAAGATCTGACCCTCGGCCAGGTGCCCGCGCCCGGGGCTGCCCGAGGGCGGCGGTGTGGCTGACTCTCCGTAAGTGAGTGATGGCCTAGAGTTACTCTGTGGGACGCATGTGGAGGGCCGCGAGCGCGCTGGCCGTCGTCGGCGTCCTCCTCGTCGGCGGCTCCGTCGGCGGCTCCTGCATCGGGTCGGCGCGCGCAGTACCGGTGGGCGACCCGCTGCGGGACCGCAAGTCCAGCGTCGACAACCAGATCGACCAGGTGCGGAACAGTCTCGAAGGGGCTTCCACGGACGTGGTCGCCGCGGCCGTCGCCGTCCGGACCGCGCAGGCCCAGCTCACCACGGCGCAGGCGGCGAGCGCCGCGGCCACGGCGGCCCTGGCGGCCGCGGTGGCGCGTGACCAGCAGGTGGCCTCGGATCTCGCCGTGGCCGAGGCGGAGCAGGCGAAGGCCGAGCGGGCGGTGGCCGCGGGGCTGGCGGCCCAGCAGGGAACGCGTCTCCAGCTCGCCCGGATGGTCCGGGACACGTACATGGGCGCGGGGCTGTCCGGGCTGTCGGTGGCCCTCGGCGCCGACAGCCCGGAGGATTTCGCGGACCGGGTGGCGCTGGCCGGCGTGGCCCTGCGCTCGAAGGGCAACGCCGTCGACGAGCTCGCGGTCCGGCAGGCGGACCTGCGTGCGCGGACGACCAAGCTGCAGGCTGCCACCGCCGAGGTGGGCGTGCTGAAACAGCAGTCCGCCGCTGCGGTGGTTGCCCGCCGCGCGGCGGAACGGACGGCCGCGGCGGCGCAGGCCCGCACCGCAACGCTCTTGGCCCGGGAGCAGGTGGTGCTCAGGGTCGCCCAGTCCAAGGCCGGCGCCGAGCGGGCGCGGCTGGACGCGCTGCAGGGCGAACAGGCGAAGCTCCAGGCGATGCTGCTCGCCCGGGCGCGCGCCCAGGCCGCCGCGCGCAGCCAACAGGCGGGCGTCACCGGCGGCGGCACCGGCGGCGGCGACGGCGCCTCCCCGGGGCGGTCCTCGGGCTACCTGTCCTACCCGGCGAACGGGCCGATCACGTCGCCGTTCGGGCTGCGCTTCCACCCGATCCTGCACATCTGGCGCCTGCACAGCGGGATCGACTTCGGCATCCCGTGCGGGACGCCGGTCTACGCCGCCGCCCCCGGCGTCGTCATCAGCGCCGGCTGGGCCGGCGGTTACGGCAACCGGGTCGTGATCGACCACGGCGTGGTCGACGGGGTCGACCTCGCGACCACCTACAACCACCTCACCAGCATCGTCGCCGGCGGCGGTCACGTCAGCCGTGGTCAGCTCATCGCGTACTCGGGCACCACCGGCCTCTCGACCGGCTGCCACCTCCACTTCGAGACGCTGGTCAACGGCTCCTACGTGAATCCCGTGACCTGGCTCTGACGTAGGCTGGGCCGTCCGGCGGGGAGCTGTCGCCGACGATCCGGGAGGTGGGCGGCGTGGGCAGGGAGCGCGGCCGCACGGTCATCGCGACCAACCGCAAGGCGCGGCACGATTACCACATCGACGACGTCTACGAGGCCGGCATCGTGCTCATGGGCACCGAGGTGAAGTCGCTGCGGGCCGGTCGCGCCTCGCTCGCAGACGCCTTCGCCACGGTGACGGACGGCGAGGTCTGGCTCGAGCGCGTGCACATCCCGGAGTACACCCAGGGCACCTGGACGAACCACGAGACCCGGCGCAAGCGCAAGCTGTTGCTGCACCGGGACGAGATCGAGAAGATCGCCGTCGAGACCCGCGAGCGCGGTCTCACCATCGTCCCGCTGTCCCTCTACTTCAAGGACGGCCGGGTCAAGGTGGAGATCGGCGTGGCGCGCGGCAAGAAGAACTACGACAAGCGCCAGGCCTTGCGGGAGCGCCAGGATCGCCGCGAAGCCGAGCGCGCGATGAGCCTGCGCGCAGACCGCTAGCCGCGACGCCGGCCGGGCGCCGACGCCGAGTAACGCCGACGTCTCCGGGGCGTCGAGGCCGGTGCCCAGTGGTCAGTACTGGCTCAGCGCGGGGAGTACAGCCACGGGCTGGTGAGGTCGAGGAACTCCAGCGGGCCGGCGGCGAGGCTGTCGAGCTCCGCCATCTGGGTCGCGAGCTCGGGCGGCGGCTCCTTGCGCTCGCCCTCGCGGGCCTCCTGCTCCGACGTGAAGTACACGGCCATGGTGAAGGCGCCGTCGTCGTGCAGTACGGTCAGGCTCCCGATGATGTCCGGCCGGAAGTCGCGGGCGCTGCCTGGCGTCGAATCCATGATCTCGCGAGCGCGCTGCGGGTCGGTAGCGCGCCCCTGCATGACCTGGACGAATCCTGCGGTGTCCGGATCCGCGCCGATGTCTTCGATGACGTCCTCGCTGTCGATGAAGGTGACGTCGCCCGTGAACGCCTTCGAGGCCTCGGACCACCAGGCGTCCTGCTCGGGGCGGGCGCTGTTGCGCCGCGCCGCGTCGGCGGACTCGAACCGTGCGAACGCGACGAAGCGGCCGTCGGCCGTGACGCCCGCGGTCGAGCCGAGCCACCCACTGGCGCCCGGAGCCAGGTCGCTCATCCAGCGCTCCATCGCCGCGTGCACGTGCTGGGGATCGGCGACCTCCCCTTGGATCACTTGGACGAACACGGCCGACCTCCTCGAACCGGTGTCCGCGGCCCCGCACGCGGGCAGAAGGGCATGCGCCGACGAGCCTAGGACCACTGGTGCCGGACGGGAACAGGCCGATCGGTCGGGCTGTTGCCGGAGATGCCGTCGCTTCCCGGCGTCGGCACCGTCCGGCTCACGGCCCGATCGGCTAGAATCAACGGCGGTCGACGGCCCTGGCACGCGGCCACCGCTGCGGGGGCCGCCACGCGAGGGGGTGACAGGTTTCGACGTCGGACGTCGTTCCAGGAGAAGCGGGCCGAGGAGGCGACGTGATCTCGTGAACCATCGTCGCAAACCAATAGGTGCCGATACTAACGATCGCACCGCGTTCGCCCTCGCCGCCTGAGCGAGTGTGAAACGCCGTCAGCCCGGGTTCGCCCTCGACCCGGTCGCTGGCGTCGACGAGAGGGCCACTGGCTGAGGGTCCGGTCACGGGGCCCGATGCGACATCAACAGTGACTGAGCCCGGCTCGACGACTCGTCTGCGTGATCGCCGGGGCTGAGAAACGCCGCAGCAGACTGCGCCCGGAGAAGTCCTGGTTCCACGCTGGCGGACGCGGGTTCAATTCCCGCCACCTCCACAGTGAAGGGGGCCCCTCGTGATCGAGGGGTCCCCCTTCTGCTCCCTCGATCGAGCCGAGCAGGTGCTGGTAGCGCTCGTAGAGGTCCCAGTCCGCTTCCCTGTGGAGCGGCCGCGGGCGTCGTCCGGAGCCATCCGGGGTAGCAGCGAGCGGTTGATCGGCGCCAAGTTCTTCAGGTACGAGGTGAAGAGCACCCGGCGCCCCCGCAGACGAGCCGGGCTCCGGGTCGCCCGCCGTCGCCGGCCCGTCGACAGTTCCGTCGCCGCGTGGTGCGACAAGGTGCTACGCTCGTAGCATGTCTGAGGTCGCCTCCCGGGAGCTGCGCAACGACACCGCTGGCGTGTTGAGTCGTGTCCAAGCGGGGGAGGATGTCGTGATCACTGTTAACGGTCGAGGTGTGGCCCGTCTGGTCCCGCTTCAGACGGTCCGCCGGCGCTGGCTGCCCCGGGTCGAGCTGATCCGGCGGCTTCGGATGACGCAGGCCGACCCTCACCTGCGCCATGATCTCGCAGACCTCGCGGGTGACACCACAGACGACCTCGACCCGTTGCGGTGAGCGAGCGAGGTGTCTTGGACGCCAGCGTCTTCATCGCCGCCGAGAGCGGCCGGAGCCTGCACGAGGAGCTGTTGCCGGATGAGTCGGCCATCTCGGTGATCACGCTCGCGGAACTCCAGGCCGGCGTGCTGGCGGCGAGGGATACGCAGACGCGTGCTCGGAGGTTGGCCACGCTCGACGCCCTGAGTGACATCCAGGTTCTGGACGTGGACGCCGGCAGCGCTCTGGCGTGGGCGCAGATGCGGGTGGAGCTGGCTGAGGCCGGGCGCCGCGTGAACGTCAACGATCTGTGGATTGCTGCATCCGCGGTGCGTCATGGGCTACCCGTGGTCACCCAGGATGACGATTTCACCGCGCTCGAAGGCATCGCCGGCCTTGCGGTCATCCGAGTATGAGTATGGGCAGATGACGATCAGGGTGTGCGAGTAGGCGGCAAGGACCTTGACCCTGAGCGGGGGTCTCCCTCGCACTCTGATCTGCACGACGGAGTGCGAGAAGGCCGCCGTCGTGCTTTGCGCCTGTCCTGAGCTGCACCTGGCTGCGCCACCGGCGACCCGGGCGCGTGTCTACCGTGCTCACATGGCGTTCTTCCGGACGATTGCAGGGCATACCGAGGGGCACGCGACCGATCGGGCGGGGTGGTTGCGGGCGGCGGTACTCGGGGCGAACGACGGGCTGGTGTCGACGTCGAGCCTGATGGTCGGTGTCGCTTCGAGCGGGGCGTCGACGTCGGCGATCCTCACGGCCGGCATCGCGGGGCTCGCTGCGGGGGCGATGGCGATGGCTGCCGGGGAGTTCGTCTCGGTCAGTGCGCAGTCCGACGTAGAGCGCGCCGACCGGGTCAAGGAGAGCGCGGAGCTCGCGGCTCATCCCGAGGCCGAGCTCGAGGAGCTCACCCGCATCTATCAGGAACGCGGCGTGCCGCGCCCGCTCGCCGAGCAGGTCGCCGCCGCGCTGCACGGCGTGGACGCGCTCGAGGCTCATCTGCGCGACGAGCTCGGTCACAGCGAGCACTCGAAGGCGCGGCCACTGCAGGCGGCGTCCGCGTCCGCGATCAGCTTCACGATCGGTGGCCTGATCCCCTTCCTCGGCATGTTGGCGAGCAACGAGACCGCGCGGCTCGTCGCGATCGTGACTGTGACGATCCTCGGGCTCGCGCTCGCGGGCGTACTCGGCGCCCGCGCGGCGGGTACGACGCTGCTCCGTCCGACGCTGCGCGTCGTTCTCGGCGGGGCGGCCGCGATGCTGGTGACCGCGCTCATCGGACGACTCGCGGGAGTGGCCGGGGTATAGGCAACGCCGGGGTCCGACCCGAGCGCAGCGGGTCGCTCAGCGCTGCTTCTCCGTCCGCGCGCGGAGTGCGCTGACCTGGGCCTGGGCGGCGAGTTCCTCGGAGGTGTGGTCGACAAGCAGGCTCACGATGCGGGAGATGTGATCGTCGGAGGCCCGGTAGTAGGCGTACGTGCCCTCGCGCCGGACCGAGACCATGCCGGCCAGCCTCAGCTTGCTCAGGTGCTGGCTCACCGCGGGCGCCTTGGCCCCGACGATGTCTGCGAGGGCGTTGACGTGCTGCTCGCCGTGCATCAGGGTCCAGAGGATCTTCAGGCGGGTGTCGTCGGCGAGCAGCGCCAGCGACGCGGCCGCGGCACGCGCCGTCTCGCTCGCGAGGCTGATCGGCTGCGCATCTGCGGACATACGCAGAGAGTGACGCACGAGTCCGCCTGGGTCAACGACCTTCCCGGAGGCCGGCGGGGGCGTTCCCACCCTGGATTCACGGGGGCCCATGGGTATAGTGTTTGCGCATCAACGCAGACACGCAGCAAAGATGTCCTGGGTGCGATCGCACGGACCGGCCGGCGGGCCGAGCATCGCCATCCGCCCCACCGCCTCCGATCCGAGGACGACTGGCATGACGTGGTTACGCGAACACCGCGAGATCCTCGCGTTCGTGGCCGGCCTGGTGCTGCTCGGGCTCGGTGTCGTCGCCCTCGCCCTCGGCAACGGCGACCTGGCTGCGGTGTTCTGGATCGCCGCGACCGCGCTGGGTCTCGTGCTGTCGGGAGCGTCGATGTGGGCGGCGGTGCGCCGCCGTCAGCCGAGTGTCGACGTCATCGCCCTGCTCGCCCTCGCGGGTGCGTTGGCCGTGGGTGAGCCGTTCGCCGGTGCGGTGGTCACCGTCATGCTCACCACCGGTGTGCTCCTCGAGGCGCGTGCGGCAGCGCGCGCCTGCCGCGAGCTGAGCATGCTCGTGGCCAGGACGCCGCGCACGGCACGTCGCCACCAGGGCGACACACTCCTCGAGGTCCCGGTCGGTGAGGTCGGGCGCGGTGACCGGCTGCTCGTCGGCACCGGTGAGGTGGTGCCGGTCGACGGCCGCCTGGTCGCCGCCGCCGTGCTCGACGAGTCCGCGCTCACCGGAGAGCCGTTGCCGATCGAGCGACCGGCGGGCGACGACGTCCGATCCGGCGTCGTCAACGCCGGCCGCCCGGTCGAGCTCGTCGCCACTGCCTCGTCCTCGGAGTCGACCTACGCCGGGGTCCTCCGCCTCGTGGAGCAGGCCCAGGCCTCGTCGGCGCCGTTCGTCCGGGCCGCCGATCGCATCGCGATCTACTTCGTGCCGTTCACGCTCGTGCTTGCTGGGCTGGCGTGGCTGCTCAGCGGTGACGCCGTCCGCGCTGTGGCCGTCCTCGTCGTCGCTACGCCGTGCCCGCTGCTGCTGGCCGCCCCGATCGCCATCATGAGCGGGCTCTCGCGAGCCTCCGAGATCGGCGTGATCGTCAAGGGCGGCGGGGCGCTCGAGCGGCTCGCGGCCGGTCGGGTGCTGCTCTTCGACAAAACCGGGACCCTCACCCATGGCAAGCCCGTGGTGGCGACCGTGATCGCCCCCGCCGAGGTCGGCCCGGACGAACTGCTCGCCCTCGCCGCATCGCTCGACCAGGTCTCGCCCCACGTCCTCGCCACGTCCGTCGTGACGGCGGCACGCGCCCGCGGGCTCGACATCACTCTCCCCGAGGACGTCGTCGAGCACCACGGGTACGGACTGGAAGGACGAGTGGCAGGCCGGCAGGTGCGCCTGGGAAAGGCCGACTGGATCGTGCCGGGCACCACCCCGGCCTGGGTCCGGCATGCCCGTCGAAGGGCGAACCTCGACGGCTCGATGACCGTGTTCGCGTCGGTGGACGGTCGGCCGGCCGGCGTCCTGCTGCTCGAGGACCCCATCCGGGCCGACGCACCCCGCATGCTGCGCGCCCTTCGCGCTGCCGGGATCACCCGCACCGTGCTGGTCACCGGCGACCGCGCCGACGTGGCCGAGACCGTCGGACGCATCGTCGGCGTGGACGCCGTGCAGGCCGACCGCGATCCGGCCGACAAGGTCGCGGTCGTCGCAGACGAGGCGCGCAACGGTCCGACCATCATGGTCGGGGACGGCGTGAACGACGCGCCCGCCCTTGCCACCGCCGGAGTCGGAGTCGCGCTCGCAGCGCGTGGGGCGACAGCATCGTCGGAGACGGCCGACGTGGTTCTGACGGTCGACCGGATCGGCGTCCTCGCCGATGCCATCCTGGTGGCCCGGCGGGCACGCAGCATCGCCCTGCAGGCCGCCGCCGTCGGTATGGGCCTCTCCCTCGTTGCCATGATCGTCGCAGCGCTGGGCCTGTTGCCCCCCGCCGCGGGTGCGCTGGTCCAGGAGGTTATCGACGTGCTGGCCATCGGGGTCGCACTGCGCGCCGTGCTGGCGCCCAGATCCCGTGTCGTCGTGCTACCGCCCGCCGATGTGGCGCTCCTGCAGCGCCTCCACGTCGAGCACTGTGCAGTGCGTCCGATCGTCGACCAGGTGCGCGTCGTGGCCGACGCGTTGACGACTGACGAGACCGGTCTCGTGACCGCCGGCGCTCTGCTCCATCGGCTGCAGACGGAGACGCTGCCGCACGAGCGGGCCGAGCAGGAGCTGCTCTACCCCGCCGTCGCCCGCGCCCTCGGCGGCGCCGACCCCACCGGGGCTCTGAGCCGCAGCCACGCAGAGATCGAGCACCAGGTCGGGCGGTTCGCCCGCCTGCTCGACGAGCTCGACGGCCAGGCGCCCGACGCCGAGGACCTCGCCGAGCTGCGCGGCCTGCTGTACGGCCTCCACGCCATCCTCCGCCTGCACAACGCCCAGGAGGAGGAGGGCGCGTTCAGCCTCGTGCCCGAGCCGGCGACGACGTCCGCCATCCCTCGATGACCCCGGCCGGCCGGTCCCACCGCACCCACTCGGCCGCCTGACGACGAAGCCCACCGCGAACCTGCACCCCTGCACGCGCGTGGACGTCGCGTCGCGGGTCGACGACCGCACGATGTGTGCCCGCCGTCCAACCGATCGAGGCCCTGCGTCCCTGGTCGAGGTCGAATCCCCGCCGGGCGACGTCGCCGCCACCGCGCGATGCGCCCGGGTGTCCGCCGAGCTCGGGAGGCCGCGCTCGGCCGCGCGGTCGGCGGCACCGCGCACGCCGAGGGGAAACGGGTCCACGTGCCGTCGACGGCCAAGCGGTCGCGCCCGCTGCGCGCCCCGGTGGCGTACCTCCTCCCATCATGATGATCAAGATGTGATCAATGCGGTTTGCATGATCAGCGGGGATTGCATGATCACGGGGGGAGGGCTGGGGAGGGGCGGCTAGGGTGGCGTGGTGAAGGTCGAGAGGGTCGAGCTGCACAGGCTGCGGCTGCCGCTCGTGGCACCGTTCCGGACGTCGTTCGGGACGTCGACGACGCGTGACGTGCTGCTCGTCCGGCTCGACAGCCCCGAGGCCACCGGCTGGGGGGAGTGCGTCGCCGACGCCGAGCCGACCTACTCCGCGGAGTACGCCGACGGCGCCCAGCAGGTGCTGCGCGACCACCTGCTGCCCCGGCTGGCCGCCCACCAGCGAAACGGCGGCGTGGTCACGGCGGCCCGGGTCGCGCCGCTGTTGGCCGGCGTCAAGGGGCACCCCATGGCCAAGGGGGCTCTGGAGATGGCCGTGCTGGACGCCGAGCTGCGCGGCGTGGGCCTGTCCTTCGCCGGCTACCTCGGGGCGGTCGCCGACCGCGTGCCCGCGGGCGTGAGCGTCGGGATCCACCCGACCGTCCCCGAGCTGCTCGACGCCGTCGCCGGCTACCTCGCCGAGGGGTACCTGCGAATCAAGCTCAAGATCGAGCCGGGCTGGGACGTCGAGCCGGTGCGGGCCGTGCGCGAGCGGTTCGGCGACGTCCTCCTCCAGGTGGACGCCAACACCGCCTACCGGCTGGCGGATGCCCGGCACCTGGCGGAGCTCGACGCCTTCGACCTGCTCCTCATCGAGCAGCCGCTGCCCGAGGACGACGTCCGCGGTCACGCCGAGCTCGCCCGCCGCCTCCGGACGCCGGTCTGCCTGGACGAGTCGATCACTTCGGCTCGGGCCGCGGCCGACGCCATCGCACTCGGCGCCTGCGCGGTCGTCAACGTCAAGGCGGGCCGCGTCGGCGGGTACCTCGAGGCGCGCCGGGTACACGACGTCTGCGCCGCGAACGGCGTGCCCGTATGGTGCGGCGGCATGCTCGAGACCGGCCTCGGGAGGGCCGCCAACGTGGCCCTCGCCGCCCTGCCCGGCTTCGTGCTGCCCGGAGACACCTCGGCGTCCGGAAGGTACTACCGCCACGACGTCACCCAGCCGTTCGAGCTGGACGGCGGCCACCTCGTCGTCCCGACATCGCCTGGACTCGGCCGTGAGCCGCTGCCGGACGCGCTGGCCGAGGTCACGACGTCCGTCCAGGAGGTGATGCTCTGATGGCCGATTCCGTCGACCGCGTGCCGCGGAAGGTGTACGAGCAGGAGCTGCTGCGGCTGCAGGGTGAGCTGGTCGAGCTCCAGCAGTGGGTCACGGCCACCGGGCAGCGGCTGGTCGTGGTCTTCGAGGGCCGGGACGCCGCCGGCAAGGGCGGCACGATCAAGCGGGTGACCGAGCACCTCAATCCGCGCGTCGCCCGGATCGCCGCGTTGCCGGCGCCGACGGAACGGCAGCGGACGCAGTGGTACTTCCAGCGGTACGTCGAGGAGCTGCCGGCGGCGGGTGAAGTGGTCCTGTTCGACCGGTCCTGGTACAACCGGGCCGGCGTGGAACGTGTCATGGGGTACTGCACGCCGGCGGAGTACCGCCGATTCCTCCACCAGTGCCCGGTGTTCGAGCGGATGCTCGTGGAGGACGGGATCCTGCTGCGCAAGTACTGGTTCTCCGTCAGCGACGAGGAGCAGGAGCGCCGGTTCCGGCAGCGGCTGGAGGATCCCCTCACGACGTGGAAGTTCTCCGAGAACGACCTGCGGGCGCGGGCCAAGTGGGTCGAGTTCTCCAAGGCGAAGGACGAGATGTTCGTGCACACGGACATCGACGAGGCGCCCTGGTGGGTGGTCGAGGCCGAGGACAAGCGGGCCGCCCGGCTCAACATGATCGCCCATCTGCTGGCCTCGGTCCCGTACCAGCGCGTCCGGGCGCCGCGCCTCCACCTGCCGCCGCGCCCGCCCGCCGTCGGCTACGAGCGA
Source organism: Kineosporiaceae bacterium (assembly GCA_035541595.1). Classification (GTDB taxonomy): domain Bacteria; phylum Actinomycetota; class Actinomycetes; order Actinomycetales; family Kineosporiaceae; genus DATKNA01. The sequence continues at coordinate 651 of DATKNA010000372.1, read as the reverse complement.
CCCCCGCGCGACCTCTTCCGGCAGGTGCCCGACCACGCGGCCACCCTCACCCGCTGACCTGGGCGGACCGCCGGGTGCCGGTCGTGGGGTTTGCCCGTTCACCTGGGCGGCCGGCATGCCGACATCTGTCCCATGAGATCCCCAGACGCGGGGGGCCCCCCGCGCCTGCTCCGCCCCGTGCTGGCGGTGACCGGACGACTGCGTACGGGCGCCCGCCTCGGCGCGCTCATCCTCGTGCTGCTCATGCCGGCCGCATACGTGACGTGGTCGTTCGCCTCCGTGATCGGCGGGCAGGTCGCCGTCACGGACGCCGAGCGGGACGGGGTCCAGGTGCTGCGACCCGCCCTGGCCGCGCTCGCGCAGACCGTGGCCGGCCGGCCGGCCGACCTGGCGGCGCTGCGATCGGCCGCCGCCGCCCATCCCGGGCTCGGGCTCGACCACGCGCTGTCGGCGGTCACCGCGACCGCCGGGGCCGCCGGCGCCGACACGGCCGCGGGCCGGGCCAGGACGGCGGCCGCCCTCGCCGACGTGGTCACCCGGATCGGCACCGCCTCGAACCTGGTCCTCGACCCCGACCTCGACTCGTTCCGCGTCATGGACCTGCAGGTGGTGCAGACGCCCGCGGCGCTGCTCGCGGCGGCCCGGGCGGCC
>DATKNA010000371.1:0-10985 GCA_035541595.1 Kineosporiaceae bacterium | reverse complement strand
TTTTCGATCTTGTCGAGAGCCTCGACGGCCTGCCCCGGCACGTGGCGTTGCATCCGTGCGGAATATTGATCTCCGACGCTGCCCTGCTCGACCGGACCCCGGTGGAGGCGAGCTGGCTGGGCTTCCCGATGAGCCAGTTCGACAAGGACGACGTCGAGCAGATGGGTCTGCTCAAGCTCGACGTCCTCGGCATCCGGATGCAGTCCGCGATGGCGTACGCCCTCGACGAGATCGAGCGGGTCGACGGGTCGGATGCCGCCCGTGCCGGCGACCACCCCGCCGACGCGCCCTACATCGACGCCGCGACCGGGCGGATCGACCTCGACGCCGTGCCGCACGACGACGAGCCGACGTACCGGCTGATCCGGACCGCACACACCCTCGGCTGCTTCCAGATCGAGTCGCCCGGGCAGCGCGAGCTCGTCGGCAAGTTCGGCCCCGAGCGGTTCCTCGACCTCGTCATCGACATCTCCCTGTTCCGGCCCGGGCCGGTGAAGTCGGACATGGTGACGCCGTTCCTGCGCGCCCGGCAGGGCTGGGACGACCCGGATTACCTGCACGAGCGACTGAAGGACCACCTCGCACCCACCGCCGGTGTCGTGGTCTTCCACGAACAGGTGCTCGAGATCATCGACGAGATGACCGGATGTGGCCTCGCTCAGGCCGACGAGGTCCGACGGACCCTCGGGAGCACCGAGGGCCAGCGCGAGGTCGAGGAGTGGTTCCGCCCGACCGCCCGAAGCCAGGGCTTCGACGACGCCACCGTCGACCGCGTCTGGGAGGTGCTCAAGGCGTTCGCCTCGTTCGGGTTCTGCAAGGCGCACGCCGCAGCTTTCGCCCTGCCGACCTACCACTCGGCGTGGCTGAAAGCACACCACCCGGCCGCGTTCCTCGCCGGCGTCCTCACCCACGACCCAGGGATGTATCCCAAGCGCCTCATCCTCGACGACGCGCGCAACCTCGGGATCGCCGTCCTGCCCCTGGACGTCAACCGGTCCGGGGCGACCTACCTGGTCGAGAAGGTGGCCTGGTGGGACGAACCACCCCAACGGATCCTCGACCAGTTCGAGACGGGCGGCCTCGCCGCCTCCACCCCCACACCCCGCGAGCGGCCGCACCATGACCTGCCCGACGGGCGCGCGTACGGGATCCGGCTGGCGCTCGCGGACGTCAAGGGCATCACGGACGCCGAGGTCGAGCGGATCGTGGCCAGCCGGCCGTATCACTCACTGGCGGACTTCTGGCACCGGGCCGGCGTATCCCGGCCGGTCGTCGAGCGGCTCGTCGTCGCGGGCGCATTCGACACCCTGTACGGCCTGGGCACACCGGCCCTGGTCCGGCGCCGTGGTCGGGTCACCCGCCGGGACCTGCTGCTGCAGGTCGTAGAGCTCGACCGGTGGACGCGGGCCGCCACGCGTGGCCGGACGCCGCGCGGCACCGGCCGCGCCGCTCCCACGTCGGCCGAGCCGGTGCAGGGCGATCCGGTGCAGGGCGGCTCAGGGGCCGACGCCGTCCGGAGGGCGGCCGCCCGGCAGTCGCAGGCCCCGCGGGTCGCGACTCCCTCCTGTCTGCAGCCGGTGCAGCTTGCGCTCGACCTCGGGGACGCTCCCGACGAGACCATGCCGGCCGGGCTCGCCGAGATGACGAGCGCCGAGCGGGTCCGGGCCGAGCTCGACGTGCTGGGGCTCGATGCGAGCCGCCACGTGCTCGACTTCTACGCACCGCTGCTCGACGAGCTCGGCGTCACCCGCTCCCGCGACCTGTTGCGCCGGCGCAGCCGAGCCGGGTTGCTCGTCGCCGGCGTCAAGGTCGCGACCCAGACGCCGCCGATCCGCTCCGGCCGCAGGGTGGTCTTCCTCACCCTCGACGACGCGACCGGCCCGGTCGACGCCACGTTCTTCGAGGACGCCCAAGGGCCGTACGCGGCCACCGTGTTCCACTCGTGGCTGCTCGTCGTGCGCGGGGTGCTGCGCCGGACCGGCCCGCGGGGCGTGAGCCTGCGAGCCACGGGCGCGTGGGAGCTGCCGGTGCTGTGGGAGGCGTGGACCGCCCGGGGGATCGACGAGGTCCGCACACTGCTCGAGACCGCGCCGGGGTGGGCGGGGGCGTCCCAGGACGCGATCGGAGGCGCCGCAGCGAGCCGGTCCTCCCGGCCGGTCCTCGCGCGGCCGCCGGTGACGGAGTTCGGCGGCGGCATCGAGGTCGGGACCGACCGCGACCGCGAGGCGACGACCGGGCTCCCCGTCGGCGACCGTGGTCCGCAGGGCTCCGGTCGGGGCCGTGCCGGCGGGATGGGTGGTGGCCCGGCGTACCGCCGCGTGTTCGTCGACCATGCAACGGGTTACCGGCAGTCGCCTTACGCCGACGTCGGAACCCCCGGGGAGCACACCCGCGACACCCGCCGGATGGCCGCCGCCGAGCGTTCCCAGGAGCGTGCAGACCAGCGCGGCCGGCGCGGCGACCCGCCGCGCAAGCTGTGGCACGCGAGTCCCGGCAGCTCGGGTCGGTGACCGTGACCACGACCCCAGCTCCGCCGATCATGCAATCCGCGGCGGCTCGGCCTGCCTGTCAGTGGCCGTCGCTAGGGTGGCCCCAGTCCGTGGAGTCCTGCTCACCCCTGGGAGAACGGTCGTGCCCGACGAGCCTGCCCGCCGCTGGGCCAGCCGTGCCGATCCGCGCCTGGCCGTCCGGACCGCCGTCGTGTGGGACACGCTCGACGTGCTGGTCACCGAGCACACAGAGGCGATCGGCCGGCCGGCGCTCGACGTCGTCGACGTCGGGGGAGGCACCGGAGGGTTCGCGGTCCCGCTGGCAGGTCTCGGGCACGGCGTCACCGTCATCGACCCCAGCCCCGACGCCCTGGCCGCTCTCCAGCGGCGGGCCGCGGATGCCGGTGTCGCCGGCCGGATCCGGGCCGAGCAGGGTGACGCCGGTGCGCTCGCCGCGGTCGTCGGCGCGTCGTCAGCCGACCTGTTGCTGTGTCATGGCGTCCTGGAGCACGTCGACGACCCGAAGGCGGCCGTCCTCGACATGCTCGAGGTGCTCCGGCCCGGCGGTCTTCTCAGCGCGCTCGTCGCCCAGCGTCTGGGAGCGGTGCTCGCCCGTGCCCTCTCCGGTCGGTTCGGTGCCGCCCTGCGCGTCCTGGAGGATCCGGCGGGCCGCGGCGGCCCCGGCGACCCCGTGTCCCGGCGGTTCGACCGCGCCGCCCTGCTGGCTCTGTTCGAGGCCGAGCCGGTGCGCCTGCGTGCCGTGCACGGAGTGCGGCTCTTCACCGACCTGCTGCCCGGCGCTCTCGTCGACGGCGACCTCGAGGCCGGGCAGGCGTTGCTCGACCTCGAACGTGCCACGAGCGGGCATCCCGAGCTCGCGGCTGTCTCGGCCCAGCTCCATGTCGTCCTCCAGCGGCTCGACGTTGACACCGCCGGTCCGACGGAGCCCTCCGTCGCACCGTCCTGAGGCGTGAGGTAGCACGTGAGCCGGCGGCAGCTCGAGCGGATCGGTGCCGGTCGCGCCGACGACGGCGGCCAGGCGGACGACACCGGTTGCACTGTTCTGCACGTGGACATGGATGCCTTCTACGCCTCGGTCGAGCTCGTCGACCGGCCCCACCTGCGGGGCAGGCCGATGATCGTGGGGGGCGGAGGCAGCCGGGGGGTGGTCCTCTCGGCGACCTACGAGGCGCGGGCGTTCGGCGTTCACGCGGCCATGCCCATGAGCCGCGCCCGCAGACTGTGCCCGCAGGCGGTCGTCGTGGAGCCGGACCACGCGCGCTACGGCCAGGTCTCGCGCGGGGTCATGGAGATCTTCCGGTCGATCACGCCGTTCGTCGAGCCCCTGAGCCTCGACGAGGCCTTCCTCGACGTCGCCGGTGCCGTGCGTCGTCTCGGGAGTCCCGCGACCGTCGCCAGCCTCATCCGGAACCAGGTGGCCGACGAGCAGCAGATCACCTGCTCCGTCGGCGTGGCCGCCACGAAGTTCGTCGCGAAGCTCGCGTCCAGCCGGGCCAAGCCGGACGGCATGCTCGTCGTGCCGTGCGACGAGACCGTCCCGTTCCTGCACGGCCTGAGCGTGGGAGCCCTCTGGGGGGTGGGCGAGCGCACCGAGGAGATCCTCACCAGGCTCGGCATCCGGACTGTCGCCGATCTCGCGCACACTCCGCTCGGCACGCTCAATCGCGCGCTCGGGGACGCGATCGGCACCCAGCTGTACGACCTGGCCTGGGGCCGCGATCCGCGCACGGTCGTCGCCGAGCACGTCGAGAAGAGCGTCGGCGCGGAAGAGACGTTCCCCCGCGACATCGCCGATCCGACGGTGGTCCTCCGCGAGGTGCTGCGGCTGTCCGAGCGGGTCGCCGCCCGGCTACGGGCGCAGGACGCCGTGGGCCGGACGGTCGTCCTCAAGGTCCGGTTCGCCGACTTCACGACGATCACGCGGTCCCGGACCCTCGCGGAGCACACCGACGTCGGCCGGACCGTCTACGCCACCGCCCACGAGCTCTTTCTGCGCCTGGGGCTGGACCGTGCTCGCCTGCGACTCGTGGGCGTGCGGGTGGAGGGGCTGATGCCTGCGTCCGCCGGCCACCGACAGCTGGCTCTCGACGAGCGCCCGCAGGGGTGGCGGGAGGCCGAGCAGGCGGTCGACCGGGCCAGCGCGCGCTTCGGGGCCGGTGTCGTTCGACCTGCGACACTGGTTCCCGACCGTTCGGAAGATCAGCCCATCCCCCCGGGAGGGCCTCATGCCACTCCCGCGCCATCTGGTTCCGAGGAGTTGTACTAAGGTCACATCAAGTAACAGATCCGGTGTGTCGAGGATGTGCTGACCGGGTTTCGCACCGGCGTGGCCCGACCTATCCTGTCTCCATCGCACCGTGCACCCAGGAGGTCGACGTGCCGCTCTCGGAGAACGAGCAGCGCCTGCTCGAGCAGATGGAGCGCGCCCTCTACGCCGAAGACCCGAAGTTCGCATCGGCGATGCGAGGAGTTGTCCGTCGATCGAGTCATGCGCGCCGGCTCCTCCTCGGGATCGGCGGCGTCGTCCTCGGGATGGTCCTCCTCCTGGTCGGCGTCGCCCAGCAGATGGTGATCGTCGGGATCATCGGCTTCGTGGTCATGCTGGTCGCGTTCGCGTTCACCGTGTCCTCGCGACGACGCCCGGGTCCGACCGGGGTGGTCAACCGCGCGGGCGGCGTCCGGCAGGTGACCCCGTCGAGCCGCCGTCGCAGCTCCTTCATGCAGCGTCTCGAGGAGCGCTGGGAGCGCCGCCGCCACGAGCGCTGATCCACCGCACAGGCCCCGCATCCCACGGGCTCCGCCGGGCCGCCGGCCGGGGCCCGGTCTCATGTCACCGGCCCGGCCGGGTCAGCCTCGCCGGCCCCCCGGCCGGGTCAGCCTCGCCGGCCCCCCGGCCGGGTCAGCCTCGCCGGCCCGGGCCCACCAGCTTGCGCACCTCGGCTCCCACCTGATCCGCCATCCGGCGACCGGCGCCCTCCGCGGCGGCGTCCGCCGTGCGCGCGGCGCCGGTCAGCACGGCGACGCCGGTCGCCGGGAACGCCCGGGCGAGGCGCCGCCGACCGGGCGGCGCCTGGTCCGCCACCGTCGCGGCCACCTCGCGGACCCAGACCCGGAGCTCGCCGGCGTCCGGGCCCGACCCGCTGCCAGGCGGGGCGTACCGGGCGGTCTCGATCTCCGCCACCAGTCGGTCGAGCGGCTCGGTCGCCCCGGTCGGGACGTACTCCGCGCCGACCAGCCATTGCCGCAGCCCGCGGGGCGTCAGGGAGGGTGCCACGTACACCCCGAGATCGGCCAGGCGCTCGACCAGCTCCGCCAGCGCAGCCTCGGCGCGCGTCTGCCGGCCGGCGGCCCTGCGCCACCGTACTCTCCGTGCCAGGGCCGCGGCGGTTGCGGGTGTGGCCGCCAGCATCAGCAGCACGGCGACCAGGGCCAGCCACGCCCAGGGGACGGCGGCGAGGATCCGCCGCACGCCGGAGGACTGCGACGGCGATCCCGCCGCCGCCTGGTCCGCCGCGTTCTCCTTCGCCAGCTTCGAGTTCGTCGAGGGCGTCGGCGCGGCGGCGTTGACCGACGGCCCGGCCGCCGACGTGGAGGAGGTCGACCTGCCCTGGCTCACGATGTCGCCCACGCCCTGGGTCCGCGCCGGGGGCGTCGGCTCGAACCGCACCCAGCCGATGCCCTGAAAGTACAGCTCGGGCCAGGCGTGCGCGTCCCGCAACGTGATCGTCCAGATGTGGTTGGCGTTCTGCGTGCCCGGCAGGAAGCCCACGGCGACCCGCGCCGGGATCCCGAGCGAACGGGCCATCACCGCCATGGCCGAGGCGAAGTGCACGCAGTACCCGGACTTGCGCGCCAGGAACGCCATGATGGCGGACCCGCCGCTGTCGTCGGCGCCGGTGCCGGGCGCCTGGGTCGAATAGCTGAAGCCGCGCAGCCAGTCGCGCAGGTTCACGGCCTTGTCGTAGTCGTTGACCGCGTCGCCGGTGTGTTGGTTGACGATCGGACGGATCTGCGCCGCGAGGTCCGGAGGGAGCGACAGGTCCGCATTCAGGATCGCCTCGGACGTCGTCTCGGTCGCGGTGCGCAGCTGTTCCTCGGTCGGCTGGACCGTGTAGTGGTCGACGTCGTAGCGCAGGTTCTCCGCGGTCACGCCCTCGCCGACGACGTTCAGGGTGCTGGCGTCGTAGTACCAATTGCCCGCGACGTCCACCGAGCGCCAGGGATAGGGCAGCGGCAGGTAGCTCTGGCTCAGCGGGCCGACGCTGATCGAGGTCCGCTGTTCCTGGATGGCCACGCCCGGTTCGAGCCCGGGTGCGGTCGGCGCACCGAGCCGGGCCAGCTGGGTGCGCGGCAGCTCGCTCTGCGTGGGCTGCCAGCCGTCCCCGGTGAAGTCGTCGTCGACGACGATGCGCAGGGGCTGCGGGTCCGCCACGGTCGTGGTGTAGGTGATCACCGGCGTGTCGCTCTGGTCGGCCAGGTCCTTGCGGAGGTCGAGCAGCGGGTTGACGACGCTGACCGCGCCGTGCCCGCGGCCTCGTCCGCCGCCGGAGCCGGTCAGTGCCCGTTCGCCGAGCCCCGGCACGAGCACGGGAAGGAGGACGGCGACCGCGAGGCTGGCGGCGGCGATCCCTCGGGCGCCGTCGAGCGCGGTGCCCCAGCGGGCGGCCGCGGTCCGGGCGCCGAGGACCCGGCCCCAGGCCTGCACCCGGTCGAAGGAGTCCGCTGCGACCAGGATGAGGAATCCGGCGCCGGCGACCAGGAACTGGGTCCAGTCCAGTCCGTCCGGCAGGATCGCGGCGGGAACGCAGTACACCGCGAGCAGCGGCAGCCCGGCTACGGCGGGGCGGCGCACGGTTACCGCGATCACGTCGACCACGAGGGCGACCAGGGCCAGGCCGGTGGTCGTCACGAACACCACGCCGGGGGCGTCCGGCACCGGCGGGGCCGCCTTGTGCATGACGGCCAGCCCCTGGGCGAACAGGTCGCGTCCGGCGGCCACGGCGTCCGCTCCCGGGAGCAGGCCGAAGGTGGCCGTGTCCGGCAGGAAGACGGCGCAGACCGCGACCACCCAGAGCGCGAGCTGTACGCCGACGACCATCGGCGCCGACGTGGTGAACCGTCGGACGACCAGGCCCGCAGCGGCCACCAGCCCGGCCAGGAACCCCAGCGTGAGGTACCAGCTGGTGCCCTGCACGAGGGGCATGATCGTCACGCTCGCGAGCATCGTGGCGATCCAGGCCGCCAGCGTCGTCCGCGCCGCCGAGGAGAGGTTCATCGGTCACCACCATGAGGGAGGACGACCATCCGTGGCCGGGCGATCCGGCTCTCACCGTCGGTCGCGCGGGCCCACACCTCGGCGACGCCGTCGCCGGCTCCGGCCTCGGCGACCCCCCAGCCCGCGGTCCGGAGGATCTCGGCATGCTGCCGCCGGGCCTCGGTCAGCCTCGCCACGCGGCGCTCGGGCACACCGGAACCCCACTCGGGCGTGCGCAGCAGGATCGCCACGCCCTGGGCGCCGTGCCGGCCGAGCGTCGCCAGGGCCGTGACCTCGTCGGTCCCGGCCTCCCCCAGGATGGCGACCACCATGCCGTCGCCGCCGGTCCGGGTCAGCGTGGTGACCGCGTCGGCGAGGTCGCCCGGACCGCCGAGCCTGACCACCGCCAGATCGTCGAGGACGGTCCCGGCCGGGTCGTGGCCTCCCCCGGCCGCGGCCCAGCCGGACGGCGTGTCGTCCAGGAGCAGCCTCAGGCCGTACCGCTGACCGGCGAGGTGGACGGCGACCGAGGCGGCGGCCGAGACCGCCCACTCGAAGCTCGATGCGGGGCCGTCCCCGCGGTGCCCGACCGCGCGGGCGTCCAGGAGCACCGTCGCACGCATCTGCCGCGGCTGCTCGTCGCGGCGGACCATGAGCTCCCCGCGATGCGCGGTCGAGCGCCAGTGCACCCGGCGCAGGTCGTCGCCGTAGCGGTACTCGCGGGTCGCGACGTCGTCCTCGCCGGCCGCCGCCGCGTTGCGGGTGAGCGAGTCGCCGGTCCCGGACCACCGCCCGGCACCGTGAACCCCGCCCAGCGGGAAGACCTTGGGGACGACGACGAGTCGGTCCGTGCCCGTGAAGGAGCGGGTGACCTCGCACATCCCGAAGGCGTCGGTGAGCCGCAGGCGCAGCGGCCCCAGCCCGTACCGGCCTCGGACCTCCGAGCGCAGCGAGTACGTCACCGCGGCCCGGCGTCGCCCGGGCAGCCGCGCGATGACGAAGCGGGGGGACGGCCCGAGCGCGTACGGAACCCGGTCCTCGGCCAGCAGCACCCTGGTGGGGATCCGGGTCAGGTTCTCGAGGTCCAGGCTCACCCGGGCGGCCGTGCCGGCGACCACCCGCGCCGGGGCGATGGTGCGCTTGAGGGCCAGCCGGTACCGGTACCGGCTGGTCGTGAACAGCGCACCCAGCGGCACGACCGTGAGGAGCACCCCTACCCGGAGCAGGTCCCGCTGGTCGAGCACCAGAGCGCAGACGGACGCCGTGAGGCCGGCGGCGAGGAACGAGCGGCCGCGCATGGTCAGGGCGGAGAGGGCGGCGAGCCCCGGCCGGTTCGTGCCGGAGGCGCCCGGGCGGGCGCTGGGCGGGGCGGACACGCCGGCCCTCAGGCGCTCGCCCGGGACCGCGGGACGGGCACGTGGGTGAGCAGCCCGGACAGGACGTCGTCGGGCGAACGCCGGGCCACCACGGCCTCCGGGCTGGGGAGCAGGCGGTGCGCCAGCACGGCGTGCACGAGATCGCGGACGTCGTCGGGCAGGACGTGGTCGCGGCCCGCCATCGCGGCCGCCGCCTTGGCGGCCTGGAGCAGGTGGAGCGCCGAGCGCGGTGAGGCTCCAAGGCGCAGGTCGGGCGTCGAGCGGGTGGCCCGGACGATCGCGACCACGTACTCCTTGACCCCCGGTGCCGCGTACACGCCCCGGGCGGTCTGGATGAGCCGGCGGATCGACTCGGCGTCGGTGACGGGCTCGAGCTCCGCCAAGGGGTCATGCGTGGCATGCCGCTGGAGCATCTCCATCTCGGCGGCCGGGGCGGGGTAGCCCATCGAGATCCTCGCCATGAACCGGTCGCGCTGGGCCTCGGGCAGCGGGTACGTGCCCTCCATCTCGACCGGGTTCTGCGTCGCGATGACGATGAACGGGGGCGGCAGCTGGTAGCTGATGCCGTCGACCGTGACCTGACGCTCCTCCATGCACTCCAGGAGCGCCGACTGCGTCTTGGGGCTCGCACGGTTGATCTCGTCACCCACGACGACGTTCGCGAACACCGCTCCGGGCTTGAACTCGAAGTCCTTGCTCTCCTGGTTGTAGACGCTCACCCCGGTGATGTCGCTGGGCAGCAGGTCGGGCGTGAACTGGATGCGCCGGACCGATGAGCCGATCGCCCTGGCCAGCGCCTTGGCCAGCATCGTCTTGCCCACGCCGGGCACGTCCTCCAGGAGCAGGTGCCCCTCGGCCACGAGAACCGTCACAGCGAGGTCGACGACCTCCGGCTTGCCGTCGACGACGGTCTCGACCGCGGACCGGATGGCCGACGTGGTGCCCAGAAAGCCGTCGATCGGCATCGGCGTGGTGGTCAACACGGCTCCTTCGCCCCGGGGCTCCGGTCGGGTACCCGCTCCCGCGCGGGTCCCCACCTCGTTCGCGCTTGCAGTGTCTCAGGTGACGGGAGGAGTCGTCCGCCTCCGGTCGCTCGGTTCCGGCTCCATCCCCCACCTTCCTCCACGCACCGGCCCATGTACCGGCCCACGTACCGGCCCATGTACCGGCCCACGTACCGGCCCGCGACCCGGTTCGGGGCCTCGGGCTCCCCTCGGGGAGCGTGCGTGCCCGGAATGCCGGACGTCGAACCGCTGGTGCGGCGCCCGCCGTTCCGACCCCCGCTGGCGGGGATTCCCCCGTCCACCCCCGCGTGACCTGCGTCGACGCCGGGATGGTCTGACGGGTGGGGGGCGCGGAGCGTTGACGGTGGAGCAAAGTGGAGTACAGTGGGGGCCGCTGGAGCAGGCGGGAGGTATCGGGGGCCTGGATGGGAGGCGAGGACGGTGTTCCTCGGAACTCATCTGCCCCGCCTGGACGACAAGGGGAGGTTGATCCTCCCTGCGAAGTTCCGGGAGCAGCTCGAGGCTGGAGTCGTGGTGACGCGAGGGCAGGAACGCTGCCTGTACGTCTTCCCGATGGCCGAGTTCGAGCGGATCGCGGACCAGTTGCGACAGGCACCGGTGACGAGCAAGCAGGCCCGCGACTACCTGCGTGTCTTCCTCTCCGGGGCCAGTGACGAGCTGCCCGACAAGCAGGGCCGGATCACCATCCCCCCGGTTCTGCGCACGTATGCCGGGCTCGAACGTGAGTGCGCCGTCATCGGTGCCGGCCAGCGCGTCGAGATCTGGGACGCAGCCGCGTGGGAGGCGTACCTGGCCCGGCAGGAGGAGGTCTTCGCCGAGC
>DATKNA010000370.1:0-10581 GCA_035541595.1 Kineosporiaceae bacterium | reverse complement strand
GACGTCGAAGCTGACCGTGAAGATCACGATGAAGCGAAGCGGTCGCTGGAGCGCCAATTCTCTTCAGCGTGATCTTCACGGTCAGCTTCACGTTGCCCGCTGCACGTTGCCCTGCGCTGCATGTTGCCCTGCGCTGCATGTTGCCCTGCGTCGCCCCCAGGGGCCGACCGGCCGAGAGTCGTCGAGCCGTTCATCGAGCGAGCAGTCGAGCCAGTCGTCCAGCCGCTCGCCGGGCAGCGCCGAGCCGCTCGTCGAGCCGGCGTCGGGCCGATGCCACGCCTGTTCACAGGCCTGTGAACAGACGTGTGAACGAAGCGCCGCGGCCCCTCACCAACGCCCGGAGCGCGGCCGTGGCTGGCAGAGCGGGCAGGTGAAGGACGAGCGGTTCATGAACGGATCCCTACGGACGGGTGTGCCGCAACGCGGGCACGCGCGGCCCTCGCGCCCGTACACGGCCAGAGACCCGTCGAAGTACCCGCTCTCGCCATTGACGTTGACGTAGAGGCTGTCGAAGCTCGTCCCGCCCTGGATCAGGGCTTCGCCCATGACGTCCCGGACCGCGCCCAGCAGGCGGCGCACCGCCGGGCCGGTCATGGCCTGCGTCGGCCGCGCGTAGTGCAGCTTCACGCGCCAGAGCGCCTCGTCGGCGTAGATGTTGCCCACTCCCGACACGAGCCTCTGGTCCAGCAGCGCGCGCTTGACCCCGGTGCGCCGGGCCCGCCAGCGCCGCACCAGCGCGTCCTCGTCGAGCGATGGATCGAGCGGGTCCCTCGCGATGTGCGCCACCTGTGGCGGCAACCACGGACGGGACGAGGTCCAGGTCGACGCCGGACTCGCGGGCGCGTCGGCGTCGGCGCCGCTGCCCGGCCCGCCGACCCCGCCCGGCCCGCCGACCCCGCCCGGCCCGCCGTCCACGGTCGGGACGAGGGGCACCACGGCCAGGCCGCCGAACATTCGCTGGTCCACGAAGCGCAGTTCCCGCCCCTTCGCGGCTCCCCCGGTGAGGCCGATGCGCACGCGCAGGTGCCGCTCGTGGTCGGCGTCCGGCGGCCGCAGCAGGATCTGGCCGCTCATCCCCAGGTGGGCCAGCAGGGCCTCGCCGGAGTCGAGCTCCAGCCAGCAGAACTTGCCGCGACGGACGACGTCCCGCAGCACGGTCCCGGTGAGGCGGGCGGCGAAGTCGGTGGGGCCGGCCTCGTGCCAACGGACGGGTCGCGGGTGGAGGACGTCGACTCTGTCGATCCGGGACCCGGACACCCAGCGGGCCAGTCCGCGCCGGACGACCTCGACCTCGGGAAGCTCGGGCACCGCGGCTCAGACGCCTCGTCGGCGGCCGCCGCGCTCCCGGTGGCGGGACACTCCGTCCGCGCTGTCGCCGGCGGCGGGCGCATCGGCAACTGGCGGCAGGTCCGGCGACGACCCGCCCGGGGACGACCCGTTCTGCGCGACGGTGGCCCCGAGAGCGGCAAACGCCGTGGCCGCCGCCGCCTGCTCGGCCTCCTTCTTGCTGCGCCCGCTGCCCCGCCCGCGAACCTCGCCCTGGACGAGGACCGCGGCGTGGAACGTCTTCGCGTGGTCCGGGCCCTCCTCCGTGACCTGATAGTCCGGCACGCCGAGGCCGAGCTCCGCGGTCAGCTCCTGCAGGCTGGTCTTCCAGTCGAGGCCGGCCCCGCTGGCCGCGGACGACGTCAGCAACGGGTCGACGAGGCGCCGGACGAACGCGCTGGCGACGTCGACGCCGTGCTCAACGTAGACGGCACCGATCAGCGCCTCGAGGGTGTCGGCGAGGATCGAGGACTTGTCCCGGCCTCCACTGCTCTCCTCGCCCTTGCCCAACAGGATGTAGTCGCCCACCCCCAGCGCCCGGGCGACGTGCGCCAGGGCACGCATGTTCACGACGGCGGCGCGGAGCTTGGCCAGCCGGCCTTCGGCGAGGTCGGGGTGCCGGTGGTAGAGGGCGTCGGTGACGACGAGGCTCAGGACGGCGTCCCCGAGGAACTCCAGCCGCTCGTTGGTCGGCAGGTTGCCGTGCTCGTAGGCGTACGAGCGGTGGGTCAGCGCCCGTTCCAGCAGGCCGGAGGCGATCCGGACGCCGAGGGCCTCGATGAGTGCGTCGGTCTGTCGAGTCTGCGGGGGCGGCTGCACGGCCGTGCGATCGGCGACCCGCTCAGAGGTCCTTGACCCTGCGGCCCTTGTACTCCAGATACAGCGGGGTCCCGGCCGAGTCGGTGACGACGCGGGCCCGGTGAGGCCGGGAGTAGCTGACCTGCCCGCGCTCGACGCGCGCGGTCAGGGTGGTGGCCGTCGCCTTCCACTGGGAGCGGCGGGCCCGCGTATTGCTGCGCGACATCTTCCGCTTCGGGACGGCCACGTCAACTCTCCTCGGGGTCGGGCACGCGGCGCGGATCCCGCCCGCCGTGCTCGGTCATCGTTCCTTGCACAGGTCCTTGCAGCCTCGCGAGGTCCGCCCATCGGGGGTCGGCGCGCGCGTGCCCGTGGCCGGGGTCGTCCGCCAGGCGTGCTCCGCACTCGGAGCACAGGCCTGGACAGTCGTCCCGGCACAGAGGCTGGAACGGCAGCGCCGGCACCAGCGTGTCGTACAGGGCGGGCTCCAGGTCGATCAACTCGTCCTCGAGCTCGCGGACCTCGTCGTCCTCCTCCCCCGCCGGCGTGCGGCCGGGGTAGGCGTACAGCTCCTGGACGTCGGCCTCGACGTCACCGTCGACCGTGTCCAGGCACCGCACGCACTCGCCCCGGACCCGGCCGCGGGCCGTGCCGGAGACGAGGACGCCCTCCATCACCGCCTCGAGCCGGAGGTCCAGCTCGAGCTCGGAGCCTTCGGGGACGCCGATCACGTCGGTGCCCAGGCCCGCCGGAGCCGCGACCGTCCGGTGCACCTTCCGCATCGTCCCCGGCCGGCGCCCCACCTCTCGTGTGTCGATGACGAGGGGGGACCGGGGGTCCAGGCGGATCATGCTTCCTCGATGGTGGCTCTTCGGGGTCTCGGCGACGGCGCCATCGGCGACGAGGCCAAGAGGAGACGTTACTGCAGCGTGCATCCCCAGCCCAAACCGGAGGCGGGAGTCGTGTGTTCCCCTCGACGTCGTGATCGCCGGCGAGGCGGGCGGTCAGCGGCCCAGCCTCCCCAGCAGCCGGGGCAGGACGGGATCGGGCACGAGGCCGCGAACGTCCCCGCCGCCCGCGGCGACCTCCTTGACCAAGCTGCTCGACACGTGCTCGAACGAAGGATCCCCGGGCAGGAACACCGTCTCGAGACCGGTCAGGTGGCGGTTCATGAGCGCCATCGGCAGCTCGTAGGCGAAGTCGGTGCCCGACCGGAGTCCCTTCACGACGGCCTGGGCGCCGATGGACCGGCCGTAGTCGACGAGCAGACCGCCCGGGACTGCGTCCACGCGGACGGCGGGCAGGTCCGTGAGCGAGGCGCGCAGCAGGTCCACCCGCTCGTCGAGGCTGAACAGGCCGGGCTTCGCCGGGTTCGCCAGCACGGCGACGACGACCCGCTCGAAGAGTGCCGCCGCGCGCCGGATGACGTCGACGTGGCCGTTCGTCACCGGGTCGTAGCTGCCCGGGCAGACGGCGAGGTGGCTCACCCGCGCAACCTAGCAGTGGCGAGCCACAAGGCCGTGTCGCCGTAGCGGCGCCTGCCCTCGCCGGCCCACCCGGTCGGCCAGACAGGCTCGGGGCTGCGGGCGTCGCGCTCGACCACGACCACGGCGCCGGCGGCGAGATGGCCGGCGTCCAGAGCCCGCAGCACGTGCACGAGCTCGTCCTCGCCGACGGCGTACGGAGGATCGAGCAACGCGATATCGGCAGGCCGGTGCCGGTCCTGGCGGTGCGCCGTGAGGAAGCGCAGGACCGGCGCGTGCACCACGCGGACACCGGAGAGCCCGAGCGCGGCCGCGTTCCGCCGGGCGACGTCGACGGCGTGGCGCGCGGAGTCGACGAGGACGACCTCCAGCGCACCGCGGCTGGCCGCCTCGAGCCCGAGGGCACCGGAGCCGGCGAAGAGATCGAGGACCACCGCGCCGCGCAGGACTCCGCGGGATTCGAGCGCGCCGAACAGGGCCTCCCGGGCCCGTTCGCTGGTCGGGCGCGTGTCCGAGCCCTTGGGCGTCTCGATGCGCCGGCCTCCGGCCGCGCCGGCGATGATCCTGGTCACCGGATCGTCATCATCGTCGACCCGCCATCGCCGTCGTCAGGTCCGCTCGAGGTAGGCGTCCTTGCCCTCCTCGAGCAGCTCGTCCAGGGCTTGGCGCAGCGCGGGGCTGCCGGCCACCTCCGGGTCCCGGGCGACCAGGGCCACCGCCTCGTGCCGGGCGGCCTCGATGAGCCCCTCGTCGCGCAGCACACGCAGCAGTCGCAGCGACGACCGCCGTCCGGACTGGGCGGCGCCCAGGACGTCGCCCTCGCGGCGCTGCTCGAGATCGACCCGCGCCAGCTCGAACCCGTCCAGCGTGCCCGCGACCGCGACCAGCCGTTCGTACGCGGACGACTCCTTGCCGGCCTGGGTGACGAGCAGGCAGGTCGAGGGCGCGCCGCCCCGCCCGACCCGGCCGCGCAGCTGGTGGAGCTGGGAGATCCCGAACCGGTCGGCGTCGAGGAGGACCATCAGGGTGGCGTTCGGGACGTCCACGCCGACCTCGACGACCGTGGTCGCCACGAGGACGTGGACGTCGCCGGCGGCGAACGCGCGCATCGTCGCCTCGCGCTCCTCCACGGGGACCCGCCCATGCAGCGGCTGGACCGTCAGCCCCGCCAGCTCCGGGCGCGAGCGCAACTCCTCGATCACCTCGACGACGGCGCGCAACGGGAGATCGGCGTCGTCGGCGCCCTGGGCCGCCCCGGACGCCGCGTCCGGCGCCTCCGTCTCCGGGCCCGCGTCGCCGATCCGGGGGCAGACGACGAATACCTGGTGCCCGGCATCGACCTCCTCCCGGACGCGCTGCCAGATGCGGGTCTCCCAGGTGGGGTGGTCGGCCAAGGACACCAGGTGCGTCGTGATCGGCGTCCGGCCCTGGGGCAGCTCGCGCAGCGTCGACGTCTCGAGGTCGCCGAACACGGTCATCGCCACGGTGCGCGGGATCGGCGTCGCGGTCATGACGAGGACGTGCGGCGCGACCTTGCCCTTGCCGCGCAGAGTGTCCCGCTGCTCGACGCCGAAGCGATGCTGCTCGTCGACGACGACCAGGCCGAGGTCGTGGAACTCGACCCTGTCCTGCAGCAGCGCGTGCGTGCCGACGACGATGCCGGCGTCGCCGCTGACGGCGTCGAGCAGAGCCGCGCGCCGGGCGGCGGTCGACTGCGAGCCGGTGAGCAGGGCCACCCTCGTCGCGTTGGCGGCCCCGCCGAGCATCCCGCCCTCGGCGAGGGGACCCAGCAGCGCGGTGATGGAGCGGTGGTGCTGGGCGGCGAGGACCTCGGTCGGCGCGAGCAGGGCGGCCTGCGCGCCCGCGTCGACCACCGAGAGCATCGCGCGCAGCGCCACGACGGTCTTGCCCGACCCGACCTCGCCCTGGAGCAGGCGCTGCATGGGCCATTCCCGGGCCATGTCGGCGGCGATCTCGTCGGCCACGCGACGCTGACCTCCCGTCAGCTCGAACGGCAGCCGGGCGTCGAACGCCTCCAGGAGGCCCCCGGCCACGGGTCGGCGTGGCGTCGCGGTGACCAGCCGGTCCGCGGCGCGCCGCTGGGCGAGCGCGACCTGGAGGACGAACGCCTCCTCGAACATGAACCTGCGCCGCGCCGCCCGCCAGTCCTCCTCCGCGCGCGGGCGGTGGATCGCCTGGAAGGCGTGGGCCCGGCTCATCAGGCTCCGCACCGTCCGGACCTCCTCGGGGATCGGGTCCGGGACGTCGCCGAGCACGTCGAGCAGCGTTCCGACGGCCTTCCAGATCTCGAAGGTCTTCACCCCTTGGCCCGCCGGGTACAGGGGGAACGGCGCCTCGGCCAGCTCCCGCCCGGCGGACGCGGACGCGACCTCGAAGAAGTCGGGATGCGTGAGCTGCGCCCTCCCCCGGAACTCGCCGACGACGCAGGAGAACACGGCGTGGACGCCGGGCTTGAGCCGGAAGGCCACCTTGCGGCCGTTGAAGAACGTGATGGTGTGGTCGGAGCGGCCGTCGAAGACGGTCACCTTGAGCAGCGTGGCGCCCTTCTGCCGCTGGATGGGAACGAGATCGGCCGAGGCGACCTCGCCCACGAACGTCACGTGCTCGCCGACCACGAGCTCGTTCAGGGGCGTCAGCTGGCCGAGGGACACGTACCGCCGCGGGAAGTGGGTCAGCAGGTCGCCGGCCGTCCCCAGGCCGAGCTTCGCCAACTTCTTGGCGTCTCCCGCGAGGGGTCCGCGCGCGAGCGGCTCGTCCAACGGCGTGCCCGGCGTGGCCGTCGACCTCGCCGGGACGCGCCCCGCGGGGAACGGGATGACGCGCGCGTTCACTCCACCCCCAGCAGGAGGTGGTAGCGCTCTTGATCACCGTCGAGCACGTTCACCTCGACGTCGCGCCTGGTCCGGCGCAGGTGCTCCGTCACCGAGCGGACCAGGGCGTCGTCGGCGTCGTGGCCGCGCACGACCGTGACGAGCTCGCCACCGGTGGTCAGGAGCCGGTCGACGACCTCGACCGCCACGGCCGCCAGGTCCGTGCCCACGACGACGAAGTCGCCCTGGACCACGCCGAGGACGTCACCGGCCCGGCACGGACCGGCGGTGGTGATCGCGTCGCGGACGGCGACCGTCACGGCGCCGTCACGTGCGGCTCCGGCAGCAGCGCTCATCTGCACGACGTCGACGTCCGCCGGCCGGGCCGGGTCGTGCACGGCCGCAGCGGCGAGGCCCTGCACCTGCGCGCGGGTCGGCAGGACGGTGACGTGGACCCCCTCCTCGCGGGCGGCGGCCGCGGCGGCGCCCGCGACCGCCATCGTTGCGCCGTCGTTCGGCAGCACGACGACGGCGGCCGCGCCGGTGCGGCGGACGGCGGACAGGATCTCCCCGGTGGACGGCCGGCGCCCCGGCGGATTCCGGACAGCGACGGCCCCGGCCTGCTCGAAGAGCCGCGCCAGGCCGGGCCCCGCGGCGCACGCCACCAGGCCCACGCCGGTGGGCCGGCGGGCCGACCGCCGGACGATCTGCTCGGCGAAATGGGAGACCCGCACCCGCCGAGGCCGGCCGGCCTCGATACCGGCCTCGACGGCGGCGCCGGGATCGTCGACGTGGACGTGGACGTGCCAGAGGCCTCCTCCGCCGACGACCACCAGTGAGTCACCCAGCGGCGCGAGCGCGGCGCGCAGGGCGGGGATCCGCACGTCGGGGGCGTCGAGCAGGTACATGACCTCGTAGGCGGGACCCTCGGGGTCGAGGTCGTCGCATTCCGTGAGGTCCACGGCGGGCAGCGCGGGACGGCGCAGACCCCCGGGGCGGCGACGGTAGCGGCCCTCGAGCAGGTCCCCGAGAGTCTCCAGGAGGAGCAGGAGCCCCGCGCCACCGGCGTCGACCACACCGGCACGGCGCAGCACCGGTAGCTGCTCCGGCGTGCGCGCGAGCGCCTCGCGAGCAGCGAGGATGCCGGCCTGGACGACGTCGAGAAGGCGATCTCCCGGAACCTTCGCGGCGGCTTCGGCCGAGGCCCGGCTGACCGAGAGGATCGTCCCCTCCACCGGGACGGCGACGGCCGCCCAGGCCTGCGCGTCCGCCAGCGCCATGGCCCGCTTCGCGGCGGCGCCGTCCATCACCTCCTCCTTCGCGAGCACGTCGGCCCAGCCCCGCATGAGCTGGGCGAGGATGATGCCGGAGTTGCCGCGGGCGCCGAGGAGGGCTCCCCGGGCGAACGTGTCGATCACCGTGCGCAGACCCTCCTCCGCCGGCAGGGCGGTGACCGCGCCGTACGCCGCCTCGAAGGTGAGGTAGAGGTTCGTCCCCGTGTCGCCGTCGGGAACCGGGAACACGTTGAGGGCGTCGAGTTCCTCGCGGGCCTCGCCGAGGGCGGTGAGAGCGGCGGTCGCCCACAGCCGTGCGCCGCGCCCATCGAGCACCTCGAGCATGTCGCACCTCCCCGGCCCGACCGGTGAGCGCCCAATGTAGCCGTCTCGACCGACAGCCCCGCGGCCCGTCCGGATCCGAGCGCATCACTCGGCACGGACGGGCCGGGGTCCCGGGCGGTTCCTGCAGGGATCTCCGACTCGGGCCCGACACGGGCCGGCACGCTCCCGAGGGCTCTCCGGCACGGGTGGCCGGTGACGGGTCCCCGGTCACCGGTCCGGACACGTCGGAGCGGTCCACGGTAGGGCATCGTTTGGGAGGCGCGTGCGTCGTCGGCTAGCCTGTCCTGGTCGCCCGGGTCGTCGTGCGCCCGGAGCGGCTCATCCGAACCGAGACCCGAGGAGTACGTCGTCGTGGCGGCCACCTGTGACATCTGCGGCAAGGGGCCGGGCTTCGGTCACAACATCTCGCACTCGCACCGCCGCACCAAGCGTCGCTGGAACCCCAACATCCAGCGCGTGCGGACGCTCGTCGGCGCCACGCCCAAGCGGCTCAACGTGTGCACGTCGTGCCTGAAGGCCGGCAAGGTCGTCCGCGCGGTCTGATCCTTCGCCGCCCCCTGCGCCTCCCTGCTCCGCGCCGCGGCCCGGACCACTGCGGGCGGTGGCGCGGTGTCGTGCTCGGCTCCAGGTGATCAGGGCAGGCTTGTCGGCCTCACGACCCGTCCCCGCGCGAGCATGATCGCCGACGGCTGGACGACGCCGCGGATCCGTCAGCCGAAATGGTGCCAGCCGTCGGGTCCCTTCCAGGGCACACCGCCGACCGCGACCCCGGGCTCGCCGTCGAGCACGCGGCCGATCCGGCGGAAGCCTGCCGGCAGCTCCGCACCGGAGGGAAAGCACGCGAGCAGCGCGTGGTCCTCGCCGCCCGTCAGGACCCAGCGCGCCGCCAGTGACTCGTCCCCGATCGCCCGGGCGGCGTCGAGCAGGGCGTCGTCCGGTGCCAGCGCGGCCGGATCCAGGTCGATCCGGACGCCCGCCGCGGCCGCGATCCGGCCGGCGTCGCGCAGCAGTCCGTCGCTGGTGTCGATGAGCGCCGTCGCCCCGGCATGGGCGGCGTCGGGGCCGGCCGGGTAGGGCGGGCGCGGGGCAAGATGGGCCGCCACCAAGGCGGACCCGGCCGCCGTCAGCGCGAGCGCGCCCGGCACGGACCCCGCGCTGACGAGCAGCGCGAGCCCGGCCGCCGACGGTCCGGTGGTGCCTGCGAGGGCCACCACGTCCCCCGGTCGAGCCCCGGACCGGAGCACCGGGGGGCCGTCCAGCACGCCGAGGGCGGTCCCGGTGAGCACCACTTGACCGGCCTGCGAGACGTCACCCCCGGCGACGACCGCCCCGGCGCGCGCGCACTCGTCCCCGAGCCCACGGGTCAGGCCGTCCGCCCAGTCCAGGGGCAGGTCCGGCCCGGCCGCCAGACTGACCACGAGTGCGACCGGTCGGGCGCCCATGGCGGCCACGTCCGCCAGGTTCTGCGCGGCGACCTTGACGCCCACGTCGGCGGCCGTCGACCACTCCCACCGGAAGTCCGTGCCCTCGACGAGGGTATCCGTCGAGACCACGACCGGGCCGGCGACGTCCAGGACGGCGGCGTCGTCCCCGGGACCGACGATCAGGACGGCGGACGGGGTTCGGTAGCGGGCCAGCAGCGCCTGGACCAGGCCGTCTTCACCCACGTCGCGCAGCAGTCGGTGACCTCCTGGTCCTGCGCCGCTCACGGCCGACACGGTAGCGTGACCCGACCCGGGGTGATCCCCCGTCGACGGCATGCGCCGACCAGGGCGCCAGGCGACGCACACGTTCGCAGAAGGAGGATCCGTGGTGGTGGTGCAGGCGTACATCCTCATCCAGACCGAGGTGGGCCGGGCGGCGGACGTGGCACGGGCGATCGCCGGCATCCCGGGCGTCACCCTCGCCGAGGACGTCACCGGCCCCTATGACGTCATCGCACGCGTCGAGGCGCCCAGCGTCGACGAGCTCGGCCAGCTCGTCATCGCCCGGATCCAGGACGTGAAGGGCATCACGCGAACGCTCACGTGCACCGTCGTCCACGTCTGATCCTCCTCGCCCCCGCCGCCCTCGCCGCCGGTGGCGCGCTCGCGTTGGCGGCGTGCTCCGACGGGCCGCAGTCCGCGCCGCGCGCGGACGATCCGGCCTGCACCCGGGCGCTCGCCGCGGCCCCGCCGGCCGTTCTGGGTCGGGGCCGCACACGGCTCGACGTCCGGGGCGCGGCCGCCTGGGGTGATCCGCGGATCGTCCTGCGGTGCGGGTTGCCCGCGCTCGCCCCGACCACGGAGCAGTGCCTGACGGTGGACGGCGTCGACTGGGTGATCGCAGACCCGGACGCCGACCCCGTGGTGTTCACGGCGTACGGACGGGAACCCACGGCGGAGCTGTCGGTGCCGACCGCGTACGGCCGTTCCGCCGCGTCAGGGGCACTCGTCGACGTCGTGGCGGTCGCCCGCGCGCTGCCGTCGAACGGCCGCACCTGCGACTGACCTCTCCTCGTGATCAAGGAATAGGTGGCGATCA
>DATKNA010000369.1:0-9344 GCA_035541595.1 Kineosporiaceae bacterium | reverse complement strand
CCGGTCCCTCGAACGTGACGGCGTCGTCGAGGCCGAGCTCGGCGACCCGGGTGCGGATCATCGCCGCGTAGTCCTCGTTCCCGGTCGGGACCGGTCCGAACAGGCGCAGTACCGCATCCGGGACGCGCCGGCGGGTCAGCGCGAAGGCCTCGACGAGGGTCTGGAGATCCTTCAGCGGGTCGACCCGGCCCACCCAGCCGATCGTCGGGCGGTCCGGGTCTCCCGGCGCGGGCGGCAGGTCCTCGGGCCGGACGCCGTTGTAGGCGGTCGCGATCCGGTCCGGGTCAGCTCCCTGACGTACCTCCCACCGCCGGTTGTAGACGTTGACGGGATTGATCACCGCCGCCTCGGCGTAGCCGAGCCGGCACAGCTCCCGGAAGAACGCCAGGATCAGGGTCTTCACGGGCCAGCTGTAGGCGACCTGGTTCGCGCCGAGGTAGCGCTCGCGCAGATAGACCCCGTGCTCGGACAGCACGAAGTCGGTCCCTCGCTGCCACTGCGCGGCCAGCGCGGGCAGCACCGGCAAGCCGTTGGAGACCGGGTGCAGGACGTCGGCGTCCAGCACCGGCGCGGAGAGCGGGCCGAGCATGCGCTGCAGCAGCTCGGTGGCGGCGAGCGCGTCGCGGAGCGAGAGCTCCGGGATGGACTGCTGCCTGCGCCAGACGGCGGTGAGCGTCCGGACGGCGTCATCGGTCCGGAGGGCGGCGACCAGGCTGCCCTCCTGGGCGGCGCCGAACAGCCCGCGTAGGCCCGTGGCGAACGCGCCCCGATCGTGCGCCAGCATCCCCGTGAGCATCGAGCGGTAGGTGTCCAGGATCGAGGCCAGCCGCGCGCCGCTCGGCGTCGGGTGCCGTCCCGTCCACGCCCACAGCGGGATCTGGCGCAGCCGGACCACGTTGGACGGCAACACGAAGGCGGGGCGGGCGACCCGGGTGGCCGTCAACGCGACGACCTCGAAGTCGTGGTCGGTCAGGCCGCGGATCAGCTGGTCGCACCAGGTGCTGACGCCGCCGGTGACGAACGGGTAGCAGCCTTCCGCGACGAGCGCGACACGCGGGGCGGGTGGGCTCATGCGCTCGCGACGGCGGGCCTCGTGAAGGCCGTGTGCAGGGCCAGCTCGGCCTCCCATGCGCTCGCCACCATGTCGGCGAGGCAGTGGCGGGCGGTCCAGCCCAGCACCTCGGCGGCCCGGCGCGGGTCGGCGACGACGCTGGCGGCGTCCCCCGCCCGGCGCGGCAGGATCTGCGGCCTGGTGTCGAGTCCGGTCTCGGCGGCGAAGGCGCGCAGCACCTCCAGCACCGAGTACCCGTGCCCGCACCCGACGTTGAGCACCTCGTGGCCGGCGCGGGCGGTCAGCCGGGTCGCGGCGACGTGGGCGTCCGCGAGGTCGGCGACGTGGATGTAGTCCCGGACGCCGGAGCCGTCGGGTGTCGGGTAGTCGACGCCGAACACGGTGGGACGACGGCCCTCGCGCAGCGCGTCGAGGATCCGGGGGAACAGGTTGGTCCCGCCCAGGTCCGCGAGCTCGGGGGTGGCGTTCCCGACGACGTTGAAGTACCGCAGGCTCACGGCGCCGATGCCCTGCGCGGCGGCGGCGTCCGCGACCATCCACTCGCCGACGAGCTTGCTGCGCCCGTACGGGCTCTGCGGCGCCGCCGGGGCCTCCTCGGTCACCAGCGGGGTGGTCGGCGGCCCGTAGACGGCGGCGCTGGAGGAGAAGACGAGCCGGCGCACGCCGGCGTCCGCCATCGCCTGCAGCAGGGTTCGGACGCCGTCGGCGTTCTCGCGGTAGTAGCGCAGCGGGAACTGGACGGACTCCTCGACCACCTTCTTCCCCGCAAGATGGATGACCCCCCGCACCTCGTGCTCGCGCAGCGTGCGGGCCAGCCGCCGGGCGTCCAGCACCGAGGCAACCTCGAGATGGACGCCGGCCGGGACGCGCCGGGGGTCCCCGGTCGACAGGTCGTCGAGGACCACGACGGGCTCGCCGGCGGCCTGCAGAGAGCGCAGGACGTGGGCTCCGATGTAGCCTGCGCCCCCCGTGAGCATCCAGGTCATGACGTCCTCCCCATCGTCGGGCCCGTCGCCGAGCGGCCGCCGCCGAGGACGGCGGGCGGCGTCGCCCCCGCGCGCTCGCGGCGCCGGCAGTGGTCGCGCACCGTGGCATCCGTGTTCTGACGGTGACATCCGGCACGGTGGGTTACGACGGGGTCCTGAGATCGTCACCTGATCGGAGGGCAGCCCGTCGCCCGGTCGGCCGCCGAGCATCACCCACGGTGGGAGCGATCATGCTCCCAGCTGGTCGATGGCCACGCCGAGCGACGCAGGGACCGTGTCCCAGGGGTTCGCGCCGGTACCCGTCGTCACGTACACCGTCCGGACATGGCGGCGCGCGGCGAGGTGGATCGCGGCGCGGACGACGTCGTCGGACGGCACCTCGTGGACGAGGTGGGCGAAGCGCGCGGGCGGCAGCGCGCGCGCCCACGCGGGCTCCTCCAGCTCGCGGTACTCCGCCCAGGACCCCTCGAACGTCACGGTGACATTGGCGAGGTCGACGTAGCCGGGGTGGGGCAGGGTGCCCGGGTTGAGGACGACGTAGTCGGCGCCACGGGCGCGGGTGGCGACCGTCAGGTCGGCGTAGTGGTCGAGCAGGTCCAGCCCGGAGGCGACCTGGTCGAGGAAGGCACCGCGGACGCGGTACCGGCTCAGCCACGCCTCCACGTCGGCGACCACCCGGGCCGCCGGCCGGCGACCGTAGTCGGTGTCGACGTAGCCCACGGTCCGGACGCCGGCCGCGTCGAGCCGGAGCAGCATCTCGCGGTACGCCGGGTCGGGGGCGTCGCCCGGGCCGTTGAACACATTGACGATCACTGCCCGAAGTCGAGGTGCCAGGGCGATGATCCGGTCCCACGCCTCGGGGTCGACCAGCGGGTGCATGTACGCGGGGACGAGCAGGTCGAGGAGGCGCGCGCCGTCGCCGCCCCCGTCGCCGCGATGCGGGGACACCGGCGTCATCCTGCCGGCCAGCCGGCGGCGAGCCGGCGGCGGGTGTCGCCGAGCAGCTCGGGCAGCGCCTTCGTCCGGCCCACGATGGGCAGGAAGTTCGCGTCGCCACCCCACCGCGGCACGACGTGCTGGTGCAGGTGCGCGGCGATGCCCGCGCCGCCCGCGACGCCCTGGTTCATCCCGATGTTGAACCCCTGCGCGCCCGCCACCTCCTGGATCACCCGCATGGCCGTCTGCGTCGTCGCGCTGAACTCGGCCGTCTCCTCCGGGCTCAGGTCGGGGTACAGGGAGACGTGCCGGTACGGGACCACCATGACGTGCCCGGTGTTGTACGGGTACAGGTTCATGACCACGTAGCCGAGCCCGCCGCGGGCGACGATCAGGCCCTCCTCGTCAGTGAGCTTCGGAGCCCGGCAGAACGGGCACTCCTGCTCGCTCCCGTCGGACGGCCGGTCCGCACCTTGGATGTAGGCCATCCGGTACGGCGTCCAGAGCCGGTCGAAGCCGTCACGCGCCCCCGCCAGGCGCCACGCCGGCTCCACGACGGGGGCGGCCGACTCGGCGGCGCCGGCGTCCGGAACAACGGCGGGCGGGCCCGGCACCCTCAGACCTGGACCCGGGATCGGACCGCCTCGACGATCCTGGCCACGGCCGCCTCGACGGGGACACCGTTGTCCTGGGAGCCGTCCCGGAACCGGAACGAGACCGCGCCGTCGGCCGCGTCCTCCTCCCCCGCGATCAGAACGAACGGCGCCTTGGCCTTGCTCGCGTTCCGGATCTTCTTCTGCATCCGGTCGTCCGACGCATCGACCTCGACCCGGATCCCCTCCTGCCGCAGCCGTTCCGCGACGTCCCGCAGGTAGTCGACGTGCGCGTGGCTGACCGGGACGGCGATCACCTGCACCGGCGCCAGCCAGGGCGGGAAGGCGCCGGCGTAGTGCTCGGTGAGCACGGCGATGAACCGCTCCACCGATCCGAAGAGGGCGCGGTGGATCATGACGGGCCGCTGCCGTGAGCCGTCGGCCGCCTGGTAGGTGAGACCGAACCGCTCGGGCATGGTGAAGTCCAGCTGGATCGTGGACATCTGCCAGGTGCGCCCGATCGCGTCCCGCGCCTGCACAGAGATCTTCGGACCGTAGAACGCCGCACCACCGGGGTCCGGCACGAGGTCGAGGCCGGACGCCTCCGCCACCTCGGCGAGGGTGCGGGTGGCCTCCTCCCAGATCTCGTCCGACCCGACGAACTTGTCCGGGTCCTTCGTGGAGAGCTCCAGGTAGAAGTCGTCCAGGCCGTAGTCGCGCAGCAGGTCCAGCACGAAGGTGAGCAGCGACGTCAGCTCGTCCCGCAGCTGCTCGCGGGTGCAGTAGATGTGCGCGTCGTCCTGGGTCATGCCACGGACGCGGGTCAGCCCGTGGATCACGCCGGACTTCTCGTACCGGTACACCGAGCCGAACTCGAACAGCCGCAGCGGCAGCTCCCGATAGGAGCGGCCGCGTGCCGCGAAGATCAGGCAGTGCATGGGGCAGTTCATCGGCTTGAGGTAGTAGTCCTGCCCCGGCTTGCGGACCGAGCCGTCCTGGTTGTACTCCGCGTCCACGTGCATCGGCGGGAACATGCCGTCCCGGTACCAGTCGAGGTGGCCGCTGGTCTCGTACAGCTGCGCCTTGGTGATGTGCGGGGTGTAGACGAACTCGTACCCGGCCGCGTCGTGCCGCTCGCGGGAGTAGTCCTCCATCGTCGTGCGGAGGATGCCGCCCTTAGGGTGGAAGACGGCCAGGCCGGAACCCAGCTCGTCGGGGAAGGAGAAGAGGTCCAGCTCCGCCCCGAGCCGGCGGTGGTCGCGACGTTCCGCCTCGGCGAGCCGGTCGAGGTGGGCTCGCAGGTCGTCCTTGGTCGGCCAGGCGGTGCCGTAGACCCGCTGCAGCTGAGGGTTCTTCTCGTTCCCGCGCCAGTAGGCGGCCGCGGTGCGCATGAGCTTCCAGCCGTTGCCCAGGAGCCGGGTCGACGGCACATGGGGACCCCGGCACAGGTCCTTCCACGCGACCGAGCCGTCCCGCCGCACGTTGTCGTAGATCGTCAGCTCTCCCCCGCCGATCTCGACCGCGGCGCCGTCGTCCAGGTCGTCCAGGTCGACCTGGGCCGCGGCCTCGACCTCGGCCTCGGAGGCGGTGCCCTCGACCCCGCCACGATCCGGCGCGCCGCGCTGCCCGGGGGCGCCCTTGAGCCCGATGAGCTCGAGCTTGTAGGGCTCGGCGGCGAGTTCCGCCCGCGCCTGCTCCTCGGTCACCACCCGGCGGCGGAAGGTCTGGCCCTCCTTGACGATCCTGGCCATCACCTTCTCGAAGGCGTCCAGGTCCTCGGGCGTGAAGGGCTGTTGGACGTCGAAGTCGTAGTAGAAGCCGTCGCGGACCGGCGGGCCGATGCCGAGCCGGGCCTTGGGGTTGAGGTCCTGGACGGCCTGGGCGAGGACGTGGGCGGCGGAGTGCCGCAGCACCGCCAGCCCCTCGTCGCTGTCGACGGTCACGGGTTCGACGACGTCCCCCTCGACCAGCTCGTGGGTGAGGTCCCGCAGCAGGTCGTCCACCCGGGCGACGATCACGGAGCGGTCACCCGCGAAGAGGTCGCTCGCCGTCGTCCCCGCCGGCACGACCCTCGGCTCGGTGCCGGCGGGGGTGCGGACGACGATCGAGACGTCGGACACGGCGTGCTCCTCGTGGACTGGCGGGCCGGTCGCTGCCGGCCCGGTTCGGTGGCCCGGTTGCTCGCCGGGCTCTTGGCGGCGCAGCCGGACGCCGGACCGCACCGGCGATGCTACCGAGCGCGCCGACCGGCCTGCCGTCGTGTCACGGCCGCGGCGTGGCCGGCGAGATGCCGCCGTCCCGGTCTGCCTCCTGGGCGACCGGGCCGACCTGCCGACCGCGCAGGAACGATGCCCTGAACGGGCGCAGCTCGCCCGTCGCGAACCCGCTCGCGATCGCCGGGTCCTCCAGCATGATCCTCCGGGCCGTGTCCTCGTCCGTGGCCTCGATCACGGCGATGCCCGTGTTGACCCGGCCGAGCGTGGGGCCGGCCAGGATGAGCACGCCGTCGGCGAGCAGTCGCCCGAGCCGCTCGGCGTGCTCGGCCCACGCCTGCTTCTCGGCGTCCGTCATGGTCGCCGCGAAGTCCTCCCGCGGCGGATGGATGAAGTAGACCCACTCGGGCATCGCGGCCTCCCCACCCTTCGCCGAGATCCTCGACCGGGTCGTCCGGCCGGAGGACGCCGGGGCGTTCGACCCGCCCGTGACCGCCAGGCCACGCGGCGGGCGGCGCTCAGGTGGGGCGACGAGCGGTAGGGTGACCGCGCCGCCGTCGCCGTCCATGCTTCAGAGGCCGGAGTCGACCATGTCACCTGCCCGCCGGGACAACGGCCCACGGGTCGACCACCCACGAGCCGCCCGCCCGGCGATCTGCTGGCGTTGCGCCGGACAGAGATCACTCCTGCTTCGGGGAGGGCGTGCCCGAGCGCGCGGCGTCGGCGGTCCACCGGGCCTCGGCCGCCGCCAGGGCGGCCGCCTCCGCTTCTTCGACGGCGTATTCGGCGAAGCCCGCCGCATGGGCGGCGTTCGCCTCGGCCCGCTCAGCCCGTCGCTCGGCGGCCTTCGCGTCATGGTCGTCCCGCTTCTCGTCGAGCATGGCGCGCATCCTGTCGAACTGCTCCTGCGCGTCGGCCTGAAGGCCGGCCCACGCCGAGGCCATGTCGTCCTTCACCTCGGCGCCGCGCGCCCTCATCTCCTCGCCGAGCCGCTGGGCGGCGGCCCTGGCCTCGGCGGCACGAGCCGCGATCTGCCCGAGAGTCTCATGACCGGCGGCGGCCGCGCTGTCCTCGGCCTCCTTTGCCCGCTGCGACAGCTTGGCCAAGGACGCCGAGAGCTGGGCCAGCGATTCCGAAACCGTAAGCATGATCTTCTCCCCGAAGTGATGTCATCGAGCACGTCCACGATCGCGCCGAAGAGGTTCATCGCCCTGGGTGGACGAGCCCCGTGGTCATGGACAGGTCATGGAGAAGCATGGACCCTCCGGATCCCCTCTGGATCCACCGTTCCCACCCCGATCGTAGGACGGAGCCACCAAGGACCTGATAGGGCCGAAAGCCCCTATCAGCGGGGCGGCCCGTGGGCCCTCGGCTGTGGACGTCCTGGTCAGGACTGGTGACACCGCAGCGACGCCGTCAGCCTCAAGATCGCGTGGTCCTCCGGGGTTCGCAGGCCTTCGCGGCGCCGCTCTGTACGACGACCGCGCCTCGTAGGACAATTGCCGGGTCCGGTGACGGAAGCCAGCCGGCGGAGGGTGCCGGGCACCTGGCGGGCGCTGATGACCAGGAGTCCCAGCTGGGGCAGGAAGCATGGTGAGACGGCCATGGCCGACAACCCCGCCGAGATCCCCGAACTGCCGTCCGAGCAGGCGATCAACCGCCTCGTCTCCCTGCTCGAGCCCTACCGGCGCATCACCGGGCCCAAGCTCTACGGCCTCAAGAACCTCCCCGATGACGGCTCGCTCCTGGTGGGGAACCACACCATCTACGGATTCCTCGACCTGCCGTGCCTGATGGCCGAGGTCTGGAAGCGCCGCCGGATCGCCATCCGCGGCCTGGGCGAGCACGCCCACTACGCGGTCCCGCTCTGGCGGGACCTCCTCGGCGCCTGCGGGATGGTCCGGGGTACCCGCGACAACGTGCGCGCCCTGATGCGCGACCATCAGACGATCATGGTCTTCCCCGGCGGCGCGCGCGAGGTCAACAAGCGGCGCGGCCAGCAGTACCAGCTGCTGTGGAGGGAACGGATGGGCTTCGCCCGGCTCGCGATCGAGCAGGGCTACCCGATCGTCCCGGTCGCGGCCGTCGGCGCCGACGACATGCTCGACGTGATCATCGATCAGACGACCCCCGGGTATGGCCAGTTGGCCCTGGCCTACGAGAGGGTCATGGGCTTCCCGACGCCGCCGGTGGTCCGTGGCGTCGGACTGACCACCTTCCCCCGCCCCGAACGGCTCTACTTCTGGCTCGGCGAGCCGATCGACACCACCCGCTTCGCCGGCCAGAAGGACGACGCAGCCGCCAGCACGATCCGTGATGAGACCAAGTTGGCCATCCTGACGGGCATCCAGTTCCTGCGCGACGAGCGCGACCGAGATCCCGATCGCGATCTCGTCAGGCGGCTGTTTCGCCGGGCCGACCCGGGCACGGGCGACGGGTGAGACGGACATGACCGACGACCCGACCGAGATCCTCGAGCCGCCGTCCGAGCAGGCGATGGACCGCTTGGTAACCCTGCTGGAGCCCTACCGGCGCTTGACCCAGCCGAAGTTCTACGGCATGGCGACCATGCCCGATGACGGCTCGTTGCTCGTCGGCAACCACACGATCTACGCCTTCCTCGACCTGCCCCTCATGCTGGCCGAGGTCTGGAAGCGCCGCCGGATCGCCATCCGCTCCCTGGGCGAGGAGGCCCACTACACGGTCCCGGTCTGGCGGGACTTCCTCGCCGCCTGCGGGATGGTCCGGGGTACCCGCGACAACGTACGCGCCCTGATGCGCGACCATCAGACGATCCTGGTCTTCCCCGGCGGCTCGCGTGAGGTCTTCAAGCGCCGCCGCCAGAGCTACCAGCTCCTGTGGCGGGACCGCATGGGCTTCGCCCGGCTCGCGATCGAGCACGGCTACCCCATCGTCCCGGCGGCGGCGGTCGGTGCCGAGGACATGCTCGACGTGATCGCCGACGTGGACACACCGGTGTACGGGGAGTTCGCCCGTCTCGTCAAGAAGGTCACGGGGTATCCGGCGCCGCCGATAGTCCGTGGCGTCGGGCTGACCCCCGTTCCCCGCCCCGTACGGCTCTACTTCTGGTTCGGCGAGCCGATCGACACCACCCGCTTCGCCGGCCAGAAGGACGAGGCGGCCGCCCGCACGATCCGTGATGAAGCCAAGCTGGCCATCCTGGCGGGCATCCAGTTCCTGCGCGACGAGCGTGACCGAGATCCCGATCGTGGTCTCGTCAAGCGCCTGCTCCGCCGCCCCGAGTGAGGCAGGGACGTGTCGATCGCCCGGGCCCAAGCGCCTCCGACTGCGTGTTCCGCTGTTCAGAGGCGCTCTTCCAGATGGTGGGCGATACTGGGATCCAGTGGCCTAGTAGCGTGTCGCCGCTAAGTGACGTAGTTTGTGGGCTATGCCTGTGCTGGCGGGTGCCTTCCCCTTCAGCCCGCCAGAAGCGAGTCGATGATGGCCAGGTCGAAGTCGCGGCCGGTGGCGTTGGGTTCCGAGGATCGCGCACGGTTGAGGCAGGTGGTTCGTACTGGGTCGC
>DATKNA010000368.1:0-5209 GCA_035541595.1 Kineosporiaceae bacterium | reverse complement strand
CGGCGCGATCAGCCGACAGGACGGCACGCTGTGGGGGCAGGCAGCGCAGGCCGAGGCCTCGATCCGGCTGTCCTGGGTCGGCCTGGCCGAGTCCTCCCGCGACCTGCCGCCGCGGATCGAGGCGCTGCGGCAGGAGCTGGCCGCCGAGGGGGTGGACAGGGTCGTCCTCGCCGGCATGGGCGGCTCGTCGCTGGCGCCCGAGGTCATCACGGGCACCGTCGGCGTCCCGCTGGTGGTCCTCGACAGCACTGATCCGGAACAGGTGCGCAGCGCTCTGGCCGCGGGCCTGGACCGGACGGTCCTCGTCGTGTCGAGCAAGTCCGGTGGAACCCTGGAGACCGACAGTCAGCGGCGCGCCTTCGAGAAGGCGCTCCGGGACGCCGGGATCGACCCGGCGCGCCGGATCGTGGTCGTGACCGACCCGGGGTCGCCGCTGGAGAAGATCGCGGCCGACGAGGGCTACCGAGCCGTGTTCTCCGCCGACCCGCATGTGGGCGGCCGCTACTCGGCGCTGACGGCGTTCGGCCTCGTCCCCAGCGGACTGGCGGGCGCCGACGTCGTCCGCCTGCTCGACGAGGCCGCCGACGTCGCCGACCTGCTGAGCGCGGACGCCGAGGGCAACCCGGCGCTCGTCCTCGGGGCCGCGCTCGCGGGCACCGTGCCGCTCCGGGACAAGATCGTGTTCGCGGACGAGGGGTCGGGCATCGTCGGCTTCGCGGACTGGGCCGAGCAGCTCATCGCCGAGTCCACCGGCAAGGAGGGCAAGGGCCTCCTTCCGGTGGTCAGCGAGGGGCCGGACGCGCCCGAGGTGACGACCCGGCCGGAGGACGTCCTGGTCGTCCGGCTGGTCAGCCAGACGGCCGCCGTCCACGACCTGGTCGGCGACGACGGCGCGCTCGCGGAACCCGCCGCCGCCGGTGAGGGGGTCACCGTCGCCGGCTCGCTGGGCGCGCAGTTCCTGCTGTGGGAGTACGCGGTGGCGGTGGCCGGCCGGCTCCTGGGGATCAACCCGTTCGACCAGCCGGACGTCGAGAGCGCCAAGGCGGCCGCGCGCGGCCTGCTCGACAAGCAACCCGAGCCGACGCCGCCCGACCTCGTCGACGGCGTCGTCGAGATCCGGGCGACGCCCGGCCTGCTCGGGGACGCCGGGACGCTGGATGACGCGGTCTCCGCGCTGCTCGGCACCGTGGGCCCGCAGGGGTACCTCGCCGTCATGGCCTACCTGGACCGGGTGCATCACGGCTCCCTCGCCGGCGTGCGGGCACCGCTCGCCCGCCGGCTCGCGCGGCCGGTGACCTTCGGGTGGGGACCCCGGTTCCTGCACTCCACCGGTCAATACCACAAGGGCGGGCCCGCGACCGGCAGCTACCTGCAGATCACGGCCGACAGCCCGCAGGACCTGCCGGTGCCGGGCCGCCCGTTCACGTTCGGCCAGCTGATCGCCGCACAGGCCGCGGGCGACGCCCAGGTGCTGGCCGAGCACGGCCGGCCGGTGCTGCGGCTGCACCTGCGTGACCGGGCCGAGGGGTTGCGCCGCCTCGAGCAGGCCCTGGGGACACCGACGTCCTGACAAGGAGCACGATCGTGAGTGCGAGGAACACCTGGCAGGCGCCCCGGCGCAACCCGCTGCGGGACGAGCGCGACCGGCGCCTCCCCCGCATCGCCGGGCCCTGCGGTCTGGTCATCTTCGGCGTCACCGGCGATCTCGCCCGCAAGAAGCTCATGCCGGCCGTCTACGACCTGGCCAACCGTGGTCTTCTGCCGCCGGGGTTCGCGCTGGTCGGGTTCGCCCGGCGGGACTGGGCGACGCAGGACTTCGGCCAGGTTGTCTACGAGGCCGTGCAGGAGAACGCCCGAACGCCGTTCCGCGAGTCGGTGTGGCGCCAGCTCGCCGAAGGGCTGCGCTTCGTCCCCGGCGACTTCGCCGACGACGACGCCTTCGACGAGCTCGCCCGCACCGTCCGCGAGCTCGACGAGACCCGCGGCACCGGCGGCAACCACGCCTTCTACATGTCGATCCCGCCGAAGTTCTTCCCGGTCGTCATCAAACAACTGGCCAGATCGGGGCTGGCGCAGCAGGACGGCGACGAGTGGCGGCGGATCGTGGTCGAGAAGCCGTTCGGCCACGACCTGCAGTCGGCCCGGGAGCTCAACCAGATCGTCGAGTCCGTCTTCCCGCCGGACTCGATCTTCCGGATCGACCACTACCTGGGTAAGGAGACCGTCCAGAACCTGCTGGCGCTGCGCTTCGCGAACCAGCTGTTCGAGCCGGTCTGGAACGCCAACTACGTCGACCACGTGCAGATCACGATGGCGGAGGACATCGGGATCGGCGGCCGGGCCGGCTATTACGACGGGATCGGGGCCGCGCGCGACGTCATCCAGAACCACCTGTTGCAGTTGCTCGCCCTGACGGCGATGGAGGAGCCGGTCTCCTTCGAGGCCAAGGAGCTGCGCGGCGAGAAGGAGAAGGTGCTGAGCGCCGTCCGGCTCCCCCCCGACCTCCGGGAGCACACCGCCCGGGGTCAGTACGCCAGGGGTTGGCAGGGCAGCGAGCCGGTCCGGGGCTACCTCGAAGAGGAGGGCATCTCGCCCCAATCGACGACGGAGACCTACGCGGCGGTGCGGCTCGACATCGACACCCGGCGCTGGGCCACCGTCCCCTTCTACCTGCGCACCGGCAAGCGTCTCGGCCGCCGGGTCACCGAGATCGCGGTGGTCTTCAAGCGTGCTCCGCACCTTCCCTTCGAGCGCACCGCCACCGAGGAGCTCGGCGAGAACGCCATCGTCATCAGGGTCCAGCCCGACGAGGGCGTCACCATCCGCTTCGGCTCGAAGGTGCCGGGGACGGCGATGGAGGTCCGGGACGTCACCATGGACTTCGGCTACGGCAACGCCTTCACCGAGTCCTCACCCGAGGCGTACGAGCGGCTCATCATCGACGTCCTGCTCGGGGACCCGCCGCTGTTCCCCCGGCACGAAGAGGTCGAGCTGTCCTGGCAGATCCTCGATCCGATCGAGGACTTCTGGTCGACCCAGAGCCAGCCAGAGCCCTACAAGGCGGGCACCTGGGGGCCGGCCTCGGCCGACCGGATGATGGCCCGGGATGGCCGGGTCTGGAGGCGTCCATGATCATCGACCTACCCGACACCACGACCGCGGACGTCGCCCACAAACTCGTGAACCTGCGCGAGTCGGCCGGGGCCCTGGCCCTCGGCCGGGTCCTCACGCTGATCATCGTGACCGAGGACGGAACGGCTGAGAGCGCCATCCGGGCCGCCACCGACGCCAGCCGCGAGCATCCCTGCCGGATCATCGCGGTGGTCCGGGGCAACCGGCGCGGCACGGCTCGCCTCGACGCCCAGGTGAGGTCCGGCGGTGACGCCGGCGTCAGCGAGGTCATCGTCCTTCGACTGTACGGGCCGCTCGTCGAGCAGGGCGACAGCTGCGTCGTACCGTTCCTCCTGCCCGACGCGCCCGTCGTCGCGTGGTGGCCGGGCGCCCCGCCGACGCGGCCGTCGGAGGATCCCACCGGCTCGATGGCCCAGCGCCGGATCACCGACGCGGCGTCGACTCCGCGGCCCATGAAGACGCTCGAGCACAGCGCCAAGTGGCACGTGCCCGGCGACACCGACCTCGCCTGGAGCCGGATCACGCTCTGGCGGGGCCTGCTCGCCGCGGCCTTCGACCAGCCGCCGTTCGAGCCGGCCCTCTCGGCCACGGTCACCGGAGCGGTCGACAGCCCCAGCGCCGAGCTCATGGCGGCCTGGCTGGCGCTGACCCTGCGCTGCCCGGTCAGCAGGACCGGGACGGCAGCGGGCACGGGGCTCATCAGCGTCGTCATCCACCGTGACTCCGGGCCCGTCGAGCTCGTTCGCCCGGCGGGGAACGTCGCCACGCTCACCCAACCCGGGCAGCCCGATCGGCGGGTCTCGCTGGCCCCGCGCTCGGACCGCGACAGCCTCGCCGAGGAGCTGCGCCGGCTCGACCCGGACGAGGTGTACGCCCAGGTACTGACCGAGGGGCTCAAGCTGTTGCACGACAAGAGCGCCATGAAGGCGGCGAAGAGCAAGGCGGCACCCCGGGCCGATCGCGCGACCCCGCCCGCACCGCCGCTCCCGCCGTCCCCGACCGGCGACGAGCCGCCGCGCACACCGTCCTCGACCGGCGACGAGCCGCCGCCCCCGCCGTCCCCGACCGGCGACGAGCCGCCACTGGCCGCTCCCGAGGCTCCGGCGCCGTGAGGACGTCGTGATGGCTGCGAGGTGGTCGTGAGCGCTCCCGCCACCGTGGTGGTCCATGCGGACGCCGCGCTGCTCGCAGAAGCGGCCGCCGCCCGCCTTGTGACGAGGATCGTCGACGCCCAGGCCGCCCGCGGGATCACCCACGTCGTGCTCACCGGCGGCGGCGTCGGGATCGCCACCTTGAGGGCGCTCGCCGCGACCCCCGCCCGGGACGCGGTGGATTGGGCCGGGGTCGAGGTCTGGTGGGGCGACGAACGCTTCCTTCCGTCCGGGCACCCGGACCGCAACGAGACGCAGGCTCGGGAGGCCCTGCTGGATCACGTCCCGGTCGACCCGGCACGCATGCACCCCATGCCCGCGGTGGGCGGTCCCTGGGGTGACGACGTGGACGCGGCGGCAGCGGCCTACGGCGAGGAGCTACGCGCCGCCGCCCCGCCCTGGGAGCACAGCGGCGCCCCGGCCTTCGACGTCCTGCTGCTCGGGGTCGGTCCGGACGGCCACGTGGCGTCGTTGTTCCCCGAGCACCCCGCTCTCTACGAGACGGAGCGCACCGTGGTCGGGGTCAGGGGGGCACCCAAGCCGCCGCCGGTGCGTATCTCCCTGACGATGCCGGTCATCCGGATGGCCAGCGAGGTCTGGCTGCTCGCCGCGGGCGCCGAGAAGGCCGCCGCCGTCGCGATGGCGCTGTCCAGCGCCGGCGAGATCGCCGTGCCGGCGGCCGGCGCCCAGGGCACCCGGGCCACCCTGTGGCTGCTCGACCGCGCCGCCGCCACCCGAGTCCCCCCCGCCCTGATCCGCATATCCAGCCCCTGACCGCACCTCTCGTCGTGATCATGCAATTGCCGCTGATCGCGCGCGTGGTGAGCTGGTGCCGGCGGAGGCTGAGCCGGTCGGGGGCGATCGGGGTGAGCCTGGTCAGATCGACCGCGGCCCTGTGTCGGTGCCGCGCAGTCCGACCTCCGTCC
>DATKNA010000367.1:0-9372 GCA_035541595.1 Kineosporiaceae bacterium | reverse complement strand
CGCTGGCGTCAGGCGGACCTGGCCGAGCGGCTCGGATGGTCGCTGACGAAGGTCGGCGATGTGGAGTCCGGCCGGCGCCGGATCACCGTCGACCAGCTGGTCGAGCTGTGCCGCGCGCTCGAGGTGCCGATGATGCGCCTGCTCGACGGTTCGGACGTCGCGGACCTCGACACCCTCGGCCTGCCAGGTGATCCGCCGGGTAACGCTGGGGTCACACGCCAGCTCCCGCCGACCCCCAACAACCACCGTTAACCACCTGACGAATGCGCAGGTCAGAGCAGGAACGGCCCTATCGCTGCAGGTCAGCAGATGGCCGCTATCGGTAGTTCACGAACTGCAGGGCGACGTCGAGGTCGGCGTCCTTCAGCAGGGCGATGACGGCCTGCAGATCGTCGCGGCTCTTGCTGGTCACCCGGAGCTCGTCCCCGGTGATCTGAGCCTTGACGGTCTTGGGCCCCTGGTCACGGATGAGCTTTGAGATCTTCTTCGCATTGTCCTGGGAGAGGCCCTCCTTGAGGTGGGCCTCGATCCGGTACTCCTTGCCCGAGGCGCGCGGGTCGCCGGCGTCGACGGCCTTGAGCGAGACGCCGCGCTTGACCAGCTTGGTCTGGAAGACGTCCAGCACCGCCTTGACCCGGTCCTCGCTGTTCGCGCGCATGAGGATGGCGTCGCCGCTCCAGGCGATCGACGCGCCGACGTTCTTGAAGTCGTACCTCTGGCCGATCTCCTTCGCGGCCTGGTTCAACGCGTTGTCCACCTCCTGCCGATCGACCTTGCTCACCACATCGAAGGACGACTCGCCCGCCACGCTGCGCACCCTTTCACTCGGCTCGGCACCCGCCTCGGCCTCGGCCTGCGGGGGCGGCCGACCGACCCCGACGTGGCCCCTGGCTCGAGCTTGCTATCCTTCCACCCGCCGCGCGGAACGTGTTCGCGCGGCGAGGCGGGTTGCCCGAGTGGCCAAAGGGAGCGGTCTGTAAAACCGTCGGCACAGCCTACGTTGGTTCGAACCCAACACCCGCCACCACAACAGACGGCCCCTGACCAGATCCGGTCTTCCCGGACCAGCTGAGTCATCGTCACGACCGGCAGTCATCCGCGGTGGATGATGCCCTTCCCCGTTCCCTGGCGGTCCGATGACGGTGATGAGTTGACACAGCAGCGCGGGTACTGGTTGCTGCCGTCCGCAGGCACGCTGCCTGGACGCGTGGCCGACGGCCGGCGCCGGCGGGAGTGCACGGCAGGTATGCCGGTGCGCTCGGAGGGAGTGCGGGATGACAGGCCAGCCAGCCGAGCCGCTCAGCCTTTCGGACCAGGACGAGCAGGGGACCATCCACCGTGCCACGGTGGCCCTGCGGACCATGGGGCAGCCGAACGCGGTCGCCCACGAGTTCGACTTCTGGGACAACAGTTACGAGGGGCGGCGGCTGTTCTCCGAGGTGCTGGGCACCTTCTTCCTGGTCCTGGTGGCGGTCGGCGGCGGCATGGTCAACGCCCGGTTCGGCGGCGACGCGGTCCCGTACGGCGCCCGCGTGGTGGCGCCCGCGCTGATGGTGATGGCGATCATCCTGTTCATGGGCACGGTCTCCGGCGCGCACCTGAACCCGGCGGTGAGTATCGCCTTCGCGGCCCGGGGCGACTTCCCCTGGCGGCGGGTCCCCGCCTATGTCGTCGCCCAGTTCGTCGGCGCCATCCTGGCCACGCTGCTGCTGTGGGCGCTGATCGGCAAGCAGGGCAGCGCGGGCCTGACCCTGCCCGGCCCGGGCATCTCCACCACCACCGCGATGCTGTGGGAGCTGGTGCTGACCACCGGCCTGGTGAGTGTCATTCTGGGCACCGCCTCGGGCGCCCAGGCGATCGGCCCGATAGCCGCCATCGGGGTGGGTGGCTACATCGCGCTGGCCGGGCTGTGGGGATCACCGGTCAGCGGGGCCTCGATGAACCCGGCCCGTTCGCTGGGACCCGCGCTGGTGCTGGGCGACTGGACCGCATGGTGGGCGTATCTCGTCGGCCCGCTGGCCGGTGGCCTCATCGCGGTCGGCTTTGCCTACATCCTGCGTGGCCGCGGCGGCGGCCGCAGCGGCCAGGCGGCCGCTCAGGGCACGCTCGGCGTGACCTGGACCCCCGGCTCTCGGCCGTCATCGTGAGCCCGGGCCGGCGAGGAGTCCTTGGACCCGCACCGGGACTCGGATTGCTGCGCTCCTGAGAACTCCCGGTGTCAGGCCGGCGCCGAGTGCCGTCCCTCGAGCAGCTGCTCGAGCGCGCGTCGCTCGTCCGGGCCGAGCCAGGTCTCCTCGAGGGGGCGGCCCCCCGCGCGTTGGATCGCCGCGACCAGCGGGCCGGCCCAGAGATGCTCGACCAGCGCAATGGCCGCGGCGGAGCCGGGCGGTACGACGTCCGCCAGGGACCACGTGGACTCCGCATCACCGCCGGGCGCGTCGTCCCCGTCCGCGAGCAGCGCCGCCGCCACGACGCCGAGACCGGAGGCGGTGTTCCCGGGGAGGCTGACCGTCTCGAGGACACCGTCGTCGTCGCGGACGACGACGAGCAGGTCGACGAGCCGGACGACGCCCGCGCTCTCCAGCCGGCCGAGCTCTTCCAGCACCTGGCCCGAGAACGACGGCTGGTCGAAGCCCACGACCAGCACCTGGACGGGGCCCGTCATCGAAGTCTCCGTGCCCGCAGCTGCTCGAACTCCGCCTGTGTGATCACGCCGGCGTCGAGGAGGTGCTGCAGGGCCTGCGCCACGGCCGTCGGTGACGCCGCGGGCCCGACAGGCGGCGGCGTCGGTCCGACGGCAGGTGGCGCCGGCGGTCCGACGGCAGGCGGCGGCGCCGTCCCGACCGGTGCGGCGGGTCGGCGTGACCGCGTGATCGCGTCGATGTGCGCAGGAGTGAGCCGGCCACCGTAGTACGGCACGTCCCCGGTCATCCCGTACCGGCGCAACTGTCGGGGAGCCAGTCGCATGCCCGCCTCCTTCGATGTCGGCACCGCCGGAACGACGGTGCCCGCGAGGGGCGCGAGTGGGATCCCCCGCCAGGGATGACT
This sequence comes from Kineosporiaceae bacterium, assembly GCA_035541595.1. Lineage (GTDB taxonomy): Bacteria > Actinomycetota > Actinomycetes > Actinomycetales > Kineosporiaceae > DATKNA01. Next base: position 6,324 of record DATKNA010000367.1, on the reverse strand, counting down.
CCCGCGAGGTCCGGGGTGGCGCGGTTTGGCGCGGTGCTGTCCACGCCGTGTACCGTGGGTCCCCGCGACCACGCGGCGACGCCGCGGGCCAGCGCCCCGATAGCTCAGTCGGCAGAGCGTCTCCATGGTAAGGAGAAGGTCTAGGGTTCGATTCCCTATCGGGGCTCACGTCGCGCCCGCCGGTGACGGTGGGCGCCCGTCACGGCGGAGTAGCTCAGTCGGTAGAGCAAGCGGCTCATAATCGCTGTGTCGCCGGTTCAAGTCCGGCCTCCGCTACCACCGCGCTACCACCGCGGGGCCGCCGTGGCCCCGCGCGGTTCCACCCCGGCGGCCCCGTCGCGTACCCTGGAACACCGTGCGGGTGCGGGCCGTTGCCCGTGCCGTCGCCGCGGCCCGTCCGCGGGACCTCACCGACGCTTCGACCCGAAAGAGGGCTGCTTCGTGGCCAGCAAGACCCAGGACGTGCGTCCGAAGATCACGATGGCCTGTACGGTGTGCAAGCACCGCAACTACATCACCAAGAAGAACCGGCGCAACGACCCTGACCGGCTCGAGCTCGCCAAGTTCTGCCCCAACTGCGGCAAGCACACCGAGCACCGCGAGACCCGCTGATCTCTGTGTGGGGAGGCCGTTCCCGGCGGGGGCGGCCTCGTTTGTCATGATGTGGTCCGGTCGTCCTGTCGTCAGGGCGGCCCTCCTCTCACGGATCACGGCACTGATCAGCGGAAGGAAGCCATGGGCGTCAACCCCGACATCTCAGGGCGGAGCTACCCGCCGGCCCCCGTCTACGAGGTCGGCCGCGAGAAGATCGCCGAGTTCGCGACCGCGATCGGCAGCTCCGATCCCGCCCACCTCGACCCCGAGGCCGCCCGGTCCCAGGGCCATCCCGACGTCATCGCGCCTCCGACGTTCGCGATCATCGTCGCGCAACGGGCCGAGGCTGCCGTCGTCGGGGATCCCGAGGCCGGTATCGACTACTCCCGGGTGGTGCACGGAGAGCAGCTGTTCACCCATCACCGCCCGATCGTCGCCGGCGACCGCCTCGTCGCCACACCCCACGTCGACAGCGCCCGGGAGGCCGGCGGCCACGGGATGGTGACGACCCGGGTCGAGATCACCACCGAGTCCGGCGAGCCGGTCTCCACCGCCGTCTCGACCATCGTCGTCCGCGGAGGTTCGTGATGGGCCGGCCCACGTTCGACGCGGTCGCCGTCGGCGACACGTTGCCCGCACGCACGTTCCCGATCGACCGCCTCGCGCTCGTCCGCTATGCCGGCGCCAGCGGCGACTTCAACGTCATCCACTGGAACGAGCGGGTCGCCCGGTCGGTCGGTCTTCCCGACGTCATCGCGCACGGCATGCTCACCATGGCCACCGCGGCCCGGCTGGTCACCGACTGGGCGGGCGACCCGGGAGCCGTCGTCGAGTACGGCGTCCGGTTCACCAAACCGGTCGTGGTGCCGGACGACGACCGCGGCGCCGAGCTCGAGGTCGCGGGCGTCGTCTCAGGGAAGGACGAGGATCAGCACACGGTGACAGTCGAGCTCACCGCGACCAGCGGCGGGGACAAGGTGCTCGGCCGCGCGCACGCCGTCGTCCGGCTGCCCTGACCCCTGGCCCGGCATGTCCGACCCCTCCTCGGGCATGTCCGACCCTTCCTCGGGCATGTCCGACCCCTCGTCCGGCATGTCCGACCCCTCCCGGACTGCAGCACTCCGTTAGCGTGGGGATCGTGACCGACATGTCCGCCCCGGCGGCGTCGGCCGCCGCCCCGGCACTTCCGACGGGACCGCCAGGACCTGTCGAGTCCTTCGTCGTCCCCCTCTCCACCCTCACCACACTCCGCGTGGGCGGGCCTGCCCGCCGACTCGTGAGGGCACCCACCACCGACGCCGTCATCGACGCCGTCAGCGAGTGCGACGGCCGGGGTGAGCCCGTTCTTGTGCTCGCCGGGGGATCGAACCTCCTGGTCGGCGACGGGGGCTTCGACGGCACCGTGGTCCACATCGCCACGAAGGGTGTCCACCTCGACGACGCCAGTGCATGTGGCGGCGCGATCGTGCGGGTCGCGGCCGGCGAGCTTTGGGATGACGTCGTCGCCCGCGCCGTCGAGCAGGGCTGGGTCGGTGTGGAGGCTCTGTCCGGCGTCCCGGGATCGACCGGCGCGACGCCCGTGCAGAACGTCGGCGCCTACGGGCAGGAGGTCGCCGAGACCATCGCGACGGTGCGCACCTGGGACCGCCAGGAGGGCCGGATCCGAACCCTGGCAGCGGCGGACTGCGACTTCGGTTACCGGACGTCGCGGTTGAAACAGGAGCGTTACCGGACCGGCCCCCGGTTCGTCGTCCTCGAGGTGACCTTTCAGTTCCGCCTGGGTGACCTCGGCGCACCCGTCCGCTACGCCGAGCTCGCCGGTGCGCTGGGGCTGTCCCAGGGGGAGCGGGCCCCGCTGAGCGCGGTCCGGCGGTCCGTGATCGCGCTGCGTCGGTGCAAGGGCATGGTGCTCGACGACGCGGACGTCGATACCTGGAGCGCAGGCTCCTTCTTCACGAACCCCGTGCTGCGGGCCGAGCAGGCGGCACGGTTGCCCCCCGAGGTGCCGCGCTGGCCGATGCCTGACGGCGCCGTCAAGACCAGTGCGGCCTGGCTCATCGAGCATGCCGGTTTCACCCGCGGCCACGGCCTGCCCGGCCCGGCTGCCCTCTCGACCAAGCACACGCTCGCGCTGACGAACCGGGGCGGCGCGCGGGCGGCCGACCTGGTGTCGCTCGCGCGGGAGGTCCGCCAGGGTGTGTGCGCGGCGTTCGGCGTCATGCTGGAACCGGAGCCCGATCTGGTCGGTTGCTCTCTCTGACCACCCTTGCGAGCCCGGCCGCCGAGCGACCCTCCCGATGTGACCCCGATCCCGGCATGATCGACCGGCCTGCGGCCGGATGCGGGGACACGACGCGCGCCGGCCGGCGTGTCGGCGGGATCGGCGGGAGGTTGGTCGATCACTCCCGGGGGCGGCACCTGCTGAACGCCGCGCCCTGGTCCGCCAGCCAGTCGTCGATCCCGGCGAGGAGGCGCTTGCGGACGTCGAGCGGTGCACGGGAGATCTCGACCGAGGAGCGGGCGAGCGCGGCGAGGTCGGCGTCCGTGAAGCCTTGGTCTCGTGCGGCCTGGTACTGGGCGACCAGCCGAGGCCCGAAGAGCAGGGGGTCGTCCGCACCGAGCGCGACGCGCGCGCCGGCGTCGACCAGGGTGCGCAGTGGGACGTCGCCGAGCGCGGAGTACACGCCGAGAGCGACGTTGCTCGTCGGGCAGACCTCCAGCCCGATCCCCGAGCGGACGATGCGCTCGAGCAGTGCGCGATCCTCGGCGGATCGGATGCCGTGCCCCAGACGGTCCGGATGCAGCGCGTCGATCGTGGATCGGATGGACGCGGGCCCCAGCAGCTCGCCGCCGTGCGGGACGCTGGCGAGGCCGGCCCGGGCCGCGATGGCGAAGGCGTGCGCGAACTCCTCCGTCGAGCCACGGCGTTCGTCGTTCGACAGCCCGAAGCCGACGACCTCGCCGGCCCCGTCACCGGCATGGTGGGCGGCGAGGCGGGCGAGGGTACGGGCGTCCAGGGGATGGCGGATCCGGCTGGCCGCCACGACCACGGCGACCTGGCACCCGGTGGCGAGGCTGGCGTGGCGCGCGGCGTCGAGGACGATCTCCAACGCCGGGGTGAGGCCGCCCACGAACGGGGCGTACGAGGTGGGGTCGACCTGGAGCTCGAGCCAGGTGGACCCCTCGGCGGCGTCGTCCTCGGCGGCCTCGAGGACGATCCGGCGCATGTCCTCCGCGCTGCGGACGCAGGCCCGAGCTGCGTCGTAGAGGCGCTGGAACCGGAACCATCCCCGCTCGTCGGGGGTCAGCCGGAGCAGGTGGTGCTCGCGCAGCGTCTCCGGGAGCCGGATGCCGTGCTCGTCGGCCAGGTCTGCCAGCGTTCCCGGCCGCATCGATCCGGTGAAGTGCAGGTGCAGGTGGGCCTTGGGTAGCGCGGCGAGGTTCCGCTCCGGCATCTGCGCAGTCTGCCAGGCGTTCGCCCCGGGGTCGGCTCGCACGGATCCCGCGCCGGCCCGACCGAGCTACTGCGGTCCGGACGACGGACGATCCACACGGCTCCGGTCGGCCCGCCTGCGGATTCGTGTCGGCGACCCGCTGTTCGTCCGTGGTGCCGGCCCTCCCGAGGGATGGCCTGACCGTGGTGGAGCCGGTCGGGCGGACGTTGTCCGTCAGCCCGCCCGACCGGAGCCCGGAGCGCTCAGCGGCCGAACCCGGTGAGCGAGCCCACCCCCTCGACCACGGCGAAGATCGTCACCGCCACCGCGACGACGACGACCACGGCGACCACGACGCTGCGGACGGTGAGGAAGACGTCGACGACGTCCGGGGAGACCCGCGCGAGCAGGACGGCCAGGAAGGCGACGACGGCCAGGACGACCACGAAGTGGGTCGCTCCGTCCACGAAGGCGTCGGGCGCTGCGGCGGGTTGAGCGAGTGCGACGAGGTGGAGCATGGTGACTCCCGGTGCTGGTAGTGCCCTCCTTCTGGGTGGACACCGCGCTCGCCATTGAACGCAAGTGAACCTTCAGCTACTTCAGCTGAACTTCGCGCACCTCTAGTGTGTCGTCTCTGAACCCGTCACGCCAGCCCTTTTCGACACCGTGGTCGACTGATCTGAGAGTTCGGCGAATCGTCACCGTTCGTTATCGTCTCGGACGTGCCGTCCCAGGTCGTGAGCGGTAGAGGCGACACGCTGCGCGACACGCTGGGACCGGGCGGATCGGCTGCGCCGTGTGTACACTGAACTTCCGTCAGTTCAGCTGGTGCCCGTACCGGGCCTGAGCACGGACGGCGAGGCGCGTGACGGAAGCGGAGCAAGAACCGTTCGGCTTGGCGGGCCGGCTCCGTGAGCTACGCGCGCACAGCCTCGGTGTCTCCGTCACCCAGCGCCAACTGGCGGAGGCTCTCGGCATCAGTGTTCCGCTGATCTCGTCCTGGGAGAGCCCGGCGTCACCCGCGCTACCGCCCGAAGAGCGCCTCCAGGCCTTGGCACGCTTCTATGCCACCCCGCGCTCCCTGGACGGTCGGCCGCACCTGCTCGACGTTCGTGAGCTGACCCAGGAGGAGGAACGCGTCCGGCGGGAGCTGATCGACGAACTGGTGCAGCTCCGCGAGCTCGGGTCCAGTTCGACGTCGAAACGTCGAACGGGTGCGCTGGGAGGGCGCTTCTACTACTTCCCCGACGGACTGCCGGTCAGGATCATCGATTCCCGGTTCTCGCCGTACGAGGTACTTCCGTCACCGCCCACCCGTCAGCTCCTCGACGCGGCGCTGCGCTTGCGGGAGCTGGTGGGCGACGAGGCGCCGGAGGGGATCGACGAGGCCATCGCACACCTTGGCCGCTACGTCGACGTCGTCGACACTCTGCGTCGCCTCGTGGCATCGGGTTGGCCCCGGCTGGACAAGATCGACGAGGCCGACTGGAACGTCCTCGCCCGCGGGTTCGACGGGGGAGGCGTGCAGTACGCCAATCCCTGGCACCCCAATGCCGTCCACTCCCTCTGGCACGGCGACATGGACGCGATCGTCGAGCTCCACGGACACATCCGCGCCGAGAACCCCGGCGCAGACGTTCGGTGGATGCTCGACACCGAGGTGCAGGCGGACGACCTCACCGGGGGGCACGTCGTCATCCTCGGCGGCGGGTTCTTCGGCGACTCGGTGAGCGCCCTGGACTACCTCAGGCGCAGGCTGAATCTCCCTCTGGACTACGGATTTCCGGATGCCGGTTCCGAGTACGAGGGGCGCTTCGTCGTCACCCTCGACGGGGACGGGCGGCCTGACGTGAACGGCCAGGACCGCGAGACCCACTTCCCCCGGTTCCTCACCGCCGGCGGGCAGCCTGTCCTCGAACACGGCCAACCCGTACTCGAGTACGACGTCGCGCTGCTGTCACGCTTCCAGAACCCGCTCAACCTCTCTGCCACGATCACCATCTGCACCGGGGTCTTCAGCCGGGGGACGTACGGCTCGGTGCGCGCTCTGACCGATTCCAACCTGCGCGCTCGCAACGAAACGTACCTGGGCGAGCACCTCGACCTGACGAACTTCTGGATGCTCATGCACGTCCCGGTCTTCGGCGGGCCCAACGGTGCGCACACGTTGACGCCCGATCTGACCCGCCCATTCCACCGGCTGCGTACCTCCGGCTGACCCCGATCCGCAGGTCGCCGAGGTGGACCTGACGATGTACCGAGGAATGGAGTCCTTTGTCCCCGCAGACCGCGACCA
>DATKNA010000366.1:0-2613 GCA_035541595.1 Kineosporiaceae bacterium | reverse complement strand
CGGGGAGCACCTCGTCGAGGTCGTTCATCTCTGCTCCTGCGAGCGGCGGGTCGCCAGCAGGGCAGCGCGGTCTTGACGAGGTCCTGAGAGCGCGGCCGGTCGCCGGTCAGCACGAACGCGAACAGATCGAGTGCGCGCCCGCGAGCCGCCACGTACTCCTCGAACTCCCGCCGCCCTCGTTCCGTCCGTCGTGCTCTCTGACGCGGTGGGCTCCGCGATCTATTGAGACCTCCTCGTCCTGTGGTGATCGCCACGCAGGCGGACCGTCGACGACCGTGATCGCCACCGGCTGGGGCAACGTGCCACCGACCGCGGCATTCACCGCCTGGCAGGCGATCACGGGCGGCGCAGATCCAGGCGCTGCCGAGGTCCGTCCTCGAGACCGCGGGAGCGGGCTCGAGGTGCGCTCGGCGTCCCCGTGGTGGTGGTGGTCGACGGCGCGCTCGCCGTCCCCCCGTGGCGGTGGTCGACGGCGCGATCCGCGCGAACGTCGAGGGCCACCGTGCGGACGACTCGTCGCTCAGCGTGAGGTCCGCGCGTCGACCGTGGTCATGGCGAGCTCGGAGGATCGTTGGCGCAGGAGTGTCGGCCCTGCAACCCGTGACCGCGTAACTGTCCGTCGTACGAAGATGTTGATACTGTCATCAGATGGCCAGGATCCTGCTGGTGGACGACGACCCGGCCATCCGCGCCGTGCTCAGTCGTGCGCTCAGCATGCGCGGGCACGCGGTCGCCTGCGAACGGGGCGGGTTCCAGGCCCTCAAGTCCGTGGTGCGTGAGCCGCCTGATGTGGTCCTGCTGGACCTCGGGCTGCCGGACATCGACGGTTTCAAGGTGCTCAAGATGGTGCGGGCGACCACCGACGTCCCGATCATCGTGATCACGGCCCACGAGGACGACGCGGAGATGGTCGACGCGCTGAACGCCGGCGCCGACGACGTGATCATCAAGCCGTTCGGTGCGAACAACCTGGAGGCGCGGATCCGGGCGGTGCTCCGCCGCAGCGGCTCGGTCAGAGCCGATGATCCGGTCACGGTCGGCGACCTGGTCATCGACCCACGCTCGCGAACGGTCACGCTCGAGGGCAACCTGCTGAAGCTGTCCCGCAAGGAGTTCGACCTGTTGCTCCTGCTCGGGCAGCGGGTGGGGGAGGTCGTGAGCCGGCGCCAGATCCTCGCCCAGGTGTGGCAGCAGGCCGAGGGCGTCGACGACCGCACTATCGACGTCCACCTCACCTGGCTGCGCCGCAAGTTGGGCGAGACCGCGGCGACTCCTCGGTACCTTCACTACACACGCGGCGTCGGCGTCCGTCTCGTCGGCCCGCGCGTCCCGCGGGACGGCAGCGAGAGGGAGATCGGCTGATTCGGGACGAGCGGCGCTTCGCGCCCGACGGCAGGCCCCGCGCCCGGGGCCTCCGCATACCGTTCTCCGGGACGCCGGGCCCGGTCAATGCGATCACGGATGTCCCCGGCGTGAGCGTCGGCTATGTCACGCTCGTCCACGGAGAGGGGCCGCTCGTCGTCGGCTCGGGTCCCGTCCGTACCGGAGTCACAGCGATCATGCCCAGGGGCGCTGACGGCGTCGGCGTCCCGTGCGCGGCCGGTTGGTTCTCGCTCAACGGCAACGGTGAGCTGACGGGGACCACGTGGATCGAGGAGGTCGGCGCCCTCGACGTCCCGATCGTCATCACGAACACGCACGCGGTGGGTGCCTGCCACCAGGGCACGCTGACCTGGGCCGTGCGGTCCGCGCCGCTGGTGACGGCGCAGTGGATGCTGCCCGTGGTCGCGGAGACCTGGGACGGCTACCTCAACGACATCAACGGCGGCCACGTGCTGCCGGCGCACGCGATGGCCGCGCTGGACGCCGCGAAGGGCGGTCCGGTCCAGGAGGGCTCCGTCGGCGGCGGCACCGGCATGATCTGTTATGGCTACAAGGGCGGCTCGGGGACGGCGTCCCGGGTCCTGCCGTACGCCGGGGCGCGATACACCGTCGGCGCGTTCGTGCAGGCCAACTTCGGTGATCGGCCCGAGCTGACGATCGCCGGCGTGCGCTTGGGCCGGCTGCTCGCGGCCGATGACCCGCTGGGCGAGCCCTCGTGGCTGCAGACCGACGCCGAGCGGGCGGAGGCGCCGCCGCGGTCGGCTTCGTCGGGGTCGACGGGGCGGTCCGTCGTGCCGGGTGCGGGCTCGGTCATCGTCGTCGTCGCGACGGACGCCCCGCTACTCCCCGGGCAGTGCACGGCCCTGGCCCGCCGGGTGCCGCTCGGCCTCGCCCGCACGGGGACGACCGGCAGCCACTTCTCGGGCGACATCTTCCTGGCGTTCTCGACGGCCAACCGTGGGGCTCTGGCGAGCCGCATTCCCGTCGAGCCGCCGACGGACGACGACTACGACCGGCTCACGTTCCTGCCGTGGGGACGAATGGATCCGCTGTTCGCCGCCGTCGTCGAATGCGTCGAGGAAGCCGTGCTCAACGCGCTCGTCGTCAACAGCGAGATGGTCGGCCGCGACGGGCATCGCGTGCCGGCGCTTCCGCACGTCCCCGTGCTGGCCGCTCTGGCGGACGCCGGCGTCATCGGCGACGGCGAGGGCGTGCGACCGTGACCGCGTG
>DATKNA010000365.1:0-2756 GCA_035541595.1 Kineosporiaceae bacterium | reverse complement strand
CGCGCTCGACCCGGACGTGGTCGACGTGCCCGATGATGACGCGGACGAGCAGGCGGCCAGGGCGAAGACACCACAAGCAGCCAGGGCGCGGACGAGGTTCCGGTGCATGACATCCTTCTCTGACGACGGACCGAGTGCTGTAATGAGACCCGATATCAATATTCGTCGTCAAATCGGGGCCGTCCCGAGGAAGGTCTGCGCCGTCGTGACGGTTGCTGACGAGGGGCCGGGCGGGCTCGCCCTCGACTGCGCGGACCTGCAGCCGGCCGATCGGCATGGAGGAGGATCATGGCAGGCGCGACCCCGACGGCGACGCGTTCGACAGGCCGCAGTACGCGGCAGAAGGCGGTCATCGACGCCGCCCTGGCCGAGGCGGACGGCTTCGTGACCGCCCAGGAGTTGCACGAACGCATCAAGAGCCAGGGGGACCGGGTGGGTCTGGCGACCGTCTACCGCTTCCTGCAGACGTTGACGGACGCCGGTGAGATCGATCAGCTCCGGCTGCCCGATGGTGAAGCGGCATACCGGCGCTGCTCCCGCGGCCACCACCATCACCTCGTGTGCCGCGTCTGCGGTCGTGCCGTCGAGGTGGAGGGGCCCGCCGTGGAGCGCTGGGCGGCGCGCGTGGCGGACGCGCACGGCTTCACCGAGGTCCGGCACACCGTCGAGATCCAGGGTCGATGCGCCGACTGTTCCTCGGCGGCCGGCCGAGCTGAGCGGATGTGACCTGATCACCGATCACCGATCACCCGTCCGGCGAAGGAGGACGGCCTTCGCCGCTGATTCAGAGCGTTGGCTGTTCGCACGGGTTGTCCGGGCCGTCGATCGGCGTGACGTCCGTAGCGGTCAGGCGGGGAACGTCATCGGCGTCCAGAGTGACGAAGACCCCTTGTACCCAGCCGAAGATGGCGCAGCCGGCGACGTCACATGCCTGGCATCCCCGGCATCATGCCCGGAGCCTGCATCGGCATCGCCATCCCGAACTGCATGGCCAGCAGCATGTATCCCATGCCGATCGCCATGACCGCCAGCGTGACGGCCACCGATGCCGCGTGAACGGTCCCCTCACGACCGGCGAGAGGGCGGGGTCGGGTTCGCGTCGCGACCGCTGACGAGGCCTCCAGGCCCCCGCCACTCGTGCTCGCCCGGCCCGCGCTCGCCACCGGAAGGTCACCAGTGCGACGCTCTGCGTCGCCCGGCCCGACGTCCAGCCCGGCCATGGAGGAGCCCGGAAGGGAGGAGCGCCCGAGCCATCCCGTGATCCAGAAGCACGCTTCGACGAGCAGCCACGCGGCGAGCACGAGGGTCAGCACGATCTGTCGGTGCTTCGGCATCGCGAACATGTAGACCATGATCGCGAAATCGAGCGCCGAGATCGTCCAGAGTATGCTCCAGCGGCCTTGGACAGCAGTGCTCAGCGCCGCCGCGGCCGCCGCGACAGCGAGGACCGCGAAGGCGATCTCACCCTCGGACGCGGGGACGAAGCCGGTGGAGTCCGGCCAGTACATGCTGATTATCCCCAACGCCATGAGGACGTGGCCGCCGTGCCAGGCCTGGGCCCAAGCCCCGACCCCGGACAGGTGAACGACGTGAACCACGGCGACGACCGCGAACACCGCCACCCAGAGCGCGCCGAGCCATGCCGGGAGCCAGCTTTCCATGCCCATGCCTGTCCTCTCGTGGTCAATGGACCGAGCCGGCCTTGCGAGCCCGATCCGGATCGTTCCGCGTCATCGGTCGCAGGCACGGTCGTCAGGCGCGCGCGGGGACGTGCCCCGGCCTGACCACAGGGTTCTCGCCCTCGAGTAGCCGGACGTCCCTCTCCGGGGAGCACCTGGCGCAGCGTGCCGGGTCAGCCGCTGCGCGCGCAACGTCAGCCCCTCGTCCGCCCGCAGGTGGGCCAGGACATCCAGGGCGTCGGCGACGACGCCGGCTCCGCAGGCGCGCTGCGCTGTCGTCAGCGACGAGCTCCACCAGCAGCCTGACAGCCCCTTGGAAGCGGCGCGCCCCGTAGAGCCACGGCAAGCAGGTCGCGTTGAGGTCGGCCAGCCTCACGATCCACGCGTGACGCTGGACCAGGTGGGCCCGCTCGTGTGCGATCACCGCTTGGACCTGGCCCGGCGTCAAGACGTCCTCCAGGCCCGAGGTGAGGACGACACGTCCGGGCCTGCCGGGCACGCTGAGGGCGAGCGGAACGTGACTGACGACGAAGTCGACCGCGACGGGCCCGGACCACGCGTTCTCGTAGATGCCTGCGCTCGTCAAGGTCTCGCAGAGCGCAACCAGCCGGCGACGCTCCTGCAAGAGTCCTTCGGCCTTGGCCATGACCAGCGCGAGCAGCCCACCGACGACCGTCAGGCCGCTCCAGGCGATGATCGTGAGCGCCGTAGAGCCGGGCAGCTGGGGGGATCGCGTCGCGGCGTCGGTCGGGGCGACCGCATACGTCACGGCGACGCCCAGGCCGACAGCCGCCGCGACGCACCCGCAGACGACCGCGAGGCACCACAGCCCGAGCGCCGTCCCGGGCCGGCGTGTCTGCCAGGGGCGTGCCGTCAGCAGCAGCGGCGCACCGAGCACAGTCGCGGCAGCCGCGAGCACGGACCAGGTTGCGGCGATCACGAGGCTAGCGTCCGGCCGGCGGGTCGTCGTCGCTCTTCCCGCCGCCGCCACCGAGCGCCTTGCGCAGCAGGTCGAGTTCGTGCTCGTCGAGCCGGCGCGCGAACCGTAGCAGCACCGTGTCGCGGTCGGTTGCCGCC
>DATKNA010000364.1:0-9091 GCA_035541595.1 Kineosporiaceae bacterium | reverse complement strand
TGATCAAGGACGTCTGAACCGTCCGGGTAGGCACCTATTCCTTGATCACGGACGGAGGGGCGGGGGTCACCGGAAGACGACGGTGCGGTGGTCGTTGAGCAGCACGCGGTGCTCGGCGTGCCAGCGGACCGCACGGGCCAGCACCAGGGTCTCAACGTCCCGGCCGGCGGCCGCGAGGGCGTCCGACGTCATCGTGTGGTCCACCCGGACGACGTCCTGCTCGATGATCGGGCCCTCGTCGAGGTCGGGCGTCACGTAGTGCGCGGTGGCACCGACGAGCTTGACACCGCGGTCGTGTGCCTGATGGTACGGCCGCGCCCCCTTGAAGCTCGGCAGGAACGAGTGGTGGATGTTGACGATCCGCCCCGGCAGCTCCCGGCAGACCGCGTCGGAGAGCACCTGCATGTAGCGGGCGAGCACGACCAGCTCCACGTCGAGCGCCTTGACCAGGTCCAGCAGCCGGGACTCGGCGTCGTCCCGGGTCTGCGCCGTGACCGGGACGTGGTGGAACGGCACGCCGTAGAACTCGGCGATCCCCCGCAGGTCCTCGTGGTTGCCGACGACGGCGGGCACGTCCACCGGCAGGGTCCCGCTGCGGGCCCGGAACAGCAGGTCGGACAGGCAGTGGCCGGCGCGGCTGACCATGATCAGCGTGCGTGTCCGGTGGTCGGCCGCGTGCAGCTGCCAGACCATCCCGAACCCGGCGGCGACCGGCGCGAACGCCAACCGCAACGCGGCGGCCAGCTCGACCGGCGTGACCGCGTCCCCCGACGGCGCCACGTCGACGCGCATGAAGAACCGCCCAGTCGAGGGGTCGCCGTACTGGTGGCTCTCCGCGATGTTGCCGCCGGCCGCGAGCACCGCGCCCGCGACCGCGTGCACGATGCCGGTCCGGTCCGGGCACGACAGGGTGAGGATCTGGTTCGGCGCCGGGGGACCGGGTGGGGTGCTGGTCACCCCGTCACGCTAGCCGCCCAGGTCGGCACCACCTGGCGTTCCCCCGCCCGAAGGGGCCCGCGCTAGGCTGGGGCGCGCCGCGACTGGCGTTCAGGTGGGTCACCACCGGGGAGCGGTGGAGGTCGTCGTCCTCGGGTCGTCCGCCTGGGCCCGTGGGCTCGCCGCACGAGGCCGCCCCCTGCCGGGCCCACACGACATCCACAGGAGTTCCCATGCTCGACCAGACCCCGCGCCCTGCCCGCCGGCGGACCGCCTCGCAGGCGGTCACCACCGCCCCGGTCGACCAGGTCGACCCCGAGATCGCGGCCGTCCTGACCGGTGAGCTCGGCCGCCAGCGCGGCACGCTGGAAATGATCGCCAGTGAGAACTTCGCCCCCAGGGCCGTGCTCGAGGCGCAGGGCAGCGTGCTCACGAACAAGTACGCCGAGGGCTATCCCGGCCGCCGGTACTACGGCGGGTGCGAGTTCGTCGACGTCGCGGAGGACCTCGCCCGGGAGCGCGTCAAGGCGCTCTACGGTGCGGCGTACGCCAACGTCCAACCGCATTCCGGCGCCCAGGCGAACGCGGCGGCGATGATGGCCCTGCTCACTCCGGGCGACCGCATCCTCGGGCTCGAACTCGCCCACGGCGGCCACCTCACCCACGGCATGAGGATCAACTTCTCCGGGAAGCTCTACCAGGTCTCCGCCTACGGCGTGGACCGACGGACGATGCGGATCGACATGGACGCCGTCCGCGCCGCAGCCCTGGAGCACCGGCCGAAGCTGATCATCGCGGGGTGGTCGGCGTACCCCCGCCGGTTGGACTTCCCGGGGTTCCGGCGGATCGCCGACGAGGTCGGCGCCTATCTCCTCGTCGACATGGCGCACTTCAGCGGGCTCGTCGCCGCCGGCCTGCACCCCAACCCGGTGCCGCATGCCCACGTGACGACGTCGACGACGCACAAGACGCTCGCCGGCCCCCGCGGCGGCATGATCCTCGCCGGCGACGAGGAGCACGCGAAGAAGTTCCAGTCGGCGGTGTTCCCCGGGCAGCAGGGCGGCCCGCTGATGCACGTCATCGCGGCGAAGGCGGTTGCTTTCAAGATCGCCTCGACGCCGGAGTTCAAGGAGCGGCAGGAGCGCACCGTCCGGGGCGCGCAGATCCTCGCCGAGCGCCTGCTCGCCCCCGACGCCCAGGCGGCCGGCGTCACCGTGCTCACCGGCGGCACCGACGTCCACCTGGTCCTCGTCGACCTGCGCGACTCGCAGCTCGACGGCCAGCAGGCCGAGGACCGCCTGCACGAGGTCGGCATCACGGTGAACCGCAACGCCGTGCCGTTCGACCCGCGGCCGCCGATGATCACCAGCGGCCTGCGCATCGGCACGCCCGCGCTCGCCTCCCGCGGTTTCGGCGACACCGAGTTCGCAGAGGTGGCCGACGTCATCGCCGCGGCGTTGCAGCCGACCGCGGACGTCGACGCCCTGCGCGCCCGGGTCGCCCGGCTCGCGGACGACTTCCCGCTCTACGAGGGCCTGGAAGCCTGGTGAGCGATGGCATGACGGCGCGCCTGCTCGACGGCCGGGCGGCCGCCGCGCAGATCAAGGACGAGCTGCGCGAACGCGTCGCGGCCCTGGCAGCCCGGCGGTTCGCCCCGGGCCTGGGGACCGTGCTCGTCGGCGACGATCCCGGCAGCCGTGCCTACGTGCGCGGCAAGCACCGTGACAGCGCCGAGGTCGGGATCGAGTCGATCGAGGTCGAGCTGCCCGCCACCGCGGCACAGGCGGAGGTCGAGGCGGTCGTCGAGCGGCTCAACGCGGACGCCGCCTGCACGGGGTACATCGTCCAGCTGCCGCTGCCGGTGGGGATCGACACCGAACGGATCCTCGAGCTCATCGCCCCCTACAAGGACGCCGACGGCCTCCATCCGCTCAACCTCGGCCGGCTCGCCCACAACGTGAGCGCACCGCTGACGTCGCCCGTGCCGTGCACGCCACGAGGGATCGTCGACCTCCTGCGACGCAGCGGCGTCGACCTGCGCGGCGCCGAGGTCGTCGTCGTCGGCCGCGGGGTGACCGTCGGCCGGCCGCTGGGCCTGCTCCTGACCCGGCGCGCCGTCAACGCCACGGTGACGCTCTGCCACACCGGCACGAAGGATCTCGCCGGGCACACCCGGCGGGCGGACGTCCTCGTGGTCGCCGCCGGAGTGCCCGGCATCGTCACCGCGGACATGGTGGCGCCCGGCGCCGTCGTCGTCGACGTCGGCATCACCCGGGTCCTCGACGACGACACCGGGCGGACCAGGCTCGTGGGTGACATCGCGCCGGAGGTGTGTGAGGTCGCCGGCTGGCTGGCGCCGGTGCCCGGCGGGGTCGGCCCGATGACCCGGGCCATGCTGCTCACGAACGTCGTCGAGATCGCGGAGCGCGAGCTCGACTGACCGCCCCCACACCCTCGTGATCGGCCCCCACACCCTCCCGTGATCATGCAATCCGTGTCGATCAAGTGACGACATGGTCACTTGATCGACACGGATTGCATGATCAGCGGGGATCGCATGATCACGGAGAGGGTGGGTCAGGGCTGGGCCAACCGGCGGGCGGCCAGCGCCGCGTAGAGGGAGGTGCCTTGGGGGAGCACCGCGTCGTCGAACGCGGCCAGCGGCGAGTGGTTGCTCGGCGCGGTGGCCGGTTCCCGTCCGTCGACCAGGGCGCCGAGGAAGAGCATGGCGCCCGGCACCTCGGCGAGGATCCGGGAGAAGTCCTCGCTGCCGGTGATCGGGTTGGGCATGCGCACCACGGCGCCGCGGCCGAACAGGTCCTCGGCGACTCCCAGCGCGAACGCCGCCTCCGCCTCGTCGTTCACCGTGACGGGGTATTCGGCCTCGTAGCGGACCTCGACGTCGACTCCGTGCGCCGCCGCGACGCCTTCGCACACGCGCTGCGCCGTGTCGATCAGGACCGAGCGGACCGCGCGGTCGAAGGTGCGGACCGTCGCCTCGAACGTGACGACGTCGGGGACGATGTTCCGTTTGGTGCCGCCGTGGATCGCTCCCACCGTGAGCACGTGCGGGGCGAACGCGTCGATGGATCGGGTCATCGCGACCTGGAGCGAGGTGACCATGTCACACGCCGCCACCACGGGGTCCCTGGCGAGGTGTGGTGTGGAG
Source organism: Kineosporiaceae bacterium (assembly GCA_035541595.1). GTDB lineage: Bacteria > Actinomycetota > Actinomycetes > Actinomycetales > Kineosporiaceae > DATKNA01. The sequence goes on along the minus strand of DATKNA010000364.1, from coordinate 4,986 downwards.
CCGTGGCCGCCCCGGCCGGTGACCGTGACGAAGAGGCCGTCGCTCGCCGCCATCAGCGGGCCCGGGCGCGAGGCGATCGCGCCACGCGGCGTCAGGTTGCTCATCACGTGCAGCGCGTAGGCGGCGACGGGTCGCGCGCCGGCGGCGTCGAGGACTCCATCCTCGATCATGTGTCGGGCGCCGTCGTGCCCCTCCTCGCCCGGCTGGAACATGAAGACGACGTCGCCGGCGAGGGCCTCCCGACGGGCGGCGAGGACGCGGGCGGCACCCACGAGCATCGCCGTGTGCAGGTCGTGCCCACAGGCGTGCATCACGCCGGGGATCCTGGACCGGAACGGCACGTCGACCTGCTCCTCGACCGGCAGCGCGTCCATGTCGCCGCGCAGCAGCACCACCGGGCGACTGCTCCCGCCACGCGTGTGGGGTGGGACGCCGGGTACGTCCCGGGGTCGCACGACGGGTTGGCCACCGACGTGGAGGTCAGGGGGTTCGCCGCCGCGTCCGGCACCGCCCCTCAGGACGGCGGTCACGGCGGTCGACGACGTGCCGCTCGTCACCTCCAGCGGGAGGCCGTCCAGTGCCGCGAGCACCTTCTTCTGCGTCCGCGGCAGGACCAGTCCCAGCTCGGGCTCGGCGTGCAGCCGGTGGCGCAGGTCGGCGAGTTCGCCGGCGAGGGCGTGGGCGTCGTCGACCAGGTCGGGCGCTGGGGTCACCCCCCGTTTCTACCCCGGCTCGCCCGTGCCCGCCGCACCGGGCCGCTCGGGCAGTGCCGCGTAAGCCCGCCCCAGCGCGTCGATGGTGGCGCGACCGCCGAGCAGCGGCGGTGGATCGGGCAGCTGGCGCACGAGCAGGTCGACCGGCGCGTCCAGGGTCGGCGGCCGGGGCGGCAGCGGAACCGGCGGCAGCCAGAACCGGTCGAGGGCGGCCTGGACGTCGACCGTCGGCAGGTCCGCCAGCACCCGGGCGGTGCCCACGGGCTCACCGCCGTCCGGGGCCGGGCCGGCCGGACCCGTGGACAGGTCGGCCAGCAGGTCGGCCCGCGAACGGCCGCGCCAGAGCAGCAGATCGAACGGATCGTCGTCGAAGCGCTCGGCGAGCAGGTAGAACGTGGCGGCGATGTGCTTGCACGGGACGGCGACGTCCGGGCAGGTACAGCGCATGTCGAGCGCGCGGACGGTCGTGGGGAACAGTGGCGCGCCGGCCTCCGCGAACAGGGTCTCGAGCTCGGCGGGCAGCTCTCCGGCGAGCAGCTGCGCCCGGTAGATCGCCTGCTCGCCGAGCGCGCGCTCGACCGCCCGCCACGCCGCGTCCGGCAGGATGGCGAAACGAATCGTCACCCGGTACGGCTGCGGCCGGGACCCCTGCACGGTGGAGCTGACGACGCCCGGCCGGACGTCGAGGGTGAGGACCTGGCCCTTGCGCGCGTAGGTGCGTCCGCGGGTGAGCCGGCCGCCCATCGACAGCGCCTCCAGCGCCGCCACGAAGCGCTTCGACCACCAGGTCGACCCGATCGCCCCACGGTCGGAACGGGCCACGAGCCCGCCCTCGACGGGGATCGGCCGAGCACCGCGCCCGGCCCAGTCCTGCCAGCTCATCCCCCCAGTCTCCCTTCCTTCCCCGTGATCAAGGAATACGTGACCGGTGATCAAGGAATACCTGATCACCGGTCACGTATTCCTTGATCACGGGGAAGGGTGCGCTCACTCGGCCACCGCGGCCGCGGCGTCGAGCGTGACCAGCTCGCGCAGCTGCTCGGTGGAGAGCTCGGTCAGCCACCCCTCGCCGGTGCCGACGATGCGGGCGGCGAGCCCGCGCTTCTCCATGATCAGTGCGCTGATCCGCTCCTCGAGGGTCCCCGCGCAGACGAGCTTGCGGACCTGCACGTTGCGGCTCTGCCCGATGCGGAAGACCCGGTCGGTCGCCTGGTCCTCGACTGCGGGGTTCCACCATCGGTCCACGTGCAGCACGTGGCTGGCCGCGGTGAGCGTGAGGCCCGTCCCGCCCGCCTTGAGTGAGAGGACGAAGAGCGCGGGGGCACCGGGGTCCCCGCGGCCCGCCCCCGCCTGGAAGCGGGCGACCATGCCGTCGCGCTCCTTCTTCGGCACGCCCCCGTGCAGGAACAGCACCTCGCGGGCGAACCGAGCGGACAGGTGCGCCCGGAGCATCGCGCCGAACTCGGCGAACTGCGTGAAGAGCAGCGCGCGCTCGCCGCCGGCGAGTACCTCCTCGACGATCGCCTCGACGCGCTCGAGCTTGCCCGACCGCCCGGCCAGCGGGCTGCCGTCACGCAGCAGTTGCGCGGGATGGTTGCAGACCTGCTTGAGCTTGGTCATCGTCGCGAGGACGAGCCCGCGGCGCTCGATACCCTCGCTCTCCTCCACCTTCGCGAGCATGTCGTCGACGACCGCCTGGTAGAGCGTCGCCTGCTCCCTCGTGAGCGAGCAGACGACCTCCATCTCGAGCTTGTCCGGCAGGTCCGCGATGATCGATCGGTCGGTCTTGACGCGCCGGAGCACGAACGGGCGGGTCACGGTCCGGAGGCGGTCGGCGGCGTCCTCGTCGCCGTGCCGCTCGATCGGGACGGCGAACCGGCGGGTGAACGCGGCGGCGTTGCCCAGGATGCCCGGGTTCGTGGCGTCGAGGATGGCCCACAGGTCGGCCAGACGATTCTCGACCGGAGTCCCGGTGACGGCCACGCGCTGGCGGGCCGCGAGCGACCGGACGGCCCGCGCCTGCCTCGTCGCGGCGTTCTTGACGGCCTGGGCCTCGTCGAGCACGACCCGTCGCCACGGGATCTCGCGCAGTACCTCGGTGTCACGGGCCGCGATCGCGTAGGTCGTGACGACGACGTCGGACTCCGCGACGGCACGCTCGAAGTCCTCGCCGCGGGCGCGGTCCGAGCCGTGGTGGACGTGGACGCGCAGGTCGGGCGTGAACCGCTCCGCCTCCCGCTGCCAGTTCCCGACGAGCGACATCGGGCAGACGATGAGGGTCGCGGCGCCCTCGCGTCCGTCGGGCGCGCCGAGCCTGTCCAGGGCGAGCAAGGCCAGGATCTGCACGGTCTTGCCCAGTCCCATGTCGTCGGCCAGCACGCCGCCGAGCCCCACCCGGTCCAGGAACGACAGCCAGGCGACGCCGCGCTCCTGGTAGGGCCGCAGAGTTCCGTCGAACCCCGGGGGGGCCGGGACGTGGTCGACCCGCTCGTCGGCGGCCGAGGACAACACCTCCGCCACCCACCCCTCGCCCTCGACGCCGATGACCGGCAGGCCCGTGGTCTCCTCGTCGAGCGTGGCGGCGAGGCCCAGCACCTCGGCGAGCGTCAGTGGCGCCTGCGGCGGCGCCGAGAGCAGCTCCAGGCCGCGCTTCAGCTGGCGGGGATCGAGCTCGACCCAGCGCCCCCGCATCCGCACGAGCGGCTGCTGCAGCTCGGCGAGCCGCGCCAGCTCCTCGGCGTCCAGGCGCTCCTCGCCCAGGGCGACCTCCCACCGATAGTCGACGAGCGCGTCCCGGCCGATGCCGGGCAGCCCCGCGACGACGCCGGGTTGGGTGCGCGCGCTCGCCCGCAGCCTCGCCCCCAGCCGGCCCGCCGGACGCCCCCACCACCCCGGTAGGTCGACGCCGAACCCGGCGGCGGCCAGCATCGGAGCCGCCTCGCGCAGGAAGAGGTGCGCCCCGGCGGTGTCGAGGGAGAGCCCCTCGGGCCGGGCTGCCCGCAGGGCGCGCTCGAGGTCCGGGTACAGCCGGCTGGCACGTCCGAGCTCGGCCAGAAACGCCGCGCGCGGTGCCGGGACGAGGCGGCTCAGCGCGTCAGCCGCGTCCTTGCCCGCTCGCCCGGCCGCCCACACCTGCGATGCCGGCGCCACGACGCTCGGCTCCGCCGTCGACTGCAGCGCGAACTCCAGGAGCCACAGCTCGTCCCTCCCGCCCTCGCTGGGCTCGACCAGCCGGAACCGCGCCCGGGCCGGTCCGCCGACGACGTCGCGTTGCCAGCGCGCCAGCTCGGCGGACACGGCGGCCACCGCGCCGGCACTCGCCTCGAAGAACCCGTCGCCGGACGACGTCAGGGCCGCCAGCCAGGCCGGGCCGGAGGCGGCCGGGCCGGGTCCGGCGATTCCGGACGCCGACAGCCGTCGCCTCACCGCGGCGTCGAGCAGGGTGTCGAGGGCCTCGGCGACGGCCTGCGCAGGCGAGCGGCCGGGCGCAGGGTCGCGGTCGACTCGCCCGGCGGTCCCCAGCCCCGCCGGTGGGAGCGCCAGCGCCAGCGAGCGGACCCAGCTCGCGTCCGCGCCGGTGACCAGCGGGCGCCACACCGCGCGTGCGCCCCAGGGGCGCAGACCGGCCGTCGGGACCGGCGGTACGAGTACCACGGGCAGCACGCGGCCGCGGCCGGCCAGGTCCTCGGCGAGGGCGGCGATCTCGCGAAGGTGCCGCCAGGTGCTGCCGGCCGAGAGGTCGTCCGGCATCGCGGACCGCAGGACGTCCAGGGCGGCGGCAGCCTCCAACTCCACGACCGGTACCCGCCAGGTGAGGCCGCGGGTGGGTCCCTCGGGCGGAACGTCCTCGCGAACCAGTTCCGGTGACGGCTGCGGGACCCCGCGCACGGTCGGCAGGAGGAGCTCCCGATGGGCGAGGCGTCCCGCGTCCGGTGTGCCGGTGAGCGCCGCGAGCGCGGCGGGCAGCTGGTCGGCGTCCGCGGCGAAGGGATGGGGGCGCCCGGCGGGCGGGCGCCCGGGCCGGGGAGCGGGCAGCGCGGCGGCGGCGTCCTCGCCCCACAGGACCAGCCGTTCGCCGGACTCCCACCAGCCGTGGAGGACGAGCACCGCTCATGTCCTCCGTGGCAGGCTGGACACGGACGCGGGACGCCGGTGCCGCGCCGGCGTCCGCACGACCCCCCAGGTGACAGGAGCGCGCGATGGCGACGGCTCGCCCGAACGACCAGCCGGATCCGCGGGACGAGGTGAAGCGCAAGTTCCGCGAAGCACTGGA
>DATKNA010000363.1:0-8779 GCA_035541595.1 Kineosporiaceae bacterium | reverse complement strand
GGTGGTGAACTCGGCAGGGCGGCCAGGTGATGCGCACACGGCGTGGATGCGCACACGGCGTGCCGTCACCCGCCGTGCTCCGGACGCCGTGCCGGCCGCCGGTCCATGGAGCGCTCGATGAACACGTCCTGGGCAGCTCGTCGGGCCTCGCCCAGGGCCGGGCGCCGGCGGAGGTACTCACCGTCCGGCTGCATATCCCACGCCGAGCAGTTGTCCGCCTCGTAGGTGCGCAGGATGTCCTCGAGTTCTGCCTTGATCACCGGGTCGCAGACGGGCGCGACGACCTCCACCCTCCGGGAGAGGTTGCGGGTCATCAGGTCGGCGGACCCGATGAAGAACTCGGGCGCGCCACCGTTCTCGAAGCGGTAGATCCGGCTGTGCTCGAGGAACCTGCCGAGGGTGCTGAAGACCTGGATCGTCGGTGAGAGCCCCGGGACCCCGGCCCGCAGGCAGCACAGGCCGCGGATGGTGAGGACGATGGGGACGCCTGCCAGGCCGGCCCGGTAGAGCTCCCGGATCATCTGGGGATCCTGGAGCTGGTTCAGCTTGGCCCGGATGCCGCAGGGGCGTCCCGCACGGGCGTGCTCGGCCTCGCGCCGGATCAATGCGGTGAACCGCTCGCGCAGGTTGTGCGGCGCCACCAGGAGTTTGCCCGGGGTCGGTGCCGGGACGCCACCGGTCAGCTCGTTGAAGACCGCCGCGGCGTGCGCGGCCAGCTCGGGATCTGCGCTGAGCAACCCGAGATCCTCGTACAGCCGGGCCGTGCCCGCGTGGTAGTTGCCCGTGCCGACGTGGACGTACCGGCGGACGCCGTCCGGCTCCTCCCGCACCACCAGCGCCAGCTTGACGTGCGTCTTGACCCGCTCCACGCCATACGCGACGTGAGCTCCGGCCCGTTGCAGCTCCTCGCCCCAGCTGATGTTCGGTGCCTCGTCGAATCGTGCGGTGATCTCCACCAGGACCGCCACCTGCTTGCCGCGCCGGGCGGCCTCCTTGAGCGCCTGGATGATCGGGGAACGGCGGCCGGTGCGGTAGATCGCGAGCTTGATCGCGAGAACGGCGGGGTCCACGGCGGCGTCCTGCAGGAACCGCAGGATCGAGGTGTCGAAGCTGTGGTACGGCAGGTGGACCAGGATGTCCCCGCGACGGATCTCCTCGAACACCGCGGACGGGTCGGCGCGGTCGAGATGTCGCAGCCGGGGGTGGGTCACCGGCTCATGGGGAGGGGCACGCTGCTCGTCATGGTCCTCCACCGGCAGCCCCATGAGGTCGCTCAGGCCCAGCAGCCCGGGAGTGGCGAGGACGTCGGCGAGGTCGGCGTCGAGCTGAGTCGCCAGCCAGCCCCGGAGGCCGACCGGCATGTCCGCGCTGACCTCCAGCCGTACCACGCCGGCATACCTCCGGGCGGTCAGCTCGGCGGTGACCATGCCGATGATCGCGCCAGGGGAGAGATCGACGTCGTCGTCCCCGACCTGGTCGGTCCACGGATCATCCTTGGCCCCCCTGGTGACCCGGAAGGAGAAGCAGGTGAGCTCGGAGGCGCGCGGGAACAGCGTGCCCAGGTTGTCCGCGATCACCTGCTCGAGGGGCACCCACCCCGCGCGGTTCGGCAGCGGCACCCATCGCGGCCGATTGGGCGGCACCTTGATGCGCACGAACCGGCGGCGCTGGCGACCCGGTTCGGTGACGAGCACCGCCAGGTTGAGGCCGAGGTTGCTGATGAACGGGAAGGGATGTGCGGCGTCCGCGGCGAGCGGAGTGAGGATCGGTTCCACCTCGTCCTCGAAGTAGCCGGCGACGTGGAGCCGCTGCGCCGGGTCGAGGTCCTCGACGTCGACGATCGGTTGCCCCAGGTTGCACAGAGCGGGTCGGAGCTGCTCCTCCACGAGTCGGGCCACGACAACCTGCTGGGACTGCAGCTCGGCTCGACAGGCCTCGAGCTCCTCGGTCGCAGTCATGCCGTCGGGTCCCGGTCGCCCGTCGCCCCGTCGCACCTTCCGGACCAGGCCACCGATCCGCTTCATCGCGAACTCGTCGTAGATCATCCCCATGATCCCCGCGAACTCGACCCGCTCCAGCAGGGGCTGCTCGGGGTCCTCGGCCAGCGCCAGCACGCGGCGGGCGAAGCTGAGCCAGCTCAGCTCCCGGTTGACGAACGCCGCCGGAGAGTCCGGTGTGACCGGTGGAGGCTCTGACATGGACGCACCTCGGCATGACCGCCTCCGGCCAGCCTATGCCAGAGGCGGCGCCCCGCTCCGGACGCGCAGCGGGTCAGGCCGGGACGTCGCGCTCCCGCCACCCGGCGAGGCCCGCCGCCACCAGCGTCGCTGCCACCAGGGTGAGCGCGGACAGGGGCAGCGCCCAGCCCGACGTGACCGGCAGCCGGGGGGTGTGCTGGAAGGGCGAGAGATCCATGAGCCACGCCGGCGCGTTCCAGAGCACGCCGAACTCCCCGAGCGTGAGGAACACAGCGAACACGCCCCAGGCCGCGGGGGTGGCGCGCGGAGCCCAGCCGAACAGCGTCACGACGAGGCCCGTCATGACCCAGGCAGCCGGGATCTGAGCCAGCGCGACGGCGAGCACCCGCCCGAACTGGGCACCGTCGTGCAGCGCCAGTGCCGTCGCCGTGCCCATGGCGACGCCCGCGACGACCATGAGGATGACGACACCGAGCAGGGCCACCGTGACGTGGCTGGCCGCCCAGCGCAGCCGCGTCGTGGTGGTCGCGAGCAGGGGTTCGACGTGACCCTCGACCTCCTCGGTGCGCAGTCGTCCGGCCGCGCTGATGCCGTACGCCGCGGCGATGGCACCCAGGATGCCGAGCTCGGCCCCGATGAAGCTGTCGATCAGGGACTGGCTGCCGCCGAGCTTGCTGAAGAACTGCCGGGCGCTGTCCGACGCGAGGAAATCGGTGATGCTGCTCGCGATCGACCCCAGGAGGACCCCCCCGATCGCGAAGCCGACCGCCCAGCCGAGCAGGATCCTCCCCTGGAGGCGGACGGCGAGATCCCGGACGCCGTCGATCGAGCCCCGGGCGGGCCCCGGACGATCCGCCAGCAGCCCCGCGCCAAGGTCACGGCGGACGCGCAGCACGAAGGCCGCCGGGACGAGCAGCGCGGACAGCGCCAGGGGCAGCAGCAGCACCCACCAGCGGTCCCCGGCGAAGGCACGCACCTGCTGGGTCCACCCGATGGGCGAGAGCCAGGACAGCCAGGACGGCCCGGGCTCGGCGAGGTCGCCGATCGCCCGCAGGGCGTAGGCGATGCTCAGGACGACCAGGCCGAGCCCCCGGGCCGCGCGGGCGGACGTCGTCACCTGCGCGACCACCGCGCCCACCGACGCGAAGGCGACGCCGGTCGCCGTCCAGCCCAGCCCGAACGCGACGGAACCCGCGACGGGCAGGCCGGCGCCCGCCAGCGCCGCGGCCGTGAGCAGGCCCAGGAGCAGGCTGGCCCCGTCCGCCAGGACCAGCGCCGCCGCCAGCGGGGCGCCGTGGCCCAGCCGGCCCCCGCTCAGCAGCTCCAGCCGTCCCTCCTCCTCCTCGGCCCGAGTGTGCCGGACGACGATGAAGAGCATCAGGACGCCGACCAGCGCCGAGCCGAACGCCGTCAGCTTGATCATGGAGACTTCACCGAGCGAGCCGGGGTCGTAGATGCGGCCGTAGAGGGCCACCAGGGCCGCCGAGGCGTTGATGCTTCTCGCGGCCTCCTCCCGGGAGGCGACGTCCGGATACAGGTCCACGGTCGCCTTGGCCGACACGCCGGCCATCGCCGCCAGACCGATCAACCACGCGCTGAGCAGCCAGCGGTCGCGCCTGCCCGCCAGGCCGATCATCCGCGTCGTCCCGACGAGCGTGCCGGCGAGCGTGCCGGCGCGCGTTCGACGCCGCAGGCCGGTCGGCATGCCGGCAGGGGTTCCGGTCAGCGTGTCAGACACGTTCCCTCCCCTCGGCGTCGGCAACCCCGTCGTCGACGGCGCCGTAGTGGCGCAGGAACAGCTCCTCCAGCGAGGGTGGGTGGCTGGTGAGCGTGTGGAGGCCGGCCGCGGCGAGCGATTGCAGGAGGGGCGCGAGCCCGGACGGCTCGACCTGGGCGCTCACCCGGTTGCCGGCCACCTCGACGTCGTGCACCCCCGGCAGCCGATCCAGGCCGGGCGGGACGGCGGCGACGTCCGCCGTCACCGCCGTCCGCGTCAGGTGGCGCAGCTGGTCGAGCGTCCCGGTCTCCACCACCGTGCCCCCGCGGATGATGCTGATCCTGTCCGACAGCGCCTCGGCCTCGCTCAGGATGTGGCTGGACAGCAGCACCGTGCGGCCCTCGTCGCGCAGCTCCCGCACGCAACGGCGGAAGGTGTCCTCCATCAGCGGGTCCAACCCGCTCGTGGGCTCGTCGAGCAGGAACAGCTCCGCGCGCGAGGCCAGGGCTCCGATCAGCGCCACCTTCTGCCGGTTCCCCTTGGAGTACGACCGCGCCCGCTTCGTCGGGTCGAGGTCGAACATCTCGACCAGCCGGTCCCGGCGCGTGGCGTCGTGGCCGCCCTCCAGGTGCCCGATCAGGTCGATCACTTCGCCGCCGGTGAGGTTGGGCCAGAGGGCGACGTCGCCGGGCACGTAGGCGAGTCTGGCGTGCAGCGTGGGTATGTCCCACCACGGGTCGAGACCGAACACGCGGATCCCGCCCGCGTCGGCGCGGACGATCCCCAGCAGCACGCGGAGTGTGGTCGTCTTCCCGGCCCCGTTGGGGCCGAGGAACCCGTGCACCTCGCCCTGTCGCACCGACAGGTCGAGCCCGTCGAGCGCGGACACGGACCCGAACCGCTTCACGGCACCGGACACCTCGACGACGTCGGTCATGAGTTGACGGTACGTGCGCCGGTCGATCACGGGTAGCGGCGAAGGTCCCGCAATCACGGCCCCCGCGTCGGCAGGTCGTCCGCGGTGCCGTCGCGCCGCCCGGCCGGCTCCACGGCGGGGTCCCGTCGGGCGGCCCAGAGGTCCTCCACCGGCCAGCGGGCCGCCCATTCCGCGGTGGCGATGTCGTAGTACTCGGGGGTGGTGGAACCCGGCGCGGCGTACAACTCGTGCAGCGCCTCGACGACGAAGCCGTTGGCCGACAGGATCCTGATCCAGTCGCCGTGGCCGGGATGGAACTCCGTTCCGCCGCCGGGCCACCGCACCCGGTGGAGCCCTCGCTGCGGCCGCACCAGCTGCTCCGTCGCGTACCCCTCGTCGGCGGGTACGCACAGGGTCACCAGGACACTGTTGGTGAGGAACACCAGCCGGCCGTCGGGACGCAGCAGCCGTGACGCCTCGGCGACCCAGCGCTCGGGATCGCACCACACGCTGGCTCCGTACTCGCTGACCACGAGGTCGAACGACGCGTCGCGCAGCGGGACCTGCTCTGCGTCCGCCTCGACGAGAGGGAACACAGGTCCTTGTTGCCGCTGGCGCCGGGCCGCGGTGCGGAGTTGCGCGTGCGTGACGTCGACCGCCACCGGCCGGGCACCCAGCCGCGCCAGCCAGGCCGAGAAGTAGGCGGTGCCGCACCCCAGCTCGACGACGTCCAGCCCGCGCACGTCGCCCAGCACCCCCAGCTCGCGCTCGGGCACCCGGAACAGTCCCCAGGTCACCTCGGTGGCGGCCCAGGCCCGGGCGCTGTCCCGGTCCGTGAAGGCCGAGTTCACCGCCGCCCACAGCGCGCGGTTTCCGGCGAGATCCGGGCGGGCACCGGAGGAAGAGGAGGAGGCACGGGTCGGCGCGGGCACGGCAGACAGTAGACGGCCGGCCCGGTTCGGCCGGCCTCCCTCACCGGGGATGACCCGCCCGAAGACCCGTGGTGAGACCGGCGACGACGATGTCCACCATCCGCCGGAAGCTCTCGCCGACATCCTCCGGAAGGCCGAAGCCGCCCGCGGTCTCCAGCGCCATGAAGCCGTGCAGGCTGGAACGCAGCGCGCGGGTGGCGTGGACGGCATCCTCCCTCACGATGCCCAGCGACTCCAGGACGCGCGTCACGACGGCCACCACAGCGGCGCTGGCCGCCACGTCCTGGGCATCGCCCGGATCAGGCGCCCGGACGGTGACGGCGTAGCGCCCGGGATGGGCCAGCCCCCACTCGCGGTAGGCCGCCGCCAGCTCCCGGACGGCGTCCGGACCGGCCCGTCCCGCGGCGGCGGTGGCCAGCACGGACGCCAGCTCGGTCTTCGCCCGGACGGCCAGGCTGCGGTGCAGGTGATCGAGGCTGTCGATGTGCTTGTAGAGCGAGGGCTGCCGGACGCCCAGATCCTCCGCCAGCGCGGTCAGCGTGAGGTTCTCCAGCCCCACCTCGTCGGCGAGCCGCTGGGCCGCATCCACGACCGCAGCGTGGCTGAGGCCGGCCCTAGGCACGCGGCCGCGCCGGACGCTCCGCGAGGAAGGCCAGCACCGCGGGCGTGACCACGTCGGGACGCTGCGCGTGCGGGTAGTGCCCGGCCTCGTCGACCAGCCGCGCGGTGCCGCGCACCTGCTGGGCGACCCACCGCGCCTCGGCGTCCGGATCGGCGAAGTCGGGGTCCTGCCGTCCCATCACCACCAACGTGCGCGCATCGACCCTGCCGAGCGCCGCCTCGGCAGCGGCATGGCTCGTTCGCGTGGTGCGGGAGAAGGCCCTGGCGTACCCGGGCCGCCGGAGCGAGGCGACGATCGCGCGCAGGTGCTGGTCGAAGTCCCCCGGGCGCCGGCCGGCGTACATGGACGGGACGTAGGACTTCCAGACCATGGACACCCACGGCCGGGCCATCGCCACCCGGAACAGCACGCGTGAGGAGAACGAGCGCTCGCCGTCGCGGACGAACGGGCCGATGAGCACCAGGCCCTGGACGAGGTCCGGCCGCGAGGCCGCGACGATGACGGCCGATCCGGCGGCCATGCTGTTCCCGATAACGATCACGGGTTCGTCGGCCCGGCGCAGACTCTCCACCAGGGCGATGAGGTCGCCCGCCGTCGCCTCGTCGCCGTAGCCGCGGAACCCGGCGCTGCTGTCGCCGTGACCCCGAAGGTCCGTGGTGACGACCCGGTAGCCGGCGCCCGCCAGCGCCGGCGCGAGAAAGCGGTAGGTGCTGCGGAGGTCGCCCATCCCCGGGACGGCGACGACCAGGCCCCTCGGCGGCCCTTCGGACGGGCGGACGTCGTAGGCTATGCGCCCCTCCGGCCGGTCGAGGTACATCGTTGGGAGCGGCCGGTTCCCGTTCGCGAGGCTCGTCATGAAGAGGCTCGTCATGAAGATGTTCGTCATGAAGCTATAGTACATAGCTTTAGGCTATAGTCAATAGCCACGCCTGAGCCGTGGTCATCCGGCCGGTCACCGGTACATGGCCGGGATGGCGGCGAGCGTCACCGCGGTCCGGGCACCGGCGCGGTGGGCGGCGACGGCGGCCTCGGCGACCGCGGCCGCCGCGTAGCCGTCCCAGGCGTCGGCGGCCCCGACCGGGACGGCGCTCCCGCCGGCCCCGCTGCCCGCGAGGGCCGCGACCCACCCCCGCAGCTCGTCCCGGTAGGCCTGGCCGAAGCGCACCGACCAGTCGGCCGGGACGGCCTCGGCGCGCCGACCGTCGCTCAGGATCACGGTGGCGCGGGGATGGTCGAGCGCGGCCGTCCCCCGAGACCCCACCACCTCGCAGCGCACGTCGTAGCCGTAGCCGCTGGTGACGAAGGACTCCGCGTCGAGGACGGCGCCGTTCGCGAACTCGAGCAGCACGATCCGTGGATCGACGAGGTGGGCGGGGGCCAGCGGGCTGCGCCGGACGCCGACCACGGTCGCCGCCACCACCTCCTGCTGCAGGAGCCAGCGGAACGCGTCGAACTCGTGCACGAGCGAGTCCGTGATCGACATCTCGCCGACGAAACCCTCGGGCACGGACGCGTTGCGATGGATCGCGTGCGCCAGCAGCGGCTCACCGATCTCGCCACCCTCGATCGCCGCCTTGAGGTCGCGGTATCCGGCGTCGTAGCGCCGCATGAACCCGACGGTGACGATCCGGCGTCCGGCCGCCGCCTCGGCCGCCACCACGCGCAGAGCGTCGGCGGCGGCGGGGGCCAGCGGCTTCTCGCAGAACACCGGCTTGCCCGCCGCCACGGCCGCGAGCACCTGGTCCACGTGCGCCTGCCCGGGCGACGCCACGAGGACGGCGTCCACCTGGGGGTCGGCGACGAGGTCCTGCCACGTCCGGCAGACAGCCGCACCGACCTCGGCGGCCAGCGCGGCGGCCCGTGGGGTCACGACGTCGGCGACCGCGGTCACCGTGCACCCGGCCACCTGGGTGACCAGCCGGCGGGCATGCTGGGTTCCGATCATCCCGGCGCCGATGATCCCGACGCGGACGGTCACGGCCTCGGCCAACAGCGGTTCCATCGGCGGCTCGCCCCCCGGCGGCGGCTGCACCGGGCCGTACTGGTTGCACCGACACAGGTCTGCATCCACACGGACCGGCTCAGCCGGGCGCACTCCATGACCGCAGTCTGGCCGAGGCCGGCGAGGCGATCCAGGCCCGGCAGGGACTATGGACCGGTAGGGACTGTGGACCGGCAGTGGTACCGGCAGGGCTGTGACCGCGCGGCGCACGACGGACGCGCCGATGACCGAAGTCCGGTACGGCCCGGACCTTCGCCCATGGCGAGGCCACCGCCGTCTGCGGCACTCTGGAGGAGTAGTCGAGCCGTCCTTGGATGCGCCGGCGGAGAACCCGCTGAGAGACGACGGACCGGCCGACCCGGTCCGCGGCGGTCGAGCATGGGCGATGCGAG
>DATKNA010000362.1:0-5224 GCA_035541595.1 Kineosporiaceae bacterium | reverse complement strand
CGCGCGCGGCCTGGCCACCCGACAGGTCCGCCGGGCGACCCCGCTGCGGCTGCTCCGCCGGCTCACCCCGCACGGCTCGCGCGACGCAGGCTCCGGCGGCCCCGACGGCGGCCCCGGTCAGGTCACCGGCCACGGGCGGCCGTGACCGCCCACGCGACGAGCGACGCGACAGCGCGCCGGAGCAGTTCCGCGGCGGGGCGCGCCGCCGTCGTCACCGGCACCCTGAGCGTTCTCCTGATCGCGGGCACGGCGTTGATCGGTCCGTCCGCCGCGGTGCCACCAGCCGGGCCCCGCACCTGGGCGCCCCCCTGGAACCTCACCCTCCACCCGTCGTCCGCCCTGGTCACGGGCCTGCTCTGGGTGGCCGCGGCATTCGGCGCCGCGTGCGTCGCGCTCGGCCTGCGAGCCCACGCCGCGGGCGCCCGCCCACGGGCGCGCAGGGTCGCTGCGGCCGCGCTCGTCGCGGTGGCCCTGCTCGTCGCCGTCCCGCCGCTCGGGTCGGCCGACCACCTCTCCTACGTCGCCTACGGGCGGATCGCGGCCCAGGGAGACGACCCCTACACCGTGATCCCGCGCACCTGGCGCGGCGGAACCGACCCGGTCGCGGGCGCGGTCCGCCCTCCCTGGCAGGACACGCCCAGCGTCTACGGCCCTGTCGCGACGGGCGTGATGGCGGCCGCGTCGCTCGTCGCCGGGTCCTCGCTGCGGCTCACGATCTGGCTGTGGCAGCTGGTCTGCGCCGCCTCGTTCCTCGCTGTCGCGCTGCTGCTGGACCGTGCGGCGCGCGGCGACCCGGCGGTCCGGGCCAGGGCGGCCGTGCTGTGGACGCTCAACCCGCTGCTGCTGTGGCAGCTCGTGCTGGGCGCCCACGTCGACGTCCTGGCCGCCGCGTTGGCACTCGGTGCGCTCGTGGCGGGTGCCCGGCGGCCGCTGCTCGCCGGCGTCCTCCTCGGCGCGGCCACCGGGACGAAGGCGCCGTCGGCCCTGGTCGCCCTCGGCCTGCTCTGGGGGCTGCGGGAGATGCCGCGGGCCGCCGGCGTCCGCGCGGCGCTGCTCGGTCTCGCGGGGGCGCTGGCAGTTCTGGTGCCGAGCCACCTGGCCGCCGGCCCGCACGTGTTCGACCAGCTCCGCACCGCCAGCCGGTTCACCTCGATCGCCAGCCCCTGGCGGGCGCTGGCGAACCTCGCCGATCTCCTCGTCGCGCCGGGTGCGCTGCGCCCCTACGTCACCGGCCTGGCGCTGGCCCTCGGCCTGGGCCTGGGTGTCCTCTTGGTGCGCCGCCGGCTGCTGCCCGCCGCGCACGCTAGTCCGGAGAGCCCCGACCTCGGCGTGCCGAGGCCCGTGGCCGCGGTGGCGGTCGCCATGGCCGCGGGGTGGCTGCTCACCGCCCCCTACGCGCTGCCCTGGTACGCCGCCCTGGCGTGGGCGCCGCTGGCGCTGGTGCCGGCGACGTTCCTCGACCAGGCGCTGCTCGCCCAGCTGAGCGTGCTGACCGTCGCCTATGTGCCGGGTCTCGTCACGGGGCTCGACCCCGGGGTCCAGACCGTCACCCTGGCACTACGTCGCTATCTGGCTCCTCTCCTGCTGGCGGCCGTCGTCGTCGCGGTCGTCGGCTGGTGCCTCCTGCCACGTTCGGGCGGCGGGTTGCCCGCCTCCCGCACCACGGACGCCGACCGTCCCCGTCCGGCCTGACCGGCCCCGGTCGGCCCGCAGGGCGACCGACAGCAGCAGGGGCAGCGCGACCATGGCCGCCACCGGGGGGATCGCGGCGCCCGAGTCGTTGACGGCGAATCCGATGACGAGCAGCACGGCCAGTGCCGCCATGCCCGGCCGAAGCGCCGGCGACCGTTCGTAGGCGACGGCCAGGGCCTCCAGGTGCCAGCGCCGGGGGCGGGCCAGAGCGATCCCGACGGCCAGGGTGATCAGCGGCAGGACGAGCTGGACCGGGGAGCCGGTGACGATGCCGAGATTCTGGTCGAGCTTGCGTGTCACGACGTCCCACCCGCCGCCGTCCAGCACGGTCTGCACGAAGCGACCCAGGTGGGTGCGCTGATCGGGCGGGCGCAGCCAGTCCCCGACCGCGAGCACGGCCAGGACGGCGACCGTCCCGGCCACGACGGCCGACACGCGCTGCCAGCTGAGTCGCACGCCGGCGACCCGCAGGGTGAGATAGGCGAACGCCGGAACGAGGGCGGGCGGCCCCCCGAAGTCGCTGCCCAGGCCGGGCAGCCCGTCGACGAGCGTGGCCATCCCCCCGATCGTCGCGACCACGATCGCGGCGGCCCGGCTGCGCCCCGCGAGGAGCAACGGGTCAGCAGCGGCGATCGCCGCGAAGAGCGCTCCCGTCGCGAAGAGGGCGAACCCCGGGTTGGAGAAGCCGTAGAACCGTCCGCCGACCAGCGGCTGTCCCCCGATGAGCGCGGTCAGCGACAGGTGAGACCCGGTCGCGACGTCGGCGGTGAGGATCAGGGCGCCCAGGGCGCCCGCGACGCCGGCGGGCCCCGTGAGCGCGCGTCGCCAGGGCCCCAGCAGGGCGACCAGTGCCAGGGGGACGGTCATGGCGGCGACCGCGGCCACCAGGGCCGCGGCGGGCACGCCCGAGCGCCACCACGGCCACAGGTTGGCGAGGAAGGTCGCGGCCGGGACGAGCGCGAACGCGACGGCGACGGCCGCGGTCGCGGCGGCGAGTCTGCCCGTGCTCCGCCCCTGCCGGCGCCGGCGCGCCAGTGTCGCGAGGGCGCCGACGTAGACGAGGAACTGCCCGACCAGGACGACGGTGAAGAACGGCGCGACGATGGGATCGATCGTCTCCGCGGGGTGGGCGAGGTCGTCGAGCCGGGTCAGCCGGTCGGCGGCGGAGGCGGCGGTCCCGACGGGGACCATCGGCGATCCGACGGCACCCGCGGGTGTCGGCAGGCCCATCGAGGCTGTCAGCGTCGGTAGCAGATCGGTGGACTGGACCAGCCCGGTCTGGCGGGTGGAGGCGCTGCGCAGGTAGCCCAGGAACGACCCGCCGCCGGGTGCGGGACCGCGGGCGGCGGCGAGCTCGAGCCGGGCCTGTCCGCCGGCGTCGGCGAGGGATACCACGAGCACCGTCGCCGAGGCTGGGACGGCCGCGAGGACCGCCGTCACACGAGCGTCCACGGCCCGCACCTGGACGGCGTGGCCATCGGGATCGGCGGCGTCCGCCCGCACGGACCCCACGTCGACGACCACCACCTCCGGGCGCGTTGCCAGCGCCTCGGCGACCTGGCGCGTCAGCTCGGTGGGATCGGCGTCCGGGTCGAGCGAGCCGTCGGCGCGGGCCGGCAGTCCGGGCCAGGCGGCCCCGACCAGACCCGACGCGTCGGCGAGGGCGATCGCCGCCCCGGGGCCGACGGCCACGCGGCGCCCGGACGCCCGCGCCAGGGTGTCGCCGAGGAGCCCTGGGTACGCGGCCCCGGGGGAAGCGGCAGCGATGCGCCGGTAGAGGTCCCAGCGGGCGACCCTGGCAGGCCCCCCGCGCTCGGGTGAGTCCGCCACGGCCGGTGGCCGGCAGGGGCCGGGCTCGTCGGCGGCGCGGGCGCCGGCCGAGACCGCGAGCCACCCGTCGACGGGGCAGGTGGCCGCTCGCACGCTCCGTGCGGAGAGCACCGCGACGGCGCCGTCCGCGAGCAACCCCCGCAGGCCGGGGGTCGCCCGGGTCCCGGTGTCGGCCCAGCGGACGCCGCCGGTGCCCACGAGCACGACCGGGCCGGGGACGCCGCCCCGGGCACGCACCGCGGCCACCGCCGGTGGCGCGAAGGCGAGGGTCGAGGCGACCACGAGCGCCACCGAGAGCGCCATCATGGGGATCACCGTGACGGCTGCGCCGGGGGGACGCCGGACGCGCGGACGACGGCGCGACCGGGGGACCATCCGGCCAGGCTAACCGGCGGCGCAGACCCCGCCCGAGTCGCCGGCCGCCGGCTCGTTCCGCCCACGCGCGGGACCGACCTCTCGGGAGCAGGACAATGTCCGGGTGTACGTCACGTCCCGGCCCGCTCCGGCCGCCGTACCGCAGCGACTGGAGCGGCTGCGCGCCGCGGCGCGATCCGTGGGCGAGCGGATCGGCCGGGCGGCACCGGTCCGATGGATGGACCGTCACCCGCTGGCGTGGCGCCTGGTCGGCGGGCTGGTCCTCGTGGCCGCGGCCTGGCACGTGGTCAGCTCGTTCGTCGTCACCTACCCGGACGAGATCTGGCAAGTGGATCTCGAGGTCTACCGCGAGGGCGCGCACAGCCTGGTCGCGGGCCGGCAGGTCTACGACTGGCTCACCGACGCCCCGCAGTACCTGCCGTTCACCTACCCGCCGTTCGCGGCCCTCGTCGGCATCCCCCTGGTGCTGGCGCCCTTCCGTGTCGTCGGCTGGGTCTGGACGGCTGTCCAGATCGCCCTGCTGTGGTACTGCACCGGGCTGGCGTTCAGGCCGCTGCTGGCCCGGGCCCACGCGCGGCGGGGCCTCCTGCAGGGCCTGGTCGCCGCGGCGCTGGTCCAGCTGCAGCCGGCCCAGGACGGGATCCGCTACGGCCAGGTCAACGCCGTCATCGTCGCCCTGTGCCTGGCCGACGTCGTCCGCCGCAGGGCGGGCTGGTGGCCGCGCGGCTCCCTGGTCGGGCTGGCCACGGCCATCAAGCTGACGCCGGCGGTCTTCTGGGTCCACTGGGCGGTGACGCGGCGCTGGCACGTGCTCGTCGTCTCCGTCACCGCCGCCGTCACCGCCACGGTCGTGACCGCTCTCGTCGCGCCGTCGGCGAGCATGGCGTACTGGACGGAGGCCCTGCTCGACCCGAACCGACTCGGCCCGAACGCCGACACCGCGAACCAGTCGATCAGAGGGGTGCTGCTGCGGCTCGGCCCCCACCAGGGTCCGCTGCTCACGGTGAGCTGGGCCGTCTGCGTGCTCGTCGTCGCGGTGTTCGGCTACCGGCTCTCGGCCCGGTTCGAACGGATGGGGGAATCGGTCGCCGTCGTCGCCGTCATGGGCATGCTGGCGTTCCTGCTGTCGCCGGTCTCCTGGATCCACCACATGTACTGGGGAATCGTGGCGATCGGAGCGCTGCTGGGCGACGGTCGCCGGCTGGCACGGGTCGCGGCGGGCGCCGCCGTCTACGCGGTGCTCTTCAGCCGGCTGCCCTGGACCGGGGCCGCCATGCTCGGCCGGCGGGGCTGGCGCCACGGACTCGGCCTCGTCGACCAGCAGGCC
>DATKNA010000361.1:0-6578 GCA_035541595.1 Kineosporiaceae bacterium | reverse complement strand
CAGCGGCGCTGTATCGAGGTGGTGGCGGCAGTGCTGGCCCGGCAGGCGCAGGCCTTGAGCGTGCCGGAGTTCCGCCGGGCCGCCGACCGTCTGGTCGAACACCTGGACCCGCCGTCGCCGGACGGCGCGCACCAGCGGCGCTACCTGCACCTGGCCCGCCTGCCCGACGGGTCCCTGATCGGCAAGTTCGCCTGCGGCCCCGCCCAAGCCCTCGCATTCACCGCGATCATCACCGCCGGCGCCGCGCCCCGACCCGGCACCGGCATCGACCCTGACGGCATCGACCACCCCCTACCCGATGAGCGCACCCCCGCCCAACGTCGCATGGACGCCCTCACCGACGCCCTCCACATCGCCAACACCGCCAACACCCCCGGCGACGCCGGCAGCGCCACCCCCGGCGACGGCAGCAGCGCCACCCCCGGCAGCGGCGGCCGCGACCCGAGCGGCGACCCGGCCGACACCGTCACCGACCCGGCCGACACCGTGACCGACGAGCGGGAGCCGCCGCGCGAGGGTGAGTCCCGAACCCGCCGCCGCCCCGGGACCCGTACCGGGCCTTACCCGACCACCGAGATCCTGCTGACCCTGACCCTGGACCAGTTCGCCGCCGCCCTCGACCTGCCGCCGGCCACGACCCGCGGCGCCACCGGCACCGACCCACCGGGCCCGGATCCCGGCGCCGGCCACGACCCGTCCGCCCACGCCGTCGGGTTCGCCCGGGCCCAGCACGGCGGCCCGGTGCACCCCCGCACCCTGGCCATGCTCACCTGCTCAGCACGACTCCGCGCGATCGTCGTGGACGCCCACGGCGCCGTCCTGCACCTGGGCCGGGCCTCCCGCCTGGCCAGCCCCGCCCAGAGGCGCGCCCTGCTCGCCCGCGACATCGGCTGCATCATCCCCGGCTGCGCCGTCCCCGGCGAGCACTGCGACATCCACCACGTCACCCCCTGGGCCGCCGGCGGCGGCACCGATGTGCCCAACCTGGTTCTGCTCTGCCCCCGCCACCACAGCGAGATCGACATCGACGACACCTGGCAGATCCACATGATCGACGGCGTCCCCTGGGTCCGCCCACCCCGCTGGGCCCACCACGACCAGCCCCTGCTGCGCAACACCACCCACCAACCCCACACCGGCAGCGCCGCATGATGCACCCACCAACGGCGGGGACCGGCCCGACACACCAGGTGCGAGGTCACCAGCGAGTATCGATCTTGACGACGCTGCCGTGCCCGCTGAAGCCGGCCTCCGTCATGTCGCCCGTCGTCCCGGCGTAGACGGCGTGACGGTAGAACTCCACCGAGGCCACCTTCGGCAGGTCGATCACGAGGCTTGGCCGGCCGTGCTCGATGGTCGAGATCCGACCGGCGAAGAGCTCGGCGACCAGGATCCGGCCGCCGGGTGTGACCGCGAGGTTGGTCGCCCCGGCGAAGCCCGTCGCGAGCCGCCGGAGATCGTGGTGGCGTGGCGAGAACCGGTACACGCTGCCCCGGGCGCCCAAGGCCGGACCCTCCGGGCCGCCTGGCAGCGTCGTCAGGTACAGGGCGCCGCCACGGCCGACCTCGACGTCCGTCGGCACCGGCTCGAAGTTGTACGTCGCGCCCACGAGACACGCGGGAAGGTTCAGGGCCGTGGCGTCGTCCGCGGTCACGGTGTGAGGCTGCGGAGGTAGCAGCGTCAGCAGCCGCACCTGTCCCCGGTCGTCGACGGTGCGAGTCGATCAGCCCGGTGTAGCTGGCAGGGACGCCCGTCGGCGCGAGGGCGTCGATCTGGCACCGCGTCGGACTGTCGATGCCGTAATGCACGACCTGGTCGGGGTTGTATCTCTTCTCGAACGCGGACAGGTCGGCGAACGGCTGGTGCCCGAGTCCCCGACGAGCACGCCGTACGTCCGGCTGACCGAGAGCTGCAACACCACAGCGTGACGAGAACTGTCCAACCCGGGTCTGCGCTACCGGATCGCCCGACGCAGCAGCACGCTGGGCCCATGCCTCACATCCCGCTCTTCCCGCTCGTTGTCCTGTCGTGAGCCTCCCGCCGTTCGAGCACGTCGTCCTCGACCACTCGCGCGTCGTCCTGCGTGTCTGCCGTGCCCTGCTGCCGCCGGACGACGCCCAGGACGCCGCGGCCGAGGCCTTCCTGTCGGCGCTGCGCGCCTACCCGCGGCTGCGACCGGACAGCGACGTCCGCGCCTGGCTCGTGACGATCGCCCACCGCAAGGCGCTCGACGTCCTCCGCTCGCGGGCTCGTGCCGCCGTGCCGGTCGCCGAGGTCCCCGACCGGGGCACCGGGCCGCACGACCCGCTCCCGGACACCGACCTCTGGGACGTCGTCCGTGCCCTGCCGGAGAAGCAGCGGGAGGCGGTCGCCTTCCGGTACCTGGCGGACCTGCCGTATGCCGAGGTGGCGACGTTGATGGGGACCAGCGAGGCGGCGGCGCGCCGGAATGCGGCGGACGCGGTGAAGACGCTGCGACGCCGGTATCGCGTGCCGGCCGAGCCGCGCGCGATCGGGGGGCCTGCCACGCAGAGGGAAGGCCGATGATGACCGAGAGGGACGACGCGATGGAGACACCCTTCCGGCGGACGGTGGCCGGGGCCCGGGGCGAGCAGGACGACGCCGAGCTCGACGCGCTCGACCGGCTGCGTGCCGCGATCGCACGGCGTGCCGAGGAGGAGGACCTGCTCGACGTGGCGTACCGCGACCTCGACAGCCCGCTCGGCCGGCTGCTGCTCGCCGCCACCCCCGTGGGCCTGGTCCGGGTCGCCTTCCCGGTCGAGGATCCGGACGCCGTCCTCGAGACCCTGGCCGGTCAGGTCAGCCCGCGCGTGCTGTACGCACCGGCCCGTCTCGACCGGGTCGCCCGGGAGCTCGAGGAGTACTTCGTCGGTCGGCGGCACGCCTTCGACGTCCCGGTCGACCTGCAGCTGGCCCACGGGTTCCGGCGCGCCGTCCTGGAGCGGCTCGTCGAGGTGCCGTACGCCGGCACGGTCAGCTACGGGGAGCTCGCGGCACGGGTCGGCAACCCGAGGGCGGTCCGGGCGGTCGGCACCGCCTGCGCGCTCAACCCCGTGCCGCTCGTCGTCCCGTGCCACCGTGTGGTGCGCTCGGACGGCACTCCGGGCGCCTACCGCGGGGGTCCGGATGCCAAGCGCCGCCTGCTCGCACTCGAAGCGGCGCGGTGACGAGACGAGGCGGTGAGGAGACGAGAAGGACCGGCCTCGCGGTGCGCGCCGACGCAGGGGCGGGCACCTCCGGCCGGGCACCCCGGCCCGGCGGCTGACCGACGGGTTAGTTTCGAGGTCGGAGCGCGCCCCGGTGGGCGCCGGGCGGCGGGAGGTGCTCATGGCGAGTGTGCGGGTTCCGCAAGCAGTCGCGCGCGCAGCGGCGACGATCAGGCCCGGTGGGGCAGGCGGCCACGGTCGGCTGCTGCTGGAGCTGGACCTCACCGGCGGCCTGGGAGTGGCGCCGCCCTCCGATCTCCTCGGCCGGCTCCAGGCGGCTCGCGCCCTGACCATGACGGTGGCGGTGCGCAAGCTCGCCGAGGCCGAGGACGACCCTGCGGTGAGGGGGCTGGTGGCGAAGGTGGGCGGCGGGCGGCTGCGCCTGGCCCAGGCGCAGGAGATCGCCGCCGCCGTCCGGTCGTTCCGGGCGGCCGGCAAGCGGGCGTGGGCGTGGGCGGAGACGTTCGGTGAGCTCGGGCCCGGCACGCCGGGTTACACGGTCGCCGCCGCGTTCGACGAGGTCTGGCTCCAGCCTTCGGGGGACGTCGGGCTGACCGGCGTGGCGGTGGAGGGCGTCTTCCTGCGGGAGGCCCTCCACCGGGCCGGCATCGAACCCCAGTTCGACCAGCGCTACGAGTACAAGAGCGCCGCCGACCGCCTGCTCCAGCGCGAGTTCACCCCGGCGAACCGCGAGGCGAGCGAGCGGGTGGCGACGTCCGCCCTCGACCAGGTGGTCACCGAGGTGGCCGGCGGCCGGCTGCTGGCGCCCGACGTCGTCCGCGACCTGGTCGACCGGGCCCCGCTCTCGTCCACGGAGGCGCTCGAGGCGCGGCTCGTGGATCGGCTCGGCTACCGGCACGAGGTCTACGCCACCGCGCGCGAGGCCACGGGAGAGGGCGTCCGCCTGCGCTACCTCGCGGCGTACAGCCGACACCGCCCTCCCGCCGAGCATGCGCGGGAGACCGTGCGCCGCCGGGTCGCGCAGCGCCGGTCCGGTGTTGTCGCGCTCGTGCACGCCGTCGGTGAGATCAGGCTGGGCCGCGGCGGGCGCGGGCTGCAGGGCCCGGCGCTGGGTTCGGACTCGTTGTCCGCCGCGCTGCGGGCGGCCGCGGACGACGACGCCGTGCGTGCCCTGGTGTTGCGGGTCGACAGCCCCGGCGGGTCGTACGTCGCGTCGGATGTGATCTGGGGCGCGCTCACGGCCTTCTCCGCGACCGGCAAGCCGCTGGTCGTCTCGATGGGGACGGTGGCCGGATCCGGCGGGTACTTCATCTCCTGCCCCGCCGACGTGATCGTCGCCCTGCCGACCACCCTCACCGGATCCATCGGGGTCCTCGGCGGCAAGCCCGTGGTGACAGACCTGCTGCGGCGCTGGGGCGTCGGCACCGACGCCGTGATCGCGGGCCGGCACGCCCGGATGGCGTCGGTCCGGGCGCGGTACAGCGAGGACGAGTGGCAGCGCCTGCAGGAGACCCTCGACCGGATCTACGACGACTTCACGGGCAAGGTCGCGCTGGCCCGCGGCCTCGACCGCGACCACGTGCACGAGGTCGCCCGCGGCCGGCTGTGGACCGGCGCGGACGCCCGTGACCGAGGGCTCGTCGACGAGCTGGGCGGTCTGCGCCGCGCCGCGGAGCTCGCGCGGGAACGGGCGGGCCTGCCCTACGACGCGCAGCTGCGGCCGTTCCCGCACGTCCCGTTGCTCGGGCGGCTACGCCGGCCGAAGTCCAGCGAGGATCCGGGCGGCGTGGCGGCCGGCGCCCCGCCCGGTGGGGCTGCAGGCGTCCTGACGGAGCTGCTCGACGGCACCGCTGGGTCGGTCGGCGAGCTGCTCGAGGCGCTCGGCCAGGGTCCGGGCGCCCTGCTGCTCATGCCGCCGGTCGTCCTGCGGTGAGGCCGGCGGCGCTGATCAGCGGGGGAGCGATCACCTAGCAGCCGAGCCCGGTCGCGGTGAGCCGGCGGCGGGCCAGGGCTTCGATGTCCTCGGGGCTCGCCACCCCGCCGCTGCGCTCTCGCAGCTCCATCCGGGCGGCCCCGATCGCCTGGAAGACCGTCCTGACCGGCAGCTCCTGGTACTCGGTGAACAGCCGGTCGGCCATCGCGAGCAGCCGGGCCTCCGTGGTCCGGGTGTGGTTCCCGCTGTGACCCTTGGCGTGACCCTTTGCCATCGCGCGCCTCCTGACGCGGTCGGGGAGGAGCTGTGGCGACATCCGATACCCCCCGCCCGGGCGCGGGCTGGGGGCCGTCTGGGAAAAGCGTGTGAACACACGGTGGCCATTCCCAGCGGGTTTCCAGCCACGTGGTGCATGCTTCCCGCGCTGGTCGACCTTGCCGATCCACGTCGTCGCCGATCCACGTCGTCCATGTCGAACCGCGCACGAGGAGGCCCTCGAATGTCCAGGCTGCGCTCGCGGCCCACGCTGTGGATCAACGTCGGGCTCGCCGTCGCGCTGGTGGTGGCCGGCGCCGCCGCGCTCGTCACCCTGCGCAGCTCACCGGACGCCGCCGCGTCGACGCTGCGCACCACGGCCGTGCGCACCGGCACCGTGACCGCCACGGTCAGCGGGAGCGGCAACGTCACCAGCGCGGACGTCGTCGCCGTGGGCTTCGCCACCAGCGGCACGGTGACCTCGGTCGGGGTCGCCGCCGGTCAGAGGGTGGACAAGGGCCAGATCCTGGCCAGACTCGACGCGACGTCCGCGCAGCGGGCCCTGGACTCCGCGAAGGCGCAGCTGGCGTCGGCGCAGGCGGAGTACGCCCAGACGGCGGCAGGCGCGACGAGCACGCAGCGTGCCAAGGACGCGCTCGCGGTGACGGCCGCCCAGCAGGCCGTCAGCGCAGCCGAAGCCGCTGTGACGACTGCGCAGAAGCAGCAGAGCCTCGACGCGAGCCAGACGGCCGCGGCGGTGTCGGCCGCCGAGGCCGCCCTCACGGCGAAGAAGGGCACGCAGGCGCAGGTCGACCAGGCCGTCCAGCAACAGCAGAGCACCGCGCTCAAGGACGAGCAGCAGGTCCAGCAGGCGCAGCAGCAGCTCACCCAGGCGCAGAACCAGCTTGCGCAGCAGCAGGTGACCCAGCAGCAGGACGCGACCGTCCAGCCGGCGCAGCTCGCCCAGGCGAACGCCACGGTGCAGAGCGCGCAGGCTCAGGTCGACCAGGCCCAGCAGACGCTGGATCAGACGACGTTGCGCGCGCCCCAGGCCGGCACGGTGCTCGCCGTCAACGGGTCGGTGGGGCAGACCGTGTCCGGCGGGGGCACGGGGGCCAGCGGGTCCGGGTCGAGCGGGTCCGGGTCGAGCGGGTCCGGGTCGAGCGGGTCGGGGTCGAGCGGGTCGGGGGCGTCGGGCGGCG
>DATKNA010000360.1:0-5427 GCA_035541595.1 Kineosporiaceae bacterium | reverse complement strand
CTCCGTTCCTGAGAGATGTGACGTGGTGACGATCAGAACGGGGTCGGACGCCGCATCAGCGCGTGCCCGGCTCTGCGCCGAGGGTTCGCACCCGGACGGGCCCGCTGGCGATGTCGGGGTCGCTTACCACTTCAGCCCGGCGCCACCGACGGACGCCAGGGCGATCAGGGCGGCGAGGGCGATGCCGGCGCGGGTGTAGGTGAGCTTTCTCATCTGAACTCCCTTCGTAGGCCAGCCCGGCGGTCGGGCTGGGGCGAGGTCGCTGCGATGAGCTTGTCGCCCCACCCCTCGGAGACGCCATAGCGTCACACCCGATTCACCCACGGTGAGCAGGGCTGTCACGAATGGCGCATCGTCCGTCGTGCCCGACACCGGCCATCACGGGCGGCGAGGCCGGGCGCAGCCGGTGGGTCTCCCGCAGGCGGACGGGTCCGGCTGCGGCCTCCCGGGGGGCGGTCCCCCCGAGCGGGCCGCGTCTGGCAGCCCGGCCGGGTGATTGTCCGGGTGGTGACTCGCGCCGGTGGGCCGTGGAGCCGAAGGAGTGACCGACGGCGCTCGATCACAGTGACGGAGGGAGGACCGGTGCCCGCGTCCCCGTCCTCTCTGCCCGGCCGGCCCGGCGCGGGGTTCCTTCGTCGGGTGCCGGCCGGGACACCGACGTGACCGCCGAGGCGGTGCCGAGCACCACCGACGACGAGCAGTCCGCACCGGCTCTGTCCCCGGGGGTCCGCGCCTACGTCCTCGGGGTGGCGCTGCTCGGAACCGCCGTCCTGGTCATGGTGTGTCTCCTTCACATCCCGCAGACCGACTGGAGCTGGCGGCGGACGGGCCCGGGTTACCTCTTCGCCGTGCTCCTGTTCGCCGGGGAGCTGCGACGCATGCTCGTCGTCCGCCGGGACGGCGACAGCGATCGGCTCACGGTCTCGTCGACGTTCGCGGTGGCCCTGGTCCTGACGGGCCCGCTGTGTCTCGCACTGCTGTCGCAGTGCGCGGCGACCGCGGTCGACGACCTGCGGCAGCGGCGCGGCGCACTCCGGACGGCGTTCAACGTGGGCCAGTACGCGCTGACGCTCAGTGCGGTCCACGTCGCTTTCAGGGTTCCGCAAGCGGGCCCGCTGCTGGACGTCGACGGTGGCACCAGCGTCGCGTTGGCACCGGCGCTGGCCGGAGCAGCGGCGTACTTCGTCGTCAACAACCTGCTCGTGGGCATCGTGTTCGCCCTGATCAGCCACCAGTCCCTGGTCGAGGTCCTGCGGGAGGACCTGCGGGTCCACGGGCTGGATTCCGCCATCATGCTCGGGCTGGCCCCGATCGCCGCGGTGACCATCACGCATTCGCTCGCGTTCGCCCCGTTCGTCGTGCTGCCCCTGCTCGGCGTGCAGCGCAACGCTCGGATCGCCTCACAGCGACAGCACGAGTCCTTGCACGACGACCTGACGGGACTGCCGAACCGGTCGCTCTTCCAGCTGCGGACCGAGCGGGCGCTGACCCAGGCGGCGGCCGACCAGGGCCGCGTCGCGGTGCTGCTGGTCGACCTGGACCACTTCAAGGACGTCAACGACACCCTCGGGCACCACATCGGGGACGGGCTGCTGCGCGAGGTTGCGCAGCGGCTGGTCTCCGCGCTGCCCGACCTCACGGTGGCCCGACTGGGCGGAGACGAGTTCGCCGTGCTGGTCCCCGATCCGGCGGATCGGGAACAGGTGCTGAAGCTCGCCGAGCAGGCGATGGCCGGGCTGCGTGAGCCGGTCGTGGCCGAAGGCATCCGCCTCGGCGTGCACGCGAGCGTCGGCTTCGCCATGTTCCCTGAGGACGCGCAGGACCAGCAGACCTTGGTGCAGCGTGCCGACATCGCCCTCTACCGCGCGAAGGAGAACCGGAACGAGGTCCAGAGCTACCGGCCGGACCTCGACCCCCACTCCATCCAACGGCTCAGCTTGCACGGCGACCTGCATGCCGCCGTCGACAGCCACGAGTTGCACATGGTGTACCAGCCGCAGGTCGACGCCAGCTCGGGTCGGCTCGTCGGCGTCGAGGCGCTGATGCGGTGGAGCCATCCCGTCCACGGTCCGATCTCGCCAGAGGTGTTCATCCCCCTCGCCGAGAGCAGTGGGCTCATCGCGCCCTTGACCCGCCGTGCGGTCGACTGGTCACTGGCAGCGATCGGCGTGTTGCGCCGGCAGGAACCACACATCTCGATCGCGGTCAACCTGTCCGCGCGACTGCTGGCCGACCTCGACGTCCCCAACTGGCTCTCCCAGGCCCTGGCCGAGACCGGTCTGCCCAACGAGAACCTGACCATCGAAGTCACCGAGAGCACGATCAGTGCCGACCCCCACCGGGCGATGCTCGTGCTGGCCCAACTGCGGGAGATGGGTGTCCGCCTGGCGATCGACGACTTCGGGACCGGGTACTCCTCCCTGTCCTACCTGACGCGCCTGCAACCCGACGAGATCAAGATTGACAAGTCGTTCGTGCAGAACATGCGGACCGACGCCAACAGCGCGGTCATCGTCCGTTCCACCATCGAGCTCGGCCACGCCCTCGGCCTGACCACCGTCGCCGAAGGCGTCGAGGACCAGTACACCTACGACGCCCTCACCGCCCTCGGCTGCGACCGCATCCAGGGGTATCACGTCGCTCGCCCGATGCCTGCCGATGCCTTGCGGATCTGGTGGGGGACCGCCCCCTGGAGCAGGTGGCACGTCCCGCTCGGCCCATCCGGGCGGCGGACGGCGCTCGTGCTCGGCTCACCCGGAGAGGCATAGCGAGATGATCATCACTGTGGCGGCGCTGACCGTGGCGATGCTGCCGCTTGCACTGGGCGGCCGGCCGGCCCGCTTGGCCGCCGTTCCGCTGCGGCACATCGGATGGATCGTGGCTGCTCTGGCAACCCAGGTCGTCATCATCGAGCTGCTCTCCGGGCCGGCCGTCGTGCTGGCGGCCGCACACGTCGCCACCTACGTGATCGCCGGCTGGTTCATCCTCGCCAATGCGCGGATCCCCGGGTTGTGGCTCATCGGGGCCGGCGCCGCTCTCAACGGGTCCGTCATCGCCCTCAACGGCGGCACGCTGCCGGCCCGACTCGGCGCCCTCCAGGCCGCCGGTATCCATCCCTCGCCCGGAGCGTTCGTGAACTCCGGGCTCCTCGCGCATCCCCGGCTGCCGCTCCTCGGCGACGTCTTCGCCCTCCCGGCACCGCTGCCCCTGGCGAACGTGTTCAGCATCGGCGACGTCCTCATCGTGCTGGGCACCGGCTGGGCGGCGTGGGCGATCCTGGGCACCCGCTGGAGTCGACCGTGGACGCCGCGCCGCGGCCCGCTGCACCGTGCCGAGTCGCGCGCTTCCGATGCCGGGCCCTCGGCTCGCCCGGACGATCGAACGGTCCCCGCCTCTCCCTGAGCTCCGCCGGACACGCCGAGGTCAACGGCGCGCCACACGTCATTCGCCCGCGGCACCGATGCCGCGTGACGGCAGGCTGGGAGCCAGCGCCAGATCCCGGCGCATGGCGTCGCCGGCCGGTTTGGCGTTGAAGCCTGCGTCGAACGGCGTCGCATAACCCTCGCCCGTGAACACCCCCGGCACCCAGTCGTACTTGTCCGTGAACCCCCAGAGTGTGTAGGAGATGCAGCTGCGGACGAGCAGGCAGCTCTGCAACATGAGGCTGAACGCCTGAGCCTGCGCGGTTACCTCGGCGGGGCCGACCGGCAGCACGCTGCGCACGTCGGCCTCGGTGACCGCCGTGTCCAGGCCGAGCGCCGAGAAGCGCCGCAGGTTCTGCGGCATGTCGTTCGGGACCGGATACCGGGTGCTCAGATGCCCCTGGACGCCGACGGCCTGGATCGGTACCTCCTCGGCACGCAGTCGCCGGATCACGTCGTAGACGGCCGTGCTCTTGGCATTGACGCCCTCGATGCCGTAGTCGTTGTAGAAGAGGATCGCGTTCGGGTCGGCTTGGTGCGCCCATCGGAACGCATCGGCGACGTAGCTCTCGCCGAGGGCCCTGGACCAGATGGTGTCCCGCAGCCCGCCCGCATCGTCGACGGCCTCGTTGACCACGTCGCACGCCCAGATCTGCCCCCGGAAATGGCCGACCTCGGCGACGATGTGCGCGCGCAGGATGTTCCGCACGTCGGCCGGGGTCCACGTCCCCGAGGTGAGCCAGCTCGGCAGCTGGTTGTGCCAGACGAGGGTGTGGCCGCGGACCTTCTGCCCGTGGGCCAGGGCGAATCGCACGAGCTGATCGGCCGCCGAGAAGTCGTACCGCCCCCGCTGCGGCTCGACGACCTCCCACTTCATCACATTCTCCGGCGTGACGGTGGAGAACTGCTCGCCGACCATGCGTCGGTACGTCGCGTCGTCCGCCAGGGCGGTCATGTCGACGGCAGTGCCGATGCGCAGCCGGGTGTGCTGGGCGAGCTGTCGGAGGGCGGCGGTGGTGAGGTCGGTCACGGCGGGGGCGGCCGTGACCGGCCCGACACGTGTGCCGGCGTCGCCGGCCAAGGTTCCCGTCGCGGCGACGATGACGCCGACGGCCAGGGCCGTCGCGACCAGACTCCGACGCATCCGCATGACTTCTCCCTGTCGAGATGCTAGGCAGATGCTGCGCCGCAGTGCGGTGAAGCCCGTCGCCGACCATGACTGGCTCGTCGAGGGCGCCGCCGACTGGCGCGTCAGGGTCGACTGCTGACGGGACTGGCCCTGCCGCGGGTGACCGGGGAGATCACGCGGGACGCAAGTGGCTGCTGTGGCGACCACGAACGTCCGCCGTGATGTTCATCGTCGAGTCCGCATCACGGCGATGCGCCCTGGTGACGGGTCCCTGGCGCTTGACCCGGGCACCCACGGGCGCGATGACGACGGTCCAGGCGGAAGCGTCGTCGCCCGCGGACCACCGCATCGGCGGCGGTGCGTCGCGAGGGGAGAGGGCTCGGGATGTCGGCGAGCGGGCCGCCGCAATGAACCTCGGCTGGACCGTATGGAGGCCCGAGCTCGTCGAGCCCGGACCTCCATACGGTCTAGGACGACTCGGCCCGGCCGACGGGCGCGCGGTCGTCCTTCTGCACGGGTGGCCGTACGACATCCACAGCTGGACAGACCCCACCCAGGTGCGCCGGGGTTGACGGGACCGAGTGCCGTCCCATCGTGGAGCGCGGTGTCGCGGCGGATCGTGGCGGTCGCGGCGGATCGTGGCGGTCGCGGTGGATCGTGGCGGTCGCGGTGGATCGTGAAGGCAGCGATGAAGATCACGATGAAGCGAATGAGCGCCCTGACGACCACGTCACTTCACCGTGATCTTCATCGCTGCCTTCACGACGCCCGCGACGTCGAAGCGACCGCTTCGACGTCGCGGTCTGTTCCACCGAGCTCATCGGCGGGCGCCTGCCGATGGGCCGCCTGCTCCAGCCCGTCTCACCCCTGATCGCG
>DATKNA010000359.1:0-5594 GCA_035541595.1 Kineosporiaceae bacterium | reverse complement strand
CGTCGAGGATGCTCGCCGCGTTCACCCTCCAGACCGGCGCGCTGGCGGCGACGGACGTGGTCAGCGGAGCGGTGCTGTTCCGCGACCACGCTCCCTTCGGCCACGTCGACCTCGTCGCGGACGTCGAGTTCGGGCTCGCAGGCGCCGTGGCGGCGCCGGTCGCCGGAGCTCTGCGCGCCGGGGCGAACGGACTGGCGCCGCCGCTCGGCGCCGGACGGGCGCAGGCCGGCCTGCGGGGCGTCGCGGACGGTGCCCCGGCGGTGTCGGTCCTCCCGCCGCGGCTGCAACGGGTCGTCGAGGAGAGCACTGCCGTGCCGGCCGGCCGGTCGTTCTTCCTGCCCCGCCGAGATCCCTGGCTCGCGGCCATGGCCCCGCTGGTCCGGCCCCGGCCGGGCACCGCCGTGGTCTTCGCGCACGGGACGACCACGACGGTGATCGCGTCGGGGACCGTACTCACGCCACGTGAGCTCGCCGAGATCATCCGCGCCGATCAGGAGCTGTCCGAGCGACCCCTCCGGCTGTTCGCCTGCCGCACGGGGCGGGCCGACGACGGCTTCGCCCATCAGCTGGCGCAGGAACTGGGGGTCGACGTGACGGCGCCCACCGAGCTGGCCTGGCTCGGGCCGGACGGGGCGATGTCGACGACCAGCGGAAGACTCGTCCGCGACAACTGGGTCCAGACCGTCCCGCACGACGGCACGTGGCGCACCTTCGCCCCCCGTGCCCGCTGATCACGACCCGCACCAACCCCGATCCGGACGGCGCCGGAGGGAGGACCGTCGAGTGAGCACCACCCGCCTGGCGATGGTGTTCGAGGGCTACGACCGGCACGGCCGCCCGCTCCTCGGCCGGGAGCGCCCACCCCTGTCGGACGCCGACGAGCGCCGCAGGGTCGTGCGCTTCCTCGACAGCGGCGTCATCCTGCTCGTCGGCGGCCCCCTGGTGCCGGACCAGCTGGATCCGCGGCACCCGCTCGCCGTGCCGGTCGGCTATGCCACCGACGGCATCTGGATCTGGGGGGCGTCGCTTCGGTACTACGTGGACCGCTACGGTGTCAGCCCCGAACGCGACCTGCTCGACCACATCCGATCGTGCGACTACCAGATCCGGGTGCCCACCCAGCAGGAGATCGAGCAGGCGGGGGCCGACCTGGAGGAGTACTTCCGACGATCGGGATCCACGGAGGGCGGGTCCTAGCGTGTGCCCGTGCGCGGCCTCCTGCTCGGTCCGTGGCCCGCGGCCGTCGACGGCCCGCGAGGGGTCGCCCGGGATGCCGAATATGGGCGCGGGCCGCCGCGCGTGACCCGTGGCACCTAGACATGTGACCATATGGTCACGTATTTTGGCCATGTGGACGACGACGGCGACACGGTCTTCAAGGCCCTCGCCGATCCGACTCGACGGTTCCTGCTCGATCGGCTCTTCGAGCGTGACGGCCGCACGCTCACCGAACTCGAGACCGAGCTGGACATGACGCGCTTCGGCGTCATGAAGCACCTGAAGGTGCTCGAGGAGGCCGGACTCGTCGTCACGCGCCGCTCCGGCCGGGAGAAGCTGCACTACCTCAATCCCGTGCCGATCCGGCTGATCCACGACCGGTGGATCGACAAGTTCACCGAGCGCCGGGTGTCGGCGCTCGTCGACCTGAAGAAGGAACTCGAGGAACCGCCATGACCAGCACCACGCAGGACCCGGCGGCCGCCCAGGTCGCGACCACGCAGGTGTACCAGATCTTCGTCAAGGCGACGCCGGAGGCGATCTGGGATGCGATCACCAAGCCGGAGTTCACCGCCCGGTACTTCTACGGAGCGCGGGTGGAGACGACGGCGGAGGTGGGCGGGCCGTTCCGCTATCACGCCGCCGACGGCCAATCGCTCTGGGGAGACGAACGCGTCCTCGAGTCCGACGCGCCGCGGCGGCTCGTGACGACGTGGCGCTCCCTGTATGACGAGGAGGCTGCGCAGGAGCCCGCGAGCCGCGTCTCGTGGGAGATCGAGCCACAGGGCGAGGAGTACTGCAAGCTGACCGTCGTCCACGACCAGCTGGAGCGGTCGCCGAAGACGGCGCGTTCGGTCTACGGTCCCGGCTGGATGTTCGTCCTCAGTGGCCTCAAGACCGTGCTCGAGACGGGACAGAGCCTGACCTGAACGACCGCAGCCCGCCTACCCGGACGGGCCCTGCGTCGTCCGGTCCTGGGCTTGATGTCCCACCACGGGATCACCACCGAAGGCGACACGGCCAGCCTGGCCACCGCAGGCGGCGCCGCGTCAGTCACGCCGCAGGAGCGCCCCGACGTCGATCGCCACAGCGTCGTTCGCTGGCACGGTCACGTCGGCGGCGCCCTGGGCGTCCACGGTCACGGTCGGCCCGGAACAACCTCGCCGTCCGAGGTCGCCGTGGATGACGTCGCAGTAGACGCCCTGCGGAAGACCGGTGGCGAAGGACCGCGAGATCGCAGACGACTCGTGGTTCAGCGCGATCCAGCCCTTCCCGCCGCGACTGAAGGCGATCGCGTTCGTGCCGTCGTCCCACCAGTCCGCCTGGGCGCCACCTGCGACGAGGTTGTGCCAACCAACCATGTTCGCCACGCCGGTGAGGCGATCGGTGCAGAACCAGCCCGCCGAGCAGTCGGTGTCGGTCACGAAACCCGCGTCGTTCGACGGGGGCGAGTCGTCAGCTGTCGTGAACGTGAAGCCGGCGTAGACCTGGGGCGTCCCGTATCCGCTGGCAAGCAGGAACTCGTGCGCGAGAACCCAGCTCGCGCCGTCCTTGTACGTGAGCGTGGAGCCGTTGCGCTCCGTGTCGTGGTCGGCGACGAAGGCGAGGGACCTGGCGCTCGGCAGCAGCCCGGACGCCTGCCCGAACACGGCGAGATCGGCGATGCTCCCGCCGGGAGGCGTGGTGTAGCTCTTGAACGCGTCCCTGAGCTGCTGCGCCGCGTCGAACCCGAGCGGTGTGCCCGCCGCGCTGTACGCGAGCGGAGCCAGCTTGCCCGGCCCGCCGAACGACACCTCCAGGGCGACGCTCGGCCGGGTCCCGTCAGCCGTCCGGTCCAGGCGCTGCTCGATCGCCAGCAGGTCGGGGACGCCGATGTGCTTGGCCGCGTCGATGCGGAAGCCGGAGACACCGTCGGCGACGAGCCTGTTCAGGTAGGCCACCAGCGTGTCGCGGACCTGGGGGCTCTCCGTGCGCAGGTCGCTCAGCGAGAGGAGTTCGCACTTCGTGACCTGGCCGTAGTTGTTGAAGTCCTCGACGTTGCCGCTCGCCGTCGGGCAGTCGGCCGGCGTGTGATGGAAGTCGTCGTATCCGTACAGCCCGGGATAGTCGTATTTCCTGTAGTGCGCTCCGCCGTAGGAGACCGATCCCTGGCCGGTCATGTTGTTCACGACGGCGTCCACGTAGACCTTGACGCCCGCCTGCCGGCAGGTCGCGACCATGGCCTCGAACTGGTGCTCGTCGCCCATCCGGCTGGTGAGGGCGTACCGCACCGGCTGGTACACCTCCCACCAGGGGTGCAGGACGCTGGTGGTGTCGGTGGCCGTCCGGGACAGTGAGTCCTGGGGCGGCGCGACCTGCACGCCGCCGTACCCCTTGGGCCCGAGCACCGTGGAGCACTCGCGCGCCACCGAGATCCAGTTCCACTCGAAGAGGTTGGCGATCACATCCCGCGTCCCGACGCGGGAGGAGCTCGCGGTACCGGCACCGGTCGCCCCCACGCCGGTGGGCCCTGCGCCGGTCGCCCCCACGCCGGTGGGCCGCACCGCGCCGGTCGCCTCCACGGTGGTCGTGGCGGACGTCGACGGCCCCGGTCCTCCCGATCCGGGCTCGACGACCGCCGAGGCCCACGGCGTCCCCCGCACGAGCACGAGCATCCCCGCGGCGAGGAGCACGCCGGCGGCTCTGCGGAGCCGAGCGGCGTCCCGAGAACCGGACATGGGTGCTCTCCTCCCCTGGCCGCCGGCCTTCCGGACGGCGCCTGGGGGGCGGTCCGGGCGCCGTCCTCCCCCGGAGGAGGCCCACGCTGCCGCGCCCGGTCGACGGCGTCAACCACCATGAACCGGACGCAGAGGCGGGGTCATGGGTCGGCCCACCTCTGTCACACGACCCTCACCCGCCTGACACCCGTCGTCAGCCGCCGGTGAGCTCCGACCCGGCCGGCCGGTCCGCCGCGAGCACCGCGGCCAGCTCGCCGCCCCAGGCACGGGCACGCTCCAGCTCGCCGTCGGCGAGCGGGCCCGCCATGCCCTCCACGATGAAGCCGGTCGGCCTGCCGACGACGACAGCGCCCGCACGGCGCAGGCCGCGCGCGATCCGGCCGGCTGCGCCGCCGGAGAACCACGACGCCAGCCGGGTGTCGAAGGCGGCGGCGCGCAGGGACGACGTCCTGCGAGGTAGCACGGCCATGAGCTCGCGCACGCCTGGACCGGCGGCGTCCGGGTCGTGCCGGCGCTCGGGGTCCTGCGCGCGGTCCTTGGCCAGTTGCCCGGCCCGGCTGCGCACCGAGCTCATCCCCAGGGCGTGGGTGGGGCAACCGACGACGAGCAGGTCCACGTCGCCGAGCGCGGTGTCAGCCGCTCCTGCGACCTTCGCGACGGGCAGGCACCGGACGTCGAGGTCCGGTCGGGCCTGGGCCATGCCGGAGGCGACGGCCTCCGCCACCGTGTGCGTATTGCCGAACAGGCTCTCGTAGACGACCAGAGCACGCATTGTCCATCACCTCTGCTTCACCCTGGCGCGGCCGGACGGGGCGGCGCGAGAGGCTTTGGTCATCGGTCACGGCCTGGCGCAGCCGGATGGAGGGTCAGCGATGGCAGAGGTTCCGACGGATGCGCAGGGCGGGGGAACGCACCCCGCGAGCCGGCCGGGGGGCGACGTCGCGCACGGACATGTCGCGGACGGACATCAGGTCCTGGTCGAGAAGGTCGCCGCCGTGGACCGGCGACTCGGCCAGGTCCTCGCGGCGCTGGAACGAGCAGAGACCAGGACGACGCCCGCCGATGGGACGCCGACGTGGCGGCGGGTGACCCAGGGCGAGGAACGCCTCCCCGTGACGCTGGCAGTTCTTGTGATGATCGCCCTGCAGAGCCGCGTGCCCACGCGGTTCACCCCGCTCGGCACCTGGACCCTGGCACTGATCGAATTCGCGATCCTCACCGTGCTCGTCGCCCTGAACCCCCGGCGGATCACCCGGACCGAGCAGCACCTGCGCATGCTGAGCCTGGTCCTCCTCGGCGTCGCGAGCCTCGCCAACGGCTGGGCTGCGGCCTACCTCGTCGTCGGGCTGGTCCGGGGAACGGAGGGGCGCAGCGCCGTGGAGCTGCTCACGGTCGGCGGCAACATCTGGCTGACCAACATCCTGATCTTCGGGCTCTGGTACTGGGACCTCGACCGCGGGGGGCCGGCGGCCCGGGCGCAGGCCCTGGCCGACACCCCGGACTTCGTCTTTCCCCAGATGACCTCGCCGCAGCTGGCCAGCCCTGACTGGGAGCCGAAGTTCGGCGACTACCTCTACCTGGCGATGACCAACGCCACCGCCTTCAGCCCGACGGCGATGAGGGTCAGGGTCTCCTGGCGCGCGTGCAACGCCTTCTCAG
>DATKNA010000358.1:0-12542 GCA_035541595.1 Kineosporiaceae bacterium | reverse complement strand
GGCGAGCAGGACCTGCCGGCCTTGACCGGCGTCGTCGAAGTCGTCGTCCCCGGCAAGGACACCGGGGCGCGGCTCGCCGCCGTGCTGGCCCGCGCCCGGACACTCGCCCCCGGCACGGCCGAATGGGTCGAGGCGGTCGGCGTCCTCGCCGGCAAGCGGCTCAACGAGCGGGATCCGGCCGGGCAGCGCGACCGATGGGCTCGCTCGGCGAGTGTGGTGCGGCTCGAGCCTGTCCGGATCGAGCACCTCGGCCGGGGCTCGCCGGATTCGCCGTCAGGCGCCGTCCGCCCACCCGCCGACGGGTCGACGACCGGCCGGCGGCCCTGGCACTGGCGGGGCCGCGGCCCGGTGCGCCGGGCTGCCGGGCGGCCCGCCGAGGACGGCGACGGCGGCGACGCTCGGGCGGGCGACCATGGGGCGGAGGAGCGCTACCGGGCTCGGCGTTCCGGCGTGCAATAGCCTGGTCGGTGTGAGCGTCGGTGTGAGCGGACCGCCGACCAGGGTCTTCGTCGCCCGGCTGGCGGGCCTCGCCGTCTTCGATCCCCTGGGGGACCAGGTCGGCCGCGTTCGCGACGTCGTCGCCGTGTTCCGCCCCGGCCAGACCCGCGCCCGCGTCGTCGGGCTCGTCGTCGAAGTGCCGGGGCGCCGCCGCGTGTTCGTCCCGATGACGCGGGTGACGAGCATGGACGCCGGCCAGGTGATCACCACTGGCCTGGTCAACATGCGCCGGTTCGAGCAACGCCCGATGGAGACCCTGCTGCTGGGCGAGCTGCTCGACCGCACGGTGGGGTTGCGTGGCAAGGACGGGGAGCCCGGCGAAGAGGTCACCATCGAGGACGTCAGCATCGAGAGCGGCCGCCGCGGTGAGTGGCGCCTCACGAAGCTCTTCGTCCGCCGCGGCCGGCAGGGGCGGTTGCGCCGCCGGGGGGAGACCCTGCTCGTCGACGTCGAGGACGTCGAGGACCTCGGCGTCGTCAACCAGCGCCAGGGCGCGGCGAACCTGCTGGCCGCCTTCGACGAGCTCAAGGCGGCCGACCTGGCCGAGGTGATCCACGAGCTGACGCCGAAGCGGCGTCTGGAGGTGGCCGCGGCCCTCGAGGACGACCGCCTGGCCGACGTCCTGGAGGAGCTCCCCGAGGACGACCAGGTCGAGATCCTGTCCCAGCTGTCCGGGGAGCGGGCCGCCGACGTCCTCGAGGCCATGCAACCGGACGACGCCGCCGACCTGCTCAACGACCTGCCGAACGAGCAGGCCGAGCGCCTGCTGGGCCTGATGGATCCGGACGAGGCGGAGGACGTCCGGCGCCTGCGGGCCTACGAGGAGCGCACCGCGGGCGG
Source organism: Kineosporiaceae bacterium (assembly GCA_035541595.1). Lineage (GTDB taxonomy): Bacteria > Actinomycetota > Actinomycetes > Actinomycetales > Kineosporiaceae > DATKNA01. The sequence continues at coordinate 11,204 of DATKNA010000358.1, read as the reverse complement.
CTTGATGACGTCCGAGCCGGTGATCCTCGCCCCGGAGGACAGCATCGCCGAGGCCCTCGCCCACGTCCGCCGGGCCGACCTCTCCCCAGCGCTGGCCGCGGCGGTCTACGTCACCCGGCCCCCCCTGGAGACTCCCACCGGCCGTTACCTGGGCCTGGTCCACATCCAGCGCATGCTGCGAGAGGCCCCGCACGAGGCGGTCGGTTCGGTGCTGGACAAGGAGATCGAACCGCTGTCGCCGACGACGTCCCTGGAGGAGACCACGCGGCAGCTGGCGACGTACAACCTCGTCGCGCTCCCTGTGACCGACGACGCGGGGCGCCTGGTCGGTGCGGTGACCGTGGACGACGTGCTCGACCACCTGCTGCCCGAGGACTGGCGCGAGGCAGAGGAAGAGGATCTGGCTCGGCGCCGCGGATCGGTGGGCGCGCCGTGAGGGCCGGCGATGGTTGAGGACGCCCGGGCCTCCCTGCGGCGCCGGGCCGCCGAGCGGCGGGCGCTGCGGGCCGCGGCCTCGAGCAGGGAGCGCGGCCGGCCGGGGCTCGACACGCCGCTGGAGGCCCGGCGTCAGGTCCTGCGGCCGCCACAGGTGGACCAGGAGACGTTCGGGCGCTGGTCGGAGGCCTTCGCCCGGTTCATGGGGACTGCGCAGTTCATCGTCGGAATGACCGTGTTCGTCGTGGTCTGGCTCGCCTGGAACACCTTCGCCCCGGCCCGCCTGCAGTTCGACCCGCGCGCGCTGAACTACACGCTGCTGACGCTGATCCTCAGCCTGCAGGCGTCCTACGCCGCCCCGCTGATCCTGCTGGCGCAGAACCGGCAGGACGACCGCGACCGGGTCGCGTTCGAACAGGACCGCCAGCGCGGCGAGCGCGGGCTGGCCGACACCGAGTACCTGGCGCGCGAGGTCGCGGCCCTGCGGATCGCCATGCGGGACGTGGCCACCAGGGACTTCGTGCGCTCGGAGCTCCGCGACGCCTTCGAGGAGCTTGCCGCTCAGCTGGCCACCCGGCCGGACGAACGGTCGGGGCCCGACGATCGGGGAGATCAGACGGACGGCCGGGGCAAGGGCGGCGGCAAGGGTCCGGGCAAGGGTCCGGGTGGCGGCCGGCGCGACAGCACGGGCAAGCGTGCGCCCAGAGACCTGGGCAAGGACCTGGGCAAGGACCTGGGCAAGGCCTCGAGCGGGCACGACTCGCACGAGTCGAACGGAGGCCGGCGGAGCGCCGGCGAGCCGTCGCGGGTGGAGCCGAACGACTGAATCCGGCGCGCCGAGGTGCCGAGACAGCCCATGTGACGAGCTACGACGAGCCTGCCCTGCGCCGGGCCCGCAGCGTCGACGGCGACGCACGGGGGATGATGCAGATCCGCCGCCGGCTCGGCGATGTGCTGGTCGAATCCGGGCTCCTGACCCCCCAACAGCTCGAGCTCGCCCTGGAGGAGCAGCGCAAGGACAGCGGGCCCCGGCGGCGCCTCGGTCAGGTCGTCGCCGACCTCGGGCTGGCCGCCGAGCGGGACGTGGCGAAGGCGCTCGCGGACCTGTTGGGCCTGGAGCTCATCGACCTGTCGCGGATGGTCCCCGCGCCCGACGTCGTCCGGCTCCTGCCCCGGGCGGTGGCCGAGCGCACCCGCGTCCTGGTGCTCGACCGGACGCCGACCGGCCTCGTCGTGGCCGCGGCGGACCCGACGAACGTGCTGGCGCTCGACGACGTCAAGCTCTACACCCGGACCCCCGACCTGCAGGTGCTCGTCGCCACCGACAGCCAGATCCGGGACCAGATCGCCCGGGCCTGGGCGATCAGCCACGATGGTGGAGACGTATCGGCGATCGTGGAGTCGGTCGACGAGGACGACGACGACGGCGGGTTGTCCGACATCCCGGTCGGCACCGAGGACGCACCGATCGTCAAGTTGGTCAACCAGATCCTCGCGGACGCCGTCCACCTGCGCGCCTCCGACATCCACATCGAGGTCCAGCGGGACGCGCTGCGCGTGCGGTACCGCGTCGACGGGCTGCTGCGCGACGTGATGAACGCCCCGAAGCGGATCGCCACCTCGGTGATCAGCCGGATCAAGGTGGTCTCCGGCCTCGACATCGCCGAGCGCCGGATCCCCCAGGACGGCCGGACCCGGTTCGCGGTCGGGGACCATGACATCGACGCCCGGGTGTCCACGCTCCCGTCGCTGCACGGCGAGAAGGTGGTGATCCGGCTGTTGACCCGGGGCGATGCCGTGCCGCCGCTGGACGGCCTCGGCTTCGACGCACGCCAGCTCGCGCTGTTCCGGTCGGCGCTCTCCGTGCCGCAGGGCCTCGTCCTGATCACGGGACCCACGGGCTCCGGCAAGACGAACACCCTCTACTCGGCGATCGCGGAGATCCGGAACCCGGACAAGAACATCGTCACTCTGGAGGACCCCGTCGAGGTCCAGCTCCCCGGGATCACCCAGGTCGGGGTCAGCGAGCGGACGGGGATGACGTTCAGCCGCGGGCTGCGTTCCATCCTGCGGCAGGACCCGGACGTGATCCTGGTCGGCGAGGTCCGCGACGCAGAGACCGCCGAGCTGGCGCTGAAGGCGTCCATGACGGGCCACCTGGTGCTGACCACGCTGCACACGAACTCGGCGGTCGCCGCGCTCACTCGGTTGGTCGACATGGGCGCCGAGCCGTTCTTGGTGGCGTCGTCGCTGACCGCGGCGATCGCCCAGCGCCTCGTCCGGCGGCCGTGCGCCTCGTGCGCCAAACCCTACGAGCCGGACCCGGTCACGCTGGCTGCGTTGGGCCTCGTCTGGGCCGACCTGGCAGGCGCTCGGCCGATGCGCGGCACCGGGTGCCCCGAGTGCGGCGGAACCGGGTACCGGGGCCGGACCGCGGTCTACGAGGTGCTCGACGTCGACACCGCCATGCGCCAGGTCCTGCTGAAGGATCCCACGGAGTCGTCGGTGGCCGCCCAGGCTCGGGCGGCGGGCATGATCACGCTGCGGGCCTCGGCGGTGGAGAAGGCGCGGGCCGGCGAGACGACGTTCGAGGAGGCGCTGCGCGTCACGCACTCCGACCATGCCAGCGGCGAGGGCTGTCCTTCGTGCGCCCGGCCGGTCGCCCGCGACATGGTGGCGTGCCCGTGGTGTGCCACCGCACTCGACCGCGGTCGATGCCAGTCCTGCAGCCGCCAGCTGGACCCGGATTGGCGGATCTGCCCGTGGTGCCGGACGCCGGCGCCGCCGGCGGCCCTCCCGTCGGACGCGCCCGCGCCGCGCCGGAACGGATCACGGACCCACCTGGGTGCATCGACGGTGCAGCCCGGCGCCGCGCCGCCGGGTGGCCCACCCCCGAGCGCCGTGTCGACACCCGGACCGCCCTCCCCCGCGGCGGGCCAGGCCTCGCCGGTGTACGGCGCCGCCAGGGGCCACCCCGGCAGCTGAGCCCGGGTCGGCGCCGACCCGCCGGCTGAGCCCGGGTCAGCGCCGACCCGCCGGGAGAGCCCGGGTCAACGCCGACCCGCCGGGTGAGCCCGCGTCCAGACGCGACCTACCCTGGACGCATGTCTGTGTCCACGGGATCACCGGTCGACCTCGAGGCTGTCCGGGCGGCCCTGGCGACGGTGAACGACCCCGAGATCCGCCGCCCGATCACCGAGCTCGACATGATCAAGGAAATCCGGGCGGACGGTGCGATCGTCCGCGTCGACGTCTACCTGACGGTGGCGGGGTGCCCGATGAAGGAGCGGCTCACCACCGACGTCAAGGCGGCGGTGGGCAAGGTGCCCGGGGTGCACGCGGTGTCCGTCGTGCTGGACGTCATGTCGGACCAGCAACGCGCCACGCTGCGCGAGAAGCTGCGCGGCGGGCAGGCCGGACGCGAGGTGCCGTTCGCCCGGCCGGGATCCTTGACCAGGGTGTACGCGGTCGCCTCGGGCAAGGGCGGCGTGGGCAAGTCGACCGTCACGGTCAACCTCGCGGCGGCGATGGCCGCGGAGGGCCTGGCCGTGGGCGTGCTGGACGCCGACGTCTACGGGTTCTCCGTACCGCGGATGCTGGGCGTCGCGACGCCGCCGACCAGGGTCGACGAGATGATCCTGCCGCCGGTCGCGCACGACGTGAAGGTGATCTCCATCGGCATGTTCGTCCCCGGCAACCAGCCGGTCGTCTGGCGCGGGCCGATGCTGCACCGGGCTCTCGAGCAGTTCCTCACCGACGTGTTCTGGGGCGACCTCGACGTCCTGCTGCTCGACCTGCCACCGGGCACTGGCGACATCGCCATCTCGACGGCCCAGCTGCTGCCGGGCGCGGAGCTGATCGTGGTGACCACCCCACAGACCGCCGCGGCCGAGGTCGCCGAGCGCGCCGGCGCGATCGCTCTGCAGACGCGCCAGCACGTGGTCGGCGTCATCGAGAACATGTCCTGGCTCGAGACACCGGACGGCGGCCGGCTGGAGATCTTCGGATCCGGCGGAGGGCGCACCGTGGCGGACTCGCTGTCACGCTCGATCGGCGCGCCGGTGCCTCTGCTCGGTCAGCTGCCGATCGACCTCCGGCTGCGCGAAGGCGGAGACACCGGGATGCCCGTCGTGCTCTCTGACCCGGACTCGCCGGCGGCGGTGGCGATGCGCGGCGTGGCACGGCAGCTGTCCCGGCGGGCGCGCGGTCTCGCCGGCCGGTCGCTGGGCCTGACCCCGGTGCCCCGCTGAGCGCCGTTCCTCCTCCGTGATCATGCAATTCCGGTTGATCTGTAACCACCGCGCTACAGATCAACGGGAATTGCATGATCACGAGAAAGGGGCGGTGCGGGTGAGCCGGGGTCAGGTGGCGTCCGGGTCGAGGGGGACGTCGTCCAGCGTCGGCGTCCCGGCCGACGGTGGCGAGCCGTTCGACCCGGGCAGCGTCGCCGTCCCGAGCTCGCCGGACTCGGTCGGAGCGGCCGGCCGGCGCCGGCGCGTCCCCGGGCCACCGGGCGAGACGGGCTTGACGCCCGGGTCGTCCACCCCCAGAGACTCGCGGTCCAGACCGAGCCCGCGGCGGTCAACCCCGGCACCGCGCAGACCGAGCGGGTCATCGGGGTCGACGCTGTCGGACAGGGCCTCGCGGACGATGCGCCGCGGGTCGTACTGCCGGGGATCGAGCTTGCTCCAGTCGATCTCGTCGAACTCCGGGCCCAGCTCCTCGCGCATCTGCTGCGACGCGCCCTGCGCCATCCGCCGCAGCTCACGTACCAGCCGGGCCAGCTGCTGGGCGTACTGGGGCAGGCGCTCGGGTCCGAGGACGACGGCGGCAACGATGAGCAGCACGATGAACTCGCTGCCATTGATGCCGAACACAGGGAAACCCTAACGTTCTGCCGCGCCGGGGCGGACGGCGCCGTCGACCACGCCGCTCAGCCGGCTCATCGTGGTCCGTTTGCCATCAGGCCGGTGCCCCCGTCAGTGGCCGGCCAGCAGCCGGAACCCGAGCCGGTCCGCCGGGGGCGCCTGGAGGAGGCTCAGGGACCCCCGGGCTCCGGAGTTCGTCGAGACCAGACCCGTCCCAGCCGGCGCGAGGAACGTGGTGGTGCCCAGCTGCGGCGACACCGACCCCGGCGAGGTGACGCCGGCACTCGTGCCGGCCGCCACACCGGCGACCCCGACGCCGAGGACCGACAGCGCTCCGAGGACCGCAGCGGCCAGCCGGGTGCGGCGCGTGGTGAGGACGGGCGGACGCCCTGCTGGGCGCGTTGACGGCACCGGGGCCGGCGTGGACTCCGCCGCCATTCGGGTGGTCCGCGTCGCGGGACGGGTCGACGGGAGCGTCCACCGCTGGGCGGCGCTCCGGGTGCCGGCGGCGGCGACCGGCCGGAGCGGGACGGGCTGGGGACGGGCGGTCCCCGGGACGTACCCGGGCCGAGGGGGCAGCGGGCCGGCGGGACCGCCCATCGCGAGCAGCCGGCCGACCAGGTCGGGCGTGGGGTCGGGACCGAGGAGGCTGGTCAGCCTCGCCTTCGTCAACCGCTCGACCTCGACGAGGTCGCGGCAGGGCCGGCAGGAGACCAGGTGCATCGTCGCCCGGTCGACCGCCTCCACGGTCAACTGCCCGTCGACCAGCGCTGCGACGCGGTCACCGAGATGACTCACAGCCCGGATTCTCCTCCCCGAGCGACGCCGGCCTCGTCGCGGTCGCCGGTCCCGGCGAGATCGGGACGCCGGTGTGCCAGCGCCTGGCGCAGCGCGGCGCGGCCACGGTGGATCCGGGAACGAACGGTCCCGAGCTTGACGTCGAGCGTGGCCGCGATCTCCTCATAGGACAAGCCCTCGATGTCGCAGAGCACGACGGCGGCGCGGAACTCCGGCGGCAGGGTGTCCAGGGCCGCCTGCACGTCGTGGTCGAGGTTGTTGTGCTCCCAGGCACGCTCGGGCCCCGGATCGGAGCCGGCGAGCCGGTCGCCGGCGTCGTCGGGCAGCGCGTCGAACCGGATCCGCTGCTTACGTCGCACCTGGTCCAGGAACAGGTTCGTGGTGATCCGGTGCAACCAGCCCTCGAAGGTCCCCGGGGTGTAGGAGGAGAGCGACCGGAACACCCGGACGAAGACCTCCTGCGTGAGGTCCTCGGCGTCGTGGCGGTTACCCGTGAGGCGGTAGGCGAGCCGGTACACACGGGCGGAGTGCTCCTGGACGACCTGCTCCCAGCTCGGCGGCGTCCAGGTGGCGTCAGCGGCCTGCGCGCTCTCCGCCGGAGTCGGGAGCTCGGCGGCGAAGGCCGCCGGCACCGGGGCCTCCGGGGGGTCGGCGGGGCGCGACTCGCTCACGGCGCCACCTGCGCCCCGGCGGCGCAGCCGCATCCCGGCGAGGCGACCGGCGGCGGCTCCACCCGGCATCGCGGACATCGACAGCGCGAACGAGGACAACGGTCTCCCATCCTCTCCCACCCGGCACGGTCTCAGGGTCCCCCGGTCTGGACGACCCGACACCGCCGGCTGGACGGGTCAACGCGGCGGCCGAGTACCACGTTCCCAGGCCGACCTGAGCGTTCGCTGAGAGCGCTGAGAGCCCGCTGAGAAGGCGGCTCCTGCCTCAGGTCCGCGCCGGGACGGGTCTGGGACACGGGGCCGCTGCGAGCCCGGTGCGAGCCGGCCCGCACCGGCTCCAGGAGCCCGCCACGGACGGCGTGAACAGGAACTACCCTGGTCGTTCGCACACCCCGATGCACGCCCGGTCCACCGGAGGGAGTCTCCGATCAGCGCGCCGACGCCCGCCAGCTGGGCCTACGCCGAGACGTTCGTCGCGGAGGACGACGTGCTCGCACGGGCCCGCGCCCGCGGCGACGAGCTCGGCTGTCGCGGCATCCGCTGCGGTGTCGGTGCCGCGCTGCGGGTGCTGGCCGGCACGGCGGCGGCCCGCTCGGTGGTGGAGATCGGTACCGGCGCCGGCGTTTCCGGGGTGTACCTGCTGCGGGGGATGCCCGCCGACGGCGTGCTGACGACCATCGACGTCGAGGCGGAGAACCAGCGGGCGGCTCGGGAGACGTTCGGCGAGGCCGGGTTCCGGCCCAACCGCACCCGGCTGATCACCGGGCGGGCGCTCGACGTCCTGCCCCGGCTGACCGACCGCGCGTACGACCTGGTGCTGCTGGACGCCGAGAGCGGCGAGTACGACGCGTACGTCGACCAGGCCCTGCGGTTGCTGCGCCGGGGCGGCGTGCTCGCGGTGACCGATGCGCTGTGGCGGGGGAAGGTCGCCGATCCCGCTCAGCGGGACCGGGCGACGACGACGATGCGGGAGCTGGTCAAGCGTGCCCGCGACGACGCCCGGTTGACGCCCGCGCTGCTGCCGGTGGGGGACGGCCTCCTCCTGGCGGTGCTGCGCTGACGCCCCCCGGCCAGAACCGTGCAGCCTCCGGCGGCCTGCCGTCGCGGCGGCTCCTTCGCGGGGCCGAGCGCCTACGCCACCTCGCCGGCCAGCGCCTGCTGGTCGGTCTCACCGTGCGTGCGCCTGACGGGAGCCTGCTCCGGCAGGAGCAGTTCTGCGGGCACGTCCTCGACGTCGCCGACGGCGCGGTCGTGGTCGAGCGCCCCCACGAACCGGGCGATCCGGCGCGGCTGCCCGCCGACCCGGACGCCTACGACCCGGCAGCGCCGGGGAGGTACGTGTTGTCGACCACCGGTGAGACCGTGGTCAACCCCGACTACGTGACCACGTGGGAGGTCATCGAGGACGCCGGCCGGGAGTCCGGCCCCGGGTGAGGGTCCGTCCCGCAGCAGGCGGGGTCAGGTCGCCTCGAGCTGCTCGAGCCAGCGCAACAGGAGCCGGGCGCCGAAGCCCGTGGCGCCCTTGGGCACCTCGTTCTCCTCCTTGTCCGAGCGCGCGGGTCCTGCGATGTCCAGGTGCGCCCAGCGGCGGCCGCCGGCGAAGTCACGCAGGAAGAGGGCGGCGGTCACGGCGCCGGCGCCGAATCCAGGGTCGGTCACCGCTTGCCGGACGTCGGCGACCCTGGAGTCGATCGCCCGCCGGTAGTCGTCCACCAGCGGCATCCGCCAGGCCCGCTCGCCGGCGTCGGCCCCGGCTGCGACGAGCGCCGTGGCGAGGTCGTCGTCCGCGGTGAACAGCGCCGCCAGCCGCCGGCCCAGCGCCAGATGGGCGGCACCCGTGAGGGTGGCCACGTCCACGACCACGGCGGGATCGAGATGCGCGTCGGCGTAGGCGATCGCATCCGCCATCACGACGCGGCCCTCCGCGTCCGTGTTGGTCACCTCGGTGGTGCGGCCGCCGTACTGTCGCACGACGTCGCCGGGCCGGTACGACGCGGCGCCGAGGGCGTTCTCCGCGAGCGGCAGCAGGCCCACGACCGGGTGGCGGATGCCGGCGGCCGGGCAGGCCACCAGCGCAGCGAGCACGGCGGCGGCGCCGGACATGTCCGTCTTCATCGACACCATGGCCTCGCGCGGCTTGATGTCCAGGCCACCGGTGTCGAAAGTGATGCCCTTGCCGACCAGGACGATCGGACGCTCCCGGGGCGCGTCCGGCGGTCCCGCCGCGCCACCGGCGGCGGCCCCCGGCGGCCGGTAGTCGAGCCGGACGAGCCGTGGCGGGCGCGCCGAACCACCCCCGACGGCGAGCAGCCCGCCGAAGCCCTCGGCGGCGAGCCGCTGCTGGTCCCAGATCTCGACGTCCAGGCCGGCGCCGATACCGGCGTCCACGGCCTGGGCAGCGAGCCATGCGGGGTCCTTGACGTCGGATGGCGTGGTGGCGAGCCGCCGGGCGAGCAGCGTGGCCCGGGCATGGACTGCCCCGCGTTGCACGGCGTCCCCCGGCAGGTCTGGCGACACCACCAGCGCCCGGGGCGGGGCGGCGTCCGATCGGTCCTTGAGTCCCGCCGCCGGCGGCGCCCAGCCGCCCAGCAGCAGGCCCTCGACAGCCGCCCGGACGGCGGCCGTGGACGCCCCGACGGCGAGATCGGTCACGACCTCGCCCCTCCCGCGGGCGGCGCGCGCGAGCGCGGCCCCCGCGCGGCGCAGGTCCTGGGGGTTCCCCGCGCCCGTCCCGAGCAGGAGCACTCGGACGGGATGCCCCGGAGCGGACGGGACCGGCAGCCGGCTGACCTCGCCCGCGCGCCCGCCGATCTTCTCGGTGGCCACCACCTCGGCGAGGTCGATCCCGAGGTCGTCGGCGACGGCACGGGCCAGGGGCCCGGGCTCCGCTGTGGCGGAGCCTTCGGGGCGGGCGACGGCGACGGCGACCACCTCTGCCGTGGACCAGCGTTCAGCCAGCGGGCGGCCGGACAGGCTCAGGACCGGCGCGGGCGGCGGGCTCCACGGCGCGGGCCCGGCGCCGGTGTCCGGGGTGGGAGCCGGGGTGGGAGCGGTCGGCGTGGTCACTCCCGGCACGCTACGGGGTCCACATGCGTCGGGGCCCGGGACGGCGTGCGCCCCGGGCCCCCAGATCTGCCTCGCCGTGCCGTCAGCCGGCGACGGCCTTCAGCGCGTCGCCGAGCTCGCCGGCCTCGGCGGCGGACATCTCCACCACCAGGCGGCCACCGCCCTCCAGGGGAACCCGCATGACGATCCCGCGGCCCTCCTTGGTCACCTCGAGCGGGCCGTCGCCGGTCCTCGGCTTCATGGCCGCCATGCGGCATCCCCTTCCTCATGTCGCCCGGCGCGCCGGGCCCGCGCCACGGGCCGGCGCCGCGGGTACGCAGCGTATCTGCAGACCATTATCGCGCCCGATCCGGGCCCGACGAAACGACCCGCGCGTACGGCACACTGGCGGACGAGTGGGACCGGTGGGTGGGGGTGCGCGCGGGCATCCGTGGGCCCCGCCTGGAGCCGGCTCGGACGCCAGGGAGGACGCCCATGACCAGCGAGCCCGGCCGACAGGCCGCAACCGCCGAGGCAGGGGACGGCGGCGCGGGAACCGGCCCGGTCGTCGTCAGCGCCGACGGCGCGGTGACCACCGTCAGGCTCAACCGCCCCGAGGTGATGAACGCGCTCGACGTGACGACGAAGGTTGCCCTACGTGATGCGTTGACGACGGCGGCGCACGACGAGCGCGTGCGCTGCGTCGTCCTCACCGGGACGGGGCGGGCGTTCTGCGTAGGCCAGGATCTGCGCGAGCACATCGGACTGCTGCGGGAAGGGTCGGACGCGCTGGCGACGACGGTCGCCGAGCACTACAACCCGATCGCGCTGGCCCTCGCGACCATGCCGAAGCCGGTCGTGGCCGCCGTGAACGGTGTCGCCGCCGGCGCCGGCGCGGCGTTCGCCTTCGCCGCCGACCTGCGCATCGTCGCCGAGTCCGGCGGATTCAACCTGGCGTTCACGGGCATCGCCCTCTCCGCGGACTCGGGGTCGTCGTGGTGGCTGCCTCGGCTCGTCGGCGCCGCGAAGGCCAAGGAATTGCTGCTCATGCCGCGGACGGTCGGTGCCCGGGAGGCGTTCGACCTCGGGTTGGCCACTGAGGTGGTGGCGGACGACGACCTCGCACACCGTACGCAGGAGATCGCCGTGCGCCTCGCGGACGGGCCGACCGTGGCGTTCGGCGCCGTGCGGCGCGCGGTGGCGTACTCCCTCGCCCACCCGCTGGAGGAGTCGCTGGTGCACGAGGGCGAGCTGATGGCCTTGACCGCAGCCACCGCCGATCACGAGGCGGCGGTGGACGCGTTCCTGGCCAAGCAGCGGCCGACCTTCGAGGGCCGCTGATCGATGCCCGGAGCCCCCCTCGACGTGTGTGCGCCTATCGGGGTCA
>DATKNA010000357.1:0-4011 GCA_035541595.1 Kineosporiaceae bacterium | reverse complement strand
TACCTGGACACTGCCTGGACACTGCCTGGACACTGCCATCAGGCGGTGGCCGACAGGCTTGGACGGCCGGTCCGGTTCAGCGGCTCAGTCCCAGCGCGTTCGCCCAGAGCCTCGTGCAGATGTCCACGAGGCTATCGATCGAGGTCCCTTCTTCCCCCATGCAGAACGTGTCGTACGCGGTTCGGCTGACCATCGCCGACAGCACTCGCGCCGCCTGGTAGGCATCCAACTCGGGGTCCGCGAGTCCACGGGCCTGCAGGTTCGCGATCCCGCGCGCGTTCCGGATGACGAACGCCAGACCGCGCCGCCGTCGGAGTTCCCGGAACCGTGCGTCGAGCGTTGCTACCTGCTCGAGCAGCGTCATCAGCCTGGCGTTTCGCCGGTACGCGTCGAAGTACGCGCGATTACTGGCCTCGATCACTGCGTACGGCGAGGCATCGGGATCCACGTGCGGCCCGAATCCGGGGTGCAGCATCTCGTCCTGGACTGCCTCGAGGACGGCATGAAACACCTCTTCCTTGCCCGCGAAGTAGGTGTAGAGATTCCCGGTCGAGCAGTGTGCCTCCCGGGTGATGTCGGTGAGCCGGGCATCGATGTAGCCATCGCGCTCGAAGACCCGGCGCGCCGCTGCGACCAGCGCAGCACGGGTGCGGATGCCCCGCGCGGTGACCGGAGGCTCCCGCAACATCGAGGCGTCGGCGAGCGAAGGCACGTCCGGGACGTCTGCGCTCGCCCAATCCGGGGCTGCGGCGTTGTCCTGTCTGGCCACCTGTGTCGTCCGTTTCGTCACGGCGGGGCGGCTGGGTGTGTCCTGTGAGGCCGCAGGACGTATCGTCTCACCCCCTGTCTCTTCCGGAGTCGGTCGCAATCGTGCGGGTGTGGCGGTCATTCGGAGATGGTCGGGAAGTACCCGGCGGAATGGCGAAACCTCTGCGACCCCGCGATCCCCATCGATGCGGCCGCAGATCGACGTGGGGGCACCAGAGGGGAACGGCGGCTACGGCGCCTTCGTCCCAGCGCTCGACGGCCACCGCGGATGATCGTCGGCATGCCCGGAGGTAGGCGGGAGACAGGCCTCGGCGGCCGACGCCGGTGTGACGCCCCGCGGCCACCGCGGGAGGCGAGGAACCCGCCGGACTCCGATCCGCGCCACGCTTCCGTGAGTCCGACGATCGGCGGGGGCGCGGCGGCCTTCCGTGAGTCCGACGATCGGCGGCGGGGATCGTGCGGGACGGTCTGCGCCGGGTGCATCGCGTCGGCCCCACAGGACGCCGGCCCTTCACGAGAAACTGCGGCCATTGCCTCATCCCAACCCGAACGCGACATCAGGTTCAGATTCGCCTAGACTGACGACACCTGGTCGCCGCCGCGCGTGCAACCCGGCGCACCGAGTCGAGGGGGCCTGATGGCAGAGGTGCAGACAGTCCGCGGCCCGGTCGACGTCGATTCTCTGGGACACGTGCTCATGCACGAGCACCTGTTCACCATCAGCACCGAACTCAGACAGAACTACCCGGACTATCCGGACCATTGGGACGAGGACTACCGGGTCGCCGATGCGGTGGCCAAGCTCAAGGAGTGCGCCTCGCGCGGCGTCACGACCATCGTCGATCCGACAGTCCTCGGGCTCGGGCGCTACATCCCGCGCGTGCAGCGCATCAACGAGCACGTGGATATCAACATCATCGTCGCGACGGGCATCTACACCTACCACGACGAGCCGCTGCAGTTTCACTTCACCGGTCCCGGCCGCGTCTTCGACCTGCCGGAGCCGATGGTCGAGCTGTTCGTGAGGGACATCCGCGACGGCATCGCGGAGACGGGGGTCAAGGCCGGGCTGCTCAAGTGTGCGATCGACGAGCACGGCCTGACCCCGGGCGTCGAACGTGTCCTGCGAGCGGTCGGCAGGGCGCACCTGCAGACCGGGACGCCGATCACCGTGCACACCAGCGCGCACCTGCGCACCGGCCTGATCGTCCAGAAGGTCCTGAGAGAGGAGGGCGTCGACCTCAGCCGAGTCGTGATCGGGCACAGCGGCGACACTGCGGACCTGGACTACCTGCGCGAGATCGCCGACGCGGGCTCGATCATCGGCATGGACCGGTTCGGCATCGACGTGTTCCTGCCGTTCGAGGACCGGGTCAACACCGTCGCCGCGCTCGCCCGCGACGGCTACACCGACCGCATGGTGCTCGGCCACGACTCCTCGTGCTACAGCGACTTCTACCCGGAGCAGCGCCGTAGGGCATTGCTCCCGAACTGGAGTCTCGTCCACATCAGCGACGACGTGCTGCCTGCCCTGCGCGAGCGCGGCGTCACCGAGGATCAGATCACCACGATGCTGGTCGACAACCCCCGTCGGTACTTCAAGGGAACCCAGGCATGAGCACTGATACGATCATCGAGATCACCCGCGAGCACAATCCCTTCCCGCGCGACGGCATCTGGACCGGTGAGGACGGTATCCCCCGGTACCAGGACCTCCCCGACTCGCTGCTGGCCCTGCTCGAGAGTCAGGTGGACGCGCGACCCGACGCCGAAGCCGTGGTCGAGCTCGGCGGGCCCCGACTGACCTATCGGCAGCTGTGGGATCGCGCGGCCAGGGTGGCCGGCGGCCTGCGGGCGGCGGGCGTCCAGCGGGGCGACCGCGTCGCCGTGCGGTACCCGGCCGGGGTGAACTGGGTCCTCGCCTTCTGGGGGTCCCTGATGGCGGGCGGCATTGCCGTTCCGGTCAACACGGGCTCCTCGCAGCCGGAGATCGAGTTCGTGCTCACGGACGCCGGTGTGACGGTCGACCTCGGCCCGGGGACCGCGCTCCCCGACGGCGAGGTGTACGTGGAGGCCGGGCTGGGCCACGCCGACGTGGCGGCGATGTTCTACACCTCGGGCACCACCGGGCGCCACCCCAAGGGCGTGCCGACCACGCACGAGGCGTTCCTCACCAACAACCAGAACATGGTCCGCTGCGTCGGGCTCCCGGCCGATATCGGCCCGGAGCTGCGCACGCTGATTTCGGTGCCGCTGTTCCATGTCACGGGCTGCAACTCCCAGTTGTTGACCGCCACCCAGGTCGGCGGAGCGTCCGTCATCATGCCGGCGCTGAACCTGCCCGCGCTGATCTCCTCGCTGGCAACCGAGCGGATCACGTTCATGGTGACCGTTCCGGCCGTTTACGCGCTGCTGCTTCGCCGACCGGAGCTCGCCGCGACGGACGTCTCGGGTGTCCGGTGGGTGGGGTACGGCGGGGCCCCGATCGCACCCGCCCTGGTGCAGTCGCTCCAGGAGGCATTCCCCGGCGGCCGGGTGACCAACGGGTACGGGATGACCGAAACGGCCTCGATCATAACGGTCCTCCCGCACGACGACGCCGTCGAGCACGCCGACTCCGTGGGCTACGCGGTGCCTTCGGTGGACCTGGCGATCGTGCCCCAGGGCGCCGACCCCACGCTGGGGGAGCTCGTCGCTCGGGGTGCCAACGTGACCAGCAGCTACTGGCAGCGGCCGGAAACGACCGCGGAGACGATCATCGACGGCTGGCTGCACACAGGTGACATCGTGCGGGTCGACGGGGCGGGCCGGGTGCACATCGTCGACCGGACCAAGGACATCATCATCCGGGGCGGGGAGAACATCTCCAGCATCGAGGTCGAGGCCGCCCTGCTCAGCGCCCCCGGCGTCCTCGAGGCCGCGGTGCTGGCGGTGCAGGACGACGTCATGGGCGAGAAGGTCGGTGCGGTCGTCTACGGGGGCGAGGCGACGCTCGACATAGACACGATCCTCGCGCACTGTCGGGAGCGGCTGGCCCACCACAAGGTGCCGCAGTACGTGTCCATCACCGGCATGGCACTGCCGCGCAACGCGGGTGGCAAGGTCCTCAAGGTGCGCCTGCGCGAGTCCGTGGAATGGGGAACACCGCTTCGATGACCGACGGGAAGGGGTCACGCCCGGCTCGCGTCGGGTGCTCGGCGGACGGCGACGACCTCCTACCGGACAGCGGGCCCACGCCGATCC
>DATKNA010000356.1:0-11989 GCA_035541595.1 Kineosporiaceae bacterium | reverse complement strand
AGGTCGGCTACGAGCTCGCGTGGCGCACCGACATCAAGCCCGACGCGTCCTTCACCGTCGGCAGGCTCGACGTCTTCAAGAACCAGCCGGACTTCGTCGTCCACCCACCCGTGGGCAAGTGGATGATCGCGTTCGGGGAGTGGCTGTTCGGGCCGACGAGCTCGTGGGGCTGGCGCTTCTCCGCCGCCGTCGTCGGCACGCTGGCGATCCTCATGATCGGGCGGATCGGGCGCCGCCTGTTCGGGTCCACGCTCCTGGGGACGACCGCCGCCCTGCTGCTGGCCGTCGACGGCCAGGCCTTCGTGCACAGCCGGACGGGCCTGCTCGACGGCTTCATCATGTTCTGGGCCCTCGCCGGATTCGGCTGCCTGCTCATCGACCGGGACCGGTCCCGGGAACTCCTGGCCCGGCTCGTGGAGCAGGGCGATTCGACCAGCCGGTTCGGCCCTTGGCTCGGCCCGCGCTGGTGGCGGCTCGCCGGCGTCGTCTGCCTGGCCTTGTGCGCCGGGACGAAGTGGTCGGGGGCCGTCTTCCTCGCCGTGTTCCTGATCATGAGCGTGCTGTGGGACCTCGCCGCTCGGCGCGCCGCCGGCGTGCCCCGCTGGGCGCTCGGGGGCGTCGTGCGGGATGCGCTGCCGACCGCCGCCGTGGCGATCCCCGTGGCCGTGGCGACCTATCTCGCCACCTGGATCGGCTGGTTCCGGTCCACGGACGCATGGGACCGGCAATGGGGCGTGCAGCACCCGTCGGCCACCTGGGGATGGGTGCCGGCCGCGCTGCGCGGCCTGTGGCACTACCACGCCGAGATGTGGAACTTCAACGTCAATCTCCACTCGCCGCACCCCTACCAGTCCAACCCGTGGTCGTGGATCGTCGTGGGCCGGCCGACGGCGTTCTTCTACGAGGGCAGCAAGAACGGCCAGGGGGCCTGCCACGTCGTGGCCGGATGCTCGAAGGCGATCACCCCGATCGGGAACCCCGTGATCTGGTGGGGCGGGACGATCGCCGTCGGCGTCCTGCTCGTGTGCTGGGCGCTCGGCCGGGACTGGCGCGCCGGCGCCGTCCTGGCCGGTCTCGTCGCCGGGTGGCTGCCGTGGTTCCACTGGCAGGACCGGACGATCTACACGTTCTACGCGGTGGCCTTCGTGCCATGGGTGGTGCTCGGCCTGACCTACTGCCTGGGACTGCTGCTCGGTCGGCGTGACGCCTCCCCGGAACGGCGGCTCTACGGCGGCATCGCCGCCGGCGCCGTCGTCGTGCTCGCCGTGCTGGCGTTCGCCTGGTTCTACCCGGTCTACACCGCCGAGCTGATCCCGCAGCCGTCGTGGGCGGACCGGATGTGGTTGCCCTCCTGGGTGTGACCCGGACATCGGTGTGACTCAGGCATCGCGGACGGTCAGGCGAACGGGCACGCCGACGAACGCGGCGTAGCGCTGCGCCTCCTCCTCCAGGGCGGCCCTCGCGGGCGGCGTCAGCGGGGTGAAGGCGGCGACCTCGACATCGACGCGGCCCGGCCCGGCGGCTCGGCGCCAGCGGCCGGCGAGCGCCCCGTCGACGAGCACCGAGGGGCCCAGGAGCGCCCCCCGCGGCATGTGCTTGGCGTACCCGGCGGGGTCGACCAGGTCGCGGCTCTCGCTGTAGCCCACGAGGAACTGGTCGTAGCTCTGCAGGAGATGGACGACCGGACCGCCGGGGCGGGCAGCCGTCGACTCCTCGGCATACCAGTAGTGGCGGCCCTCGACCCGGAGCCCGGCGACCTCCGGCCGGGCCAGCTCCAGACCCTGCCGGACGTCGCGCAGCGGCAGCCCCGACCACCACGCGAGATCGCGCTCGGTGACCGGCCCGTGGCTGCGGACGAACCGCACCGTCGTCGCCCGCAACGTCTCCGGCCGGTCGAAGGGTGCGGCGGGCGGAGTCCGCGCCTCGACCAGCGCCCAGGTGTGCTGGCGCTCGCGCAGGCCGCCGCTGCACAGCACGGCCTCGAGCTCGGCGTGCAGGAGGAGGTGCGGCAGCCGTTGCCCAATCGTCGGGATGCCCGCTCGATCCAGCACGCCCCGCAGCTCCGGACGGGTCAGCGGACCGCGCTCGGCGACGGCCGCGGCCATGACGTCGGTGGCCCGGGCCCGCAGCGGTGCCGGGAGCCCGAGTCCGCGCCAGCGGGCGGCGCAACCGGCCGCGACCCGGGGGCCGGTGAGCGCCAGCAGCGGGCGCAGCGTCTCCGGCGGCACGAAGTGCCACGTGGGGCGCAGCACGTGGGTACGCAGGAACGCCCCCGCGTCGAAGGCGGCCGCCAGCTCGGCGAGGCCGACCGCGCACGAGCGCCGGGCCAACGACCACAGCGCCGGCTCGTGGTCCTGCGACTGCACGGCGGCCAGCCACCGCACCACGGCGCCCCCGGCCTCCGGTCTCGGGGGGAGCTCCGGACCGGCGAGCCGATGGCTCGCCAGCCGCCAGCGGCGCAGGTCTGCGTCGTCCATGGTTGCTCCTCGTCAGGCCGCCTGCGGCAACCGTAAGGGCGACCACCGACACGGCCGGACCGGGAACGTAGGCTCCTTGAACCGACGCCGAAGGCGCGCAGGAGGCGGGATGTCGGCACCGAGCAGCAGAGCACCGACCGGCACCGGGCGCCCCCTCGTGGGTACCGACCCGCGGGACGGGCGACCCGTCGGCGACGGCGTCCCCGAAGCCGGCCCGGCGCAGGCGGCGGCCGCGGCCGAGGCCGCCGCCGAGGCGCTGCGGAACCGCCCGCCCGCGGGCGCGCCGGGTGGATTCGACGATGCCGCCCTGCTCGACGCCGTCGCCGCCGGCCTCGAGGACGCGGCCCCGGACCTCGCCGAGCTGGCCGAGCGGGAGACGGGACTGGGGGCAGACCGGCTGCGGGGCGAGGTCGTCCGCACGGTGCACCAGCTGCGGGCGTTCGCCGGCGCCCACCGCGACGGGCTGCTCGCCGACGCGATCATCGACACCGGCGGTCCGGCGGAGGGCGGCGACCCGGCCCGGCCGGACCAGCGCCGGGTCGCCCGCCCGCTGGGCCCGGTGGCGGTCTTCTCGGCCTCGAACTTCCCGTTCGCCTTCAGCACCGCGGGCGGCGACACCGCCTCTGCGCTGGCCGCCGGCTGCCCTGTGATCCTCAAAGCGCATCCTGATCACCCGGCGACGTCGCGGGCGACGGGCGAGGTCGTGGACGCCGCGGTCGCCGGGACCGGAGCACCGGCCGACTGGTTCCAGGTACTGCACGGCGGCGCCACCGAGCTCGGACAGGCCCTCGTGACGGCCCCGGACGTTGCGGCGGTGGCCTTCACCGGGTCCCTGCGCGGCGGGCGGGCACTGTTCGACGCGACCACCCGACGCGAGGTCCCGATCCCCGTCTTCGCGGAGATGAGCAGCGTGAACCCGGTGGTCGTGACCCCGGCGGCCCTGGCGGGCCGCGGCGGCGCGATCGGCGAGCTGCTCGCCGGAACGGTGGTCGGCAGCGCCGGCCAGCTGTGCACCAAGCCCAACCTCGTCCTCACCGTCCGCGGGCCGGGCCTGCAGGACCTGGTGGACGCCATGGTCGAGATCCTCCGGCGGGCGCCCGAGCTGGTCATGCTGACCGGTCGGCTCCGGGATGCCTTCGACACCTCGTGGCACCGGCTCGTCCGGACGCCGGGCGTCGAGGAGGTGGTCGCGGCCGAGACCCTCCCCCGCGACGGCGCCTGGGAGTCCCCCGGACTGGCGAGGGTCTCCGCGGCCGTCCTGCTCGCCCGCCCCGACCTGCTCGAGGAGCGCTTCGGCCCCGGCACCGTGGTCGCCGTCGCCGACGACCTGCCCGAGCTGACCCGGCTCGCCGGGCAGGTGCCCGGCTCGCTCACCGCCACCGTGCACGCCGAGCCCGGCGAGGCGGTCCCGGAGCAGCTGCTCGCCGTGCTGGCCTCGCGGGCCGGCCGGCTCGTCTGGAACGGCGTCCCGACGGGTGTCACCGTGGGGTACGCCACGGTCCACGGCGGCCCGTACCCGGCGACCACGGCGCCCTCGACCACGAGCGTCGGGATGACGGCGGCCCGCCGGTTCCAGCGCCCGGTGGGGTACCAGAGCTGGCCGGACCCGCTGCTCCCGGCCGAGCTTCGAGACGCCAACCCGCTCGGCATCGTCCGCCTGGTGGACGGGGTCCCCACCCGCGCCGCCGTGCGTCGCTGACGGGCGGCCACTCTCGCCGGTCACCGATCCGGCAGACCGGCCGCCGCGGGACCTTGGACCCTCCCACCGGCCCGGGCCGCCGTCGCACCCTGGGAGCGACGGTCGTCCCGCCACGAGAGCAGGAGACAGACGTGATCAGCCAACGGCCGCAGGCGCCGACCCCGAGGGTCGGGGTCGAGAGCCTGGTCGACCGGTGGAGGCAGGCCGGTGTCCCCTTCGTCGTCGTGGATCCCGACGGCTGCCGGGCCTGGGACCAGACGGGCGAGGTGCGGCACGTCGATCTGGCCAGCACCCCCGTCCAGGAGCCGGCGCATGCCCGCGCGCTCCTGGACCGGTCCCCGCACCTCGTGCTGGACGCCGGAAGCCTGCCCGAGGAGGAGCGCACGCACGCGATCGGCCGGGCGCTCGTCGCGCTCGCCTGCCTGCGCACGTGGCGGCAGGGGCCGCAGTGGATCGTGCTCGACCACGCCTGCGCCTTGCTGACCGATCCCGAGCTGCCGCCAGAGGCCCTCGACGTCGCGGCCGGCGGCTATTGCCTCGTCGACGCGTGAGCCGTGGACATCGCGACCGCCGCGGCACAGGCTCCGGACGAGGTCCTGCACGCGCTCGGCAGCGGCGCGGGCGGGCTGACCGACGACGAGGCGCGACGCCGGCTCGCCGATGCAGGGCCGAACGTCCTGCGCGTCCACCGGGCCCGCGCGCTGCCGGTGCTGTGGCGGCAGCTCAAGTCGCCGCTGCTGCTCCTGCTGGCGGTCACGGCCGCCCTCTCCGGAATCCTCGGCGACCGGACGGACGCCATCATCATCGGCGTCATCCTGCTCGCCTCGGTCGGCCTCGGCTTCATCAACGAGTACCGCGCCGAGCGCTCCGCGGCGGCCCTGCACGAGCAGGTGCGGCACCGGGCGATCGTCGTCCGGGGCGGCCGGGCGCGGGAGGTCGACGTCGCCGACCTCGTGCCGGGCGACGTCATCGACCTCCACCTCGGCGAGGTCGTGCCGGCTGACGTCCGGCTCCTGGACACCGCCGGCCTGGCCTGCGACGAGTCGGTGCTCACCGGCGAGTCGCTGCCGGCGGAGAAGCAGGCCGCCGCGGTGCCGGCGGGCACCGGGCTGGGCGACCTGACGAGCTGCGCGCTGATGGGGACGGTCGTGCAGGCCGGGTCCGCCCGGGCCGTGGTCGTCGCGACCGGGACCCGCGCCGCCTTCGGCCGGATCGCCGCCGACCTGGGCGACCACGAGCCCGAGACCGCGTTCCAGGCCGGACTGCGCCGGTTCAGCATGCTGCTGGTCCAGGTCGCGGCGGTGCTGACGGTCGTGGTCTTCGTCATCAACGTGGCGCGGCACCAACCGGTGCTCGACGCCCTGATGTTCTCCCTCGCCATCGCCATCGGGATCTCGCCCCAGCTCCTGCCCGCGATCGTCTCGACCAGCCTGTCGGCGGGGTCGCGGGCGCTCGCCCGCCGCCACGTGCTGGTCAAGCGGCTGGTGTGCATCGAGGACCTGGGTGACATCGACGTGTTGCTCACCGACAAGACCGGGACGCTGACCGAGGGCCGGATCGCCTTCATGCGCTCGATCGGGGCGGACGGCTCCCAGGACGCCGCCCCGGCCGTGCTCGGGCTCGTCGCCAGCGAGGTCACGGCCGGCAGCGACGGTGCGGTGGCCAGCGGCAACCCCCTGGACGCCGCGCTCTGGGCGGGCGTGACGGCGCCGGCCGAGCGGGACGCGGCGGCCGCCTACCGGCGGCTCTCGGTGCTGCCGTTCGACCACGACCGGCGCCTCGTGACGGTGCTGGTCGACAGCCCCTCCGGCGAGCGGCTGCTGGTGACCAAGGGAGCCCCGGAATCGGTCTTCCAGCGGGCCAAGACGGTGCCGGACGCCGTCCGCGCCGCGGCCGACCGCGAGTTCTCCGCCGGCAACCGGGTGGTGGCCGTGGCCACCCGCCCGGTGCCCGACGCGACGGCGGTCGGCCCGGACGACGAGCGCGACCTCGAGGTGCGCGGCCTGCTGGTGTTCCTCGATCCCGCCAAGCCCTCGGCCCGGGCCGCGCTGGCGCGGCTGGCCGACCTGGGCATCGCGGTCAAGGTCGTCACCGGGGACAACGCCGCGGTCGCGGCCCGCGTCTGCACGGAGCTGGGCCTGACCCTCGGCTCGGGCAGCGTGCTGAGCGGCCAGGACATCGACGCCGCCGACGACGACGCGCTCGCGGGCCTGGTCCGCGAGGCCCGGGTCTTCGCCCGGGTCAGCCCGGAGCACAAGGCGCGGATCGTGCGCGCCGAGCGGCGCGGCGGCGCCGTGGTGAGCTTCCTCGGCGACGGCGTCAACGACGCGCTCGCGCTGCACGCGGCCGACGTCGGCATCTCGGTCGACAGCGGCACCGACGTCGCCAAGGACGCGGCCGACGTGATCCTGCTCGAGAAGGACCTCGACGTGCTCGCGGACGGCGTCAGCGAGGGCCGGCGGATCTTCGCCAACACCATCAAGTACGTGATGATGGGGACGTCGAGCAACCTCGGCAACATGATCAGCGCGGCCGGTGCGTCGGCGTTCCTGACCTTCCTGCCGATGCTGCCCTCCCAGATCCTGCTCAACAACCTGCTGTACGACACCAGCCAGCTGACCATCCCCACCGACGAGGTCGACGAGGAGCAGCTGCGCCGGCCATCGCACTGGGACATCTCCGCGATCCGCCGGTTCATGGTCGTCTTCGGCCCGATCAGCTCGATCTTCGACATCCTGACGTTCATCGTCATGCTGCGGGTGTTCGACGCTTCGCCGCCGCTGTTCCGGTCCGGGTGGTTCGTGGAGTCGCTCGCCACCCAGTGCATGGTCATCTTCGCGATCCGTACTCGGCGGGTACCGTTCTGGCGCAGCCGGCCGAGCCTGCCGTTGGCGCTGTCGGCCATCGGCGTGGCGCTGGTCGGCGCGATCATCCCGGCGACCCCGCTGGCCGGCCCGCTCGGGTTCGCCCCGCTGCCGGGCTCGTTCTACGCGCTGGTCGTCGGATTCGTCGCGGCCTATCTCTCGATCATCGAGCTCGCGAAGACGTGGTACTACCGCACCGTACCCGTGGCCGGCCGCGCCCCGGTCACCCCACCCGCGCAGCGGCTCGCACGACCGGCCCGCACCCGGGTACGGCGCGTCCACCGGCGCGCTTCGCGCTTCGGAAGCCGCCCGGCCGTAGGTACGCGATGATCGGACCTGTCCGGCGGGAACCCGGCCGGGCCCCGAGGAAGGTCACCGGGAGGAGGACGTGATGCGTGAGGCACGTCTGGAGGACCTCGCCGGCCTGCTGGGAGACGGGCTCCCCGGCGGAGGGGACGGAGTCCGGCGCACGCCGCGGATCGTGGCGTCGGGGAACTTCGCGACGCCGCTGGAGTTGGTGGAAGCCGTCGACGCGGCGCTTCCCGAGTACCGGATCTGCATGCTCAACGCCCAGCCGGGGATCCCCGATCGGGAGGGCGTGGTCCACGAGACGTCGTTCGTCGGGCCGGGCATGCGGCACTCGGCCCGGCTCTCGTACGTGCCCAGCCGGCTGTCGCTGGTCCCGACACTGTTCGCCAGGACGCTGCCGCCGGACGTGGTCCTGGTGCACACGTCCGTGCCGTGGCGCGGAAAGGTGTCGCTGGGCGTCGAGGTCAACCTGCTGCCGGCGGCGATCGAGGCCGCCAAGGCCCGCGGTGGGGTCGTCATCGCCCAGATCAATCCCCGGATGCCGTACACCTTCGGAGACGCCGAGCTGTCCCTGGACCTCGTCGACGTCGGTGTCGAGGTCGACGTCGCGCTGCGCAAGCAGGGCGGCGGCGACCTCGACGACGACTCACGGGTCATCGGGGAGCGGGTGTCGGCCCTGGTCCCGGACGGCGCCACCCTGCAGCTCGGCATCGGGGCCGTGCCGGACGCCGTGCTGCCCGGGCTGGTCCGGCGCCGCGGCTTGAAGATCTGGACGGAGATGTTCAGCGACGGGGTGCTCCGCCTCGACGAGGCCGGCGCACTCGATCCGGACGCGGCCCTCGTCGCGTCGTTCCTGTTCGGGACGCCGGACCTCTACCGCTGGGTCGACCGGAACGAGCGGGTCCGGATGCTGCGCACCGAGCGGACGAACGACCCCGGCCTCATCGCGCAGCGGCCGTCGATGGTGTCGATCAACTCGGCGTTGCAGGTCGACCTGTTCGGGCAGGCGAACGCCTCCCGGTTGCAGGCCCGGATCTACTCCGGGTTCGGGGGGCAGACGGACTTCCTCGTGGGCGCGCTGCACTCCCCGGGCGGGCAGGCGTTCCTCGCGCTGCGGTCGTGGCATCCGCGGGCCGACGTCTCGACGGTGGTGCCGCTGCTGGAGGAGCCGGCGACGTCGTTCCAGCCGAGCGCGATCGTCACGGAGAGAGGGCTCGCCCAGGTGTGGGGCCTCGACCAGGAGGCGCAGGCCCGCGAGATCATCGACCAGGCGGCACACCCCCGGGTGCGCGACGAGCTGCGCGAGGAGGCGCACTTCCTCGGCCTCATGTGACGCGACGAAAGGCTCTCGGCGTCACCTTCGCGAGAGATGGACACCCCAGAGATGCCGAATCGGCTGCGTCAGGAGCCGAGCAGCTTGTTCGCGAGGACCGCGGCCTGGGTACGGCGCTCGAGCCCCAGCTTGGCCAGCAGGCTGGAGACGTAGTTCTTGACCGTCTTCTCGGCGAGGAACATCTCGGCGCCGATCTGCCGGTTCGTCATGCCCTGGGCGATCAGCTCGAGGATGCGCCGCTCCTGCGGGGTCAGCGCGGCGAGCT
This sequence comes from Kineosporiaceae bacterium, assembly GCA_035541595.1. Taxonomy (GTDB): domain Bacteria; phylum Actinomycetota; class Actinomycetes; order Actinomycetales; family Kineosporiaceae; genus DATKNA01. The sequence goes on along the minus strand of DATKNA010000356.1, from coordinate 3,042 downwards.
CCTCCGGCTCACGGTCGGCGCCGGTCCGGATCCGCTCGAGCACCCGCTGCGTCACCGCCGGGTCGAGCAGGCTGCCGCCGGCCGCCACCGTCCGGATCGCCTCGACCAGGTCGTGGCCGCGGACCTGCTTGAGGAGATAGCCGGAGGCGCCGGCCATGATCGAGTTGAACAGCGCCTCGTCGTCCTGGTACGACGTGAGCATCAGCGCCTTGATCGTCGGGTCCTGGGACCGGACGTCGCGACAGACGTCGACACCGTTGCCGTCGGGCAGACGCTGGTCGAGCACGGCGACGTCGGGACGCAGCGCGGGGATGATGCGCGTCGCCTCCTGCGCCGAGCCGGACTCCCCCACCACCTGGATGTCGTCGGTCGACTCGAGCAGGGCGGCGAGGCCACGCCGGACCACCTCGTGGTCGTCGAGCAGGAACACGCGGATCACGACCCCTAGCCTATGTGCCCCTGACCTGGAGGCACGGACCAGCGCTCGGCAATCCCCCCGGAGGTGGCAGCCCTAGGATCGGGACGTGGCGGCCGGGGCCGGGCCGCAGCGAGCGGGAGGAACCGGGATGGGCCAGGAGGAGAGCCTGCCGGGTCTGCACGTCGAGGCCCTGCTGCGCGAGCTCGTGGCTCGCGCCGAGGACGTGCTCGACGTCGAGGACCGGCTGCGGCGACTGCTGGACGCCGTCGTGTCGGTGGCCAGTGACCTCAGCCTGCCCGACACCTTGCGGCGGATCGTCGAGCTCGCCGTCGACCTGGCCGGCGCCCGGTACGGCGCCCTCGGTGTGATCGGCGGGAACGGGCGGCTCAGCCAGTTCGTCACCGCAGGTGTCGACGACGATCTGCGGGCACGCATCGGCCAGCTGCCGACCGGGCACGGCATCCTCGGCGTCCTCATCCGGGACCCCCGCCCGCTGCGGATCGCGGACCTGTCCAAGCACGGGGGGTCGGTGGGATTCCCGCCGCACCATCCGCCGATGACGACGTTCCTCGGGGTTCCCGTGCGGTCGAGGGGCGCCGTCTTCGGGAACCTCTACCTCACGGAGAAGATCGGCGGTGGGGAGTTCACCGAGCGCGACGAGGACGTCGTCGTGGCCCTGGCCGCCGCCGCCGGCGTCGCCGTGGAGAACTCCCGGCTCTTCGAGGAGCTGCACCGGCGCGAGGCGTGGCTCACCGCCGCCTCGCAGGTCACCTCCCGCCTGCTGGCGGGCGCGGACGCCGACGAGACGGCCCGGCTCGTCGTCAGGAAGGCGGCCGAGCTCTCGGTGGCCGATGCCGCCGTCCTGCTCCTGCCCGCGGAGGAGGGGTTCACGGTGCGCGCGGTGCACGGCGCCAAGGAGATCGTCGAGCTCGAGTACCCGGGCCGCGCATACGTCACCGTGAGCGACCACGAGGGCGACCGCGGTGAGGACGAGGGTGACGCCCCGGCCCTCGAGCCGGCAGCGGGGGGGCCGTCGGTGCTCGACAGGAGGCGGCCGTCGGTCGTCGTCCCGCTGGTCGCCGGCAGCACCCTTGGGGGGATGCTGGCCGCCGTCCGGGACGCCTCGGGCCCGCCGTTCACCGACGAGGACCGGCGCGTGATCACCTCCTTCGCCGGGAACGCGGCGCTGGCGGTCGAGTCCGCCCGGGCGACCGCGGACCGGCAGCGACTGGCGGTGCTCGAGGACCGGACCCGGATCGCGGAGGACCTGCACGACCTCGTCATCCAGCGGCTCTTCGCCGTCGGCCTGGGCCTGCAGGGCCTCTCCGCGCGGGTCGAGTCCGAGCAGACCCGCGAGCGGCTGTCCGCGTTCATCGACGATCTCGACGGCACGATCCGCGCGATCCGGCAGACGATCTTCTCCCTGCAGGAGCCGGAGGAGCGGGCGACGGGGCTGCGCGGTGAGGCGCTGCGGGTGGTCTCCGAGGCGGTGCCGGCGCTCGGGTTCGAACCCGAGCTGACCTTCGAGGGCCCGCTGGACAGCACGGTGCCGGAGAAGTCCGTGCCCGAGGTGCTCGCGGTGCTGCGGGAGGCGCTGAGCAACGTCGCCCGGCACGCGCACGCGTCGCACGCCCAGGTCACGCTGGCCGCCGATACGGGCCGGTGGCGGCTCAGCCTCCTCGTGGAGGACGACGGCATCGGGCCCGGCCCTGACGACGTCGCGGGGCTGGGTACGGCCACCATGACGGCGCGCGCCCGCCGGCTGGACGGCGGCTGCGCGCTCGAACCGCGCGCGGGAGGCGGAGCGCGCCTGCGATGGTGGGCCTCCCTGGACGACCCCCGCTGACCCGCCGGCCACCACCCCCCGCCCCCCACGACGATCACCCAAACCATTGCGATCATGCACCTCGCGGCGCGCCGCGAGGTGCATGATCGCAATGAGGTGCCCGGTCGTTCCGGGGACGGGTCTTCCGGGGACGGGACCGGCGGACGGGTCGGACGGTACGGGTCGGACGGTACGCGTGCAGCTGCGTCAGGCCCGGGTGTAGCTCGCCGCCTGCATCACCCGGTGCGGGTCGTACGTGGCCGTGACGTCGGCCAGTCGCGCCAGGGTCGCGGGCGTGTAGGCCCTGCGGGCCGATTCCGCGTCGTGGGGCGGCGCGAAGTTCGGCCACACCCGGCCGGTGTCCCAGGGTCGCATGGCCGAGATCAGTCGCCGGGCGTGCTCCTGTACGCCCGGGACCCCGTCGATGCCGACGGCGAGCAGGCTGTACCCGGCGGCGCGGTGGTCGAAGGCGCAGGGGTACCGTCCGTCGAGCGCGTAGGCCCCGCCCAGCTGCCGGATCTCGACGAGCACCTGCGGCGAGCCCGCGTCGGGACCGGCGACGCCGAGCAGAGCGTCGGCGGCGCGCTCGTCGAAGGTGTGCAGCAGCGTCGAGTCCTCGTGCGCCGGCGTGGGGTCGATCGGGTCGGTGTGGACGCCGTCGATCGCCGGGTAGGGATGCACCCCGACGCCGTCCAGGACCGGCCTGGCCACCTTCCGGATCCGCGCGAACCAGCGCTCGCCGTCCTCGGCGTTCGCGGTCCACAGGAAGCGCACCGAGAGCGTCATCCGGCCCGCCAGC
>DATKNA010000355.1:0-14773 GCA_035541595.1 Kineosporiaceae bacterium | reverse complement strand
CTGGCGCGCACTGCACAGTCGTGATCATGCAATGACCCGCTGATCATGGCGAGAGGCGGGCCTGCAGCCGGCGCATCCCGGCGAGCCAGGCGTCGGGGTCGGCGGCGCGGCCGGCGTAGAACTCGGCCACCTCGGGGTGCGGAAGGATCAGGAAGGGCCCGTCCTCGAGGCCGGTGACCGTCGTCGCCGCGACGTCGTCGGCCTCCAGCGCCCCCGCGTCGAGCAGCACGCGGCCGACGTCGCCGGTGCCGGCGAGCATCGGCGTCCGGACTCCCTGCGGGCACAGCGCCTGGACCCGGATCCCACGGTCCCCGTACGTCAGCGAGAGCCACTCGGCGAAGGCGAGCGCCCCGTGCTTGGTGACGGAGTAGGGCGCCGACCCCGGCATGCTCAGCAGGCCGGCGGCGGAGACGGTGGCGAGGAAGTGACCGCGTCCGCCCTCGAGCCATTCCGGCAGGAGCAGCCGGGCTGCGCGGACGTGCGCCATGACGTTGATCTGCCAGGCGCGCTCCCAGTCCGCCTCGGGAGCGTCGGGGCCGCCGACGATCGCGACGCCCGCGTTCGCACAGAAGAGGTCGACGCCGCCGAGATCGGCGCGGGCGAGCGCGACGAGCGCCGCGACCCCCTCCTGCGACGCCGCGTCCCCGGGCGCCGGCAGGCCGCCGATCTGCGCCGCGACCCGGACGGCGGACGCCGCGTCGAGGTCGTTGACGACGACCTGCGCACCCTCGGCGGCGAGCCGGCGGGCCAGGGCCGCCCCGATCCCCGAGCCGGCGCCCGTGACGACGGCCCGCAGCCCCTCGACGTATCGCATGCCGGGGAGGCTACCCGCCGGCGGTGCGACCCGCGCTCAGTCCGGCACGGCCGGCGGCGGTGCCGCCGTGAGCCTGCCGACGACGTTGCCGCCGGCGAGCCGGGCCAGCCCGGCGGGCACCTGGTCGAACGGCAGGTGGTCGGCGACCAGGGGCTGGACGGCCCCGGCGGACACCAGACCCATGAGCTCCTCGTGGCAGCGCCGGACGAGCCCGGGGTCCCTGGTCCGGTACAAGCCCCAGTGCAGGCCGAGGATCGAGTAGTTCTTCACGAGGACGTGACTCAGCGCAGGCTGCGGGATCACGCCCGAGGCGAAGCCGACCACGACGATCCGGCCCTCGAAGGCGATCACCTTCGTCGACACGTCGTACGACGGACCCCCCACGGGATCGAAGACGACGTCGGCGCCGCGGCCGTCGGTGGCCGCCCGCACCGCGCCGGCGACGTCGTCGTGAGTGCGGTCGATGACGACGTCCGCGCCCAGCTCCCGGGCGGCCATGGCCTTGAACGGGCCACCCACGACAGCGATGATCTTGGCGCCCGCCGCGCGGCCCAGCTGGACGGCGGCGCTGCCGACGCCCCCGACCGCGGCGTGGACCAGCAACGTCTCCCCCACCCGCAGCCCGGCCCGCCGGTACAGGCCGAACCAGGCGGTCTGATAGGAGATGAGGAAGGCGGACGCCGCCACGTCGCCCAGACCCGGCGGCGCGGGGAGCGCGTCGGCGGCCGCGGCGACGGCGTACCGGGCGAACGCGCCGTGCGGCAGGACGGCGACTCCGACGACGCGCTCGCCGACGCGGTGCGGGTCGACGCCGGGGCCGACGGCGACGACCATGCCGCAGAACTCGATGCCCGGGGTGAAGGGCACGCCGGGTCGCTCCTGGTACTGGCCGCGGGCCAGGAGCACGTCGGGAAAGTTCAGGGCCGTCGAGTACACCTCGACGAGCACCTGGCCCGGACCCGGCTGGGGGACGGACACCTCGGCCACCCGCAGGACGTCGACGGGATCCCCGAGCTCGCCGACCTGCCAGACCGACATCTTCTCCGGTGAGCTCACGTCAGATCCCCCCGGTCAGGAGCAGGCCGCCGTCGATGACGACGGTGTGCCCGGTGATCCACGCGGCGTCGTCGGAGGCGAGGAAGGCCACGGCCGACGCCACGTCCTCCGGCGTGCCCAGACGCCCCAGGGGGTAGCCGGCGGCCACCTCCTCCTCGCGACCCTCGTAGAGCATCGTCGCGAACGCCGTCTTGATCACTGCGGGGGCGACGGCGTTGACGCGGATGCGCGGGGCGAGCTCCACGGCGAGCTCCCCGGTGGCATGGATGAGCGCGGCCTTGCTCGCGCCGTAGACGCCGATCGGCGGCGACGCCCGGAGACCGGCGACGGAGGCGACGTTGACGACGGCCGCGCCCGGCCGCTCGCCGAGCCCAGCGAGCCGCGCCTGCTCGACCCATGCGTACGCGGCTCCGACGTTCACCCCGAAGATCTTCAGGACGGCGGCGGGGTCGATGCTCGTGACCGGCCCCGCCACCGGATTGATGCCCGTGTTGTTGACGAGCACGTCGAGGTGCCCGAACGTCTCCACGGTCGCCTCGACGGCGGCGGCCCGGTGCGCGGGATCGTCGGCCTTGCCCGGGACGCCGAGGGCGACGTCCGGCCCCCCGAGCTCCTTGACGGCGACGTCGAGGGCCTCGGCGCCGCGCGCCGTGATCGTGACGCGGGCGCCCTCGGCGACGAGGCGGCGGGCGACGGCGAGCCCGATGCCGCGGCTGGCGCCGGTGACGATCCCGACCCGTCCCTCGAACCGCCGTCCGGCCGCCGACGTCGTGATGCGTTCCATGTCACCAGGGTGGCATGCGCCACCAGGCGATGAACCGCGACAATGACCACGTGTCCGACACCGACACCCACCCCGTTCCCGATCCCGCCGTGACCGCCGTCGAGGGCGAGGGGATCGCGGAGCAGGACGCGCTGACCGGCCTGCTGCGCGTGCTCGACCTGGCGCCTGCGGACGACGGGGAGCCGGACACCTTCGTCGGGGAGAGCCAGCCGCAGCCGTGGGGCCGCGTCTTCGGCGGCCAGGTGCTGGCCCAGTCGCTGGTCGCGGCCCAGCGGACGGTCGATGTGAGCCGGCCGGTGCACTCCCTGCACGGCTACTTCCTGCGCGCGGGAGACTCCAGCGAGCCGATCACGTTCGCCGTCGAGCGGCTCCGGGACGGACGGTCCTTCTCCGCGCGGCGGGTGCACGCGCTGCAGTTCGGCCGGCCGATCCTGTCGATGATCGCCTCCTTCCAGGCCCCCGCCGAGGGTCTGGACCACCACGTCGGGATGCCCGACGTCCCCTCGCCGGAGTCCCTGCCGACGATCGGCCAGCTCTACGCCGGCCTCGACTCGCCCGACGCCCGGTACTGGAGTCGGCAGCGGCCGATGGATCTGCGCCACGTCGAGCAGCCGATCTACCTGGCGCCGGCCGAGCGCCGCACGACGCGTCAGGCGATCTGGATGCGCGCCGTCGGGCGGCTGCCGGACGATCCCGGCCTGCACGCCGCGGTGCTCGCCTACGGCAGTGACTACTCCCTGCTCGAGCCCGTGCTGCGAGCCCACGGCCGGTCCTGGTCGGAGTTCGGGCTCAGGGTGGCCAGCCTCGACCACGCCATGTGGTGGCACCGCGTCGCCCGCGTGGACGACTGGCTGCTCTACGTGCAGGACAGCCCGAGTGCGCAGGGCGCGCGAGGGCTGGGGATCGGCCGGCTGTACACCCGAGACGGTGTGCTGGCCGCGACCGTCGCCCAGGAGGGGATGCTCCGGGTGCCGCGATGACGGGCCGGGAGCTCCCGGTCCTGGGGCCGGACGTCGACGGCGGTACCCGGCTCGGCATGACCGGGCGGGCGCTGTTCTCCGACCTGAGGCTGGTCCCGGGCCGGATGGAGAGGATCGTGGCGCAGGCGGACGGCGTCGCCCGGCTGCGGGGCCGGCTGGTGCCGGTGGCGGTGGTCGCGGACCCGGGTCTGGCGCGCACGATCCTGACCCGGCCGGTCGGCTTCGGTCAGGGGCGCGGGATCGACGCCCTCGCACTGACATTCGGCCAAGGCCTGCTGACGAGCAAGGGCGACCTGCACCGGCGACAGCGGCGGCTGGTCCAGCCGGCGTTCCACGCCCGGCGCCTGGCGGTCTACGCCGAGGACGCCGTCCGGCTCGCGACCGCCCGCTCCGCCGCGTGGCGCGACGCCTCCGACGTCCGCATCGATCACCCCGTCGATCACCCCGTCGATCACGCCATCGATCACCCCATCGATCATCCCGGCCGCGTCGCCGTCGACGTCGCCGACGAGATGTCCTCCCTGACCCTGGAGTTCGTCGGCCGCACCCTGTTCGGCACCGACGTCCGGGACGAGGTCCTCGTGGTCTCCGAAACCATGCGCCACCTGCTCAGGATCTTCCCGATCCTGATGTCGCCGCGCGGGATGCTCAGCGCGCGCCTGCCGACGCCGCTGCGCCGCCGGCTGCGCCGCGAGATCGCCAGGCTCGACGCCGTCGTGGAGCGCGTCATCGCGGAGCGCGGCGCGACCGGCGACACCGGGGACGTCGTGTCGATGCTCCTCGGGGTCCGGGACGAGGACACCGGCGAGGGCATGCCGCACCGGCAGGTCCGCGACGAGGTGCTCACCCTTCTCCTGGCCGGCCACGAGACCACGGCGGTGGCCCTGTCCTGGGCCTGGTACGAGCTCTGGCGGACGCCCGCGGCGCGGACCGCCCTGGACGCCGAGCTGGCGACCGGCGCCGCGGGTGCGGCGCTGGCGGACGCGGCGTGGGACCGGCTCCCCGTGACCCGCGCGATCGTGAGCGAGACGCTGCGGCTGCACCCGCCCGCGTACATCATGGGACGCCGGCCGACCGAGGACGTCACGCTCGGCCGGTACCGGTTCCGCCGGGGCCAGGCCGTCGTGATCTCGCCGTACGGGCTGCACCGCGACCCGCGCAGCTGGGGCCCCGACGTCGCCGAGTTCCGGCCGTCGCGCTGGCTCGGACCGGACGGGGCGTTCGACGAGGCCGCGCCCGGCCAACCTCGCGGCGCCTACCTGCCGTTCGGCGCGGGCTCGCGGATGTGCATCGGCGCCGGGTTCGCCGTCATGGAGGCCGTGCTCCTGCTGGCCGGGCTGGCGAGGGACTGGCACGTCGAGTTCGCGCCCGGGTTCGTCCCGTCGCCGCGCCCGGCCGTGACGTACCGCCCGGGCCCGATGCCCGCGACCCTACGCCCACTCCCCGCGATCACCGGCCCGGCCCCGCCGCCGCGGGGGGTCAGTCGCGGGTGAGCTTGCGGTACGTCACCCGATGCGGCCGGGCTGCTTCCGGGCCGAGCCGCGCCACCTTGTTCTCCTCGTAGCCCGCGAAGTTGCCCTCGAACCAGAACCACCTCGCCGGGTTCTCCTCATCGCCCTCGAAGGCCAGGATGTGCGTCGCCACCCGGTCGAGGAACCACCGGTCGTGCGAGATGACGACGGCGCAGCCCGGGAAGTCCAGCAGCGCGTTCTCGAGCGACCCGAGCGTCTCGACGTCCAGGTCGTTGGTGGGCTCGTCGAGCAGGAGCAGGTTCCCGCCCTGCTTGAGGGTGAGGGCCAGGTTGAGCCTGTTGCGCTCACCGCCGGACAGCACCCCCGCCGGCTTCTGCTGATCCGGGCCCTTGAACCCGAACGCCGAGACGTACGCCCGCGACGGCATCTCGACGTTGCCGACCTTGATGTGGTCGAGACCGTCGGAGACGGTCTCCCACACCGTCCGCCTCGGGTCGAGTCCGGCCCTCGACTGGTCGACGTACGCGATCTTGACGGTCTCGCCGACCTTGAGGTCACCGGCGTCCAGCGGCTCCAGGCCGACGACGGCCTTGAACAGGGTCGTCTTGCCGACGCCGTTCGGGCCGATGACGCCGACGATCCCGTTGCGCGGCAGCGAGAACGACAGGTCGTCGACGAGGACCCGGTCGCCGAAGCCTTTGCGCAGGTGGGAGGCCTCGAGGACGACGCTGCCCAGACGGGGCCCCGGCGGGATCTGGATCTCCTCGAAATCGAGCTTGCGCGTGCGCTCGGCCTCGGCCGCCATCTCCTCGTAGCGCTGCAGACGGGCCTTGCTCTTGGCCTGGCGGCCCTTGGCGTTCTGGCGGACCCAGTCGAGCTCGTCCTTGAGCCGCCTGGCGAGCTTGGCGTCCTTTTTCCCCTGGACCTGCAGACGATCCTGCTTCTTCTCCAGGTAGGTCGAGTAGTTGCCCTCGTAGGGGTAGGCGCGGCCACGGTCGAGCTCGAGGATCCACTGGGCCACGTTGTCGAGGAAGTAGCGGTCGTGGGTGACCGCCAGGACCGCACCGGAGTACGCCGCCAGGTGCTGCTCGAGCCACTGCACGCTCTCGGCGTCCAGGTGGTTGGTCGGCTCGTCGAGCAGCAGCAGGTCGGGCTTGCTCAACAGCAGCTTGCACAGCGCCACCCGGCGGCGCTCACCCCCGGAGAGGACCTTGACGTCGGCGTCCGCCGGCGGACACCGCAGGGCGTCCATCGCCTGCTCGAGCTGGGAGTCGACGTCCCACGCATCGGCGGCGTCGATGGCCTCCTGCAGCGTGCCCATCTCCTCCATGAGCTCGTCGGAGTACTCGACCGCCATCTTCTCGGCGATCTCGTTGTACCGGTCGAGCTTGAGCTTGACCTCACCCAGGCCCTCCTGGACGTTGCCGAGGACGTCCTTGTCCTCGTTGAGCTCGGGCTCCTGCATGAGGATGCCGACGGAGTATCCGGGCGACAGGATCGCGTCACCGTTGCTCGGCTGGTCGAGCCCGGCCATGATCTTGAGCACGCTCGACTTTCCGGCGCCGTTGGGCCCGACGACGCCGATCTTCGCGCCCGGGTAGAACGCGAGCGTGACGTCATCGAGGATCACTTTGTCGCCGTGGGCTTTGCGCGCCTTGCGCATGGTGTAGATGAACTCGGCCATGGCCCTCACAGTACCTGTTCGGAGTGGTCAGCCTGCCCGCACACCGGCTCTGACCTGCGGTGACGCCGAGAGTACGAGCAGGGCGCGGGCGGGACGCCGGATCGTCCGGCGGGTGTGGGCGGAATCCCCCGGGGTGTCGCAACGCGGTCCGCGGTCGCCCTATGCCGGCAGTACCGCCGTCCGGCACCGTCCCCCGCCCAGACGACCCCCTTCGCGCGCAGGCATGGGAGACCGGCCCATGGGTGCTGCCTCTCGTCACGCGCGTGATGCAGCGAGCTGGGAGCACACGGCTAGGCTCGAACGCCGTGACGACGCACACCACGAGTCAGCAGCAGGCGAGACGCGAGGCCGGACGGCGCGAGGGCGTCCCGTGGTGGCGCGAGGCGGTGACGTACCAGCTGTACATCCGCAGCTTCGCCGACAGCGACGGCGACGGGCTCGGCGATCTCGCAGGCATCCGCGACCGGCTCCCCTACGTCGCGTCCCTCGGCGTGGACGCCATCTGGGTGAACCCCTGGTATCCCTCACCGCAGGCGGACGGCGGCTACGACGTCGCCGACTACCGCGACATCTACCCGCCGTTCGGCACCCTCGACGAGGCCCTGGCACTGATCCGCGAGGCGCATGGTCTGGGCCTGCGGGTGCTGCTCGACATCGTCCCCAACCACACCTCCGACGAGCACCCGTGGTTCCAGGCGGCGCTGGCGGCCGGCCCGGGCTCGCCGGAGCGGGACCGCTACATCTTCCGGCCCGGGAAGGGTTCCGACGGCGACCAGCCGCCGAACGACTGGCTGTCCGTGTTCGGCGGCTCGGCCTGGGCACGTGTGACCGAGCCCGACGGGACGCCGGGCGAGTGGTACCTGCACCTGTTCGACCCCAAGCAGCCGGACCTCAACTGGGACGCCCCCGAGGTCCGCCGCGAGTTCCTCGACATCCTGCGGTTCTGGTTCGACCGCGGCGCCGACGGATTCCGCATCGACGTCGCACACGGGCTGGTCAAGCAGCGCCATCTACCGGACGTCGGCCACGACACCGAACACGTCCTCGCGCCGCCGGACCGGGTCGACCACCCGCACTGGGACCGGCCGGAGGTCCATGACATCTACCGGGAGTGGCGCGACCTGGCCGACACCTATGACCCTCCGAAGATCTTCATCGCGGAGGCGTGGGTCACCAGCGTGGAGCGCCTCACGGCGTACCTGCGGCCGGGTGAGCTGCACACCGCGTTCGACTTCGACTTCGTCCGCGCCCCCTGGCGTGCTGCAGACCTGCACCGCACGGCCATGACGAGCCTGGCCGCGCACGACGCGGTCGGGGCACCCGTGATGTGGGTGCTGTCGAACCATGACATCACCCGGCACGTCACCCGCCTGGGCCGGGCGCAGTCCGATCGGCCGGTGGAGCTCTTCCGCGGTCGCCAGGCCCCGGCGGACGTCGAGCTGGGCCGCCGCCGGGCGCGCGCCGCGATCTTGCTGGAGCTCGCCCTGCCCGGCGGCGTCTACCTCTACCAGGGCGAGGAGCTGGGACTGGAGGAGGTCGACGACCTCCCGGATGAGGTGCGGCAGGATCCGACCTGGGAACGCTCGGGTCACCTCGAGCGCGGACGCGACGGGTGCCGGGTGCCGCTGCCATGGTCGACGTCCGGACCATCGCTCGGCTTCGGCTCGGGGCCCGGCTGGTTGCCGCAGCCCGCGTCGTGGGCCCGGCTCTCCGTCGAGGCACAGGAGCGCGACCCCACCTCGATGCTCGCCCTGTACAGGGAGGCGTTGCGGCTGCGGCACGAGCTGACGGCGCTCGGCGCGGGGTCGGGGCGGGACGTCAGCTGGCTCGATCTCGGCCCCCAGACGCTCGCGTTCTCCCGCGAGCCGGGCCTCACCTGCGTCGTGAACACGGGATCGGTGTCGGTCGGCCTGCCGGCCGGACGGGTCCTGCTGGCGAGCGGCCCGCTCGACGGCCATCACCTGCCGCCGGACACGGCCGCCTGGATCGCGCCGGCCTGAGCGGGACTTCGTGCTGACCGGCCTGGTGCTGGACGCCCCCATCCGGACCGTCGACTACCACACCGGCGGCGAGCCGTTCCGGATCGTCCCGGTGCCGCCCGTCCCGATCCCGGGAGCGACCGTCGCGCTGCGGCGGATGTTCGCGCTGTCGGATCCGACCGTCGGCGACCTGCGCCGGCTGCTGTGCCTCGAGCCCCGCGGGCACGCCGACATGTACGGCGCGTTCATCACCCCGCCGGACGACGACGGCGCCGCCTTCGGAGCTCTGTTCTGGCACAAGGACGGGTTCTCGACCGCCTGCGGTCATGGCACGATCGCACTCGGCCGCTGGGCCGTCGACACCGGGCTCGTCGCGGCGGAGCCGGACGGCGCCACCGACGTCCGGATCGACGTGCCCTCCGGGCGCGTCACGGCTCGCGTCCACGCCCGTCGAGGACGCGTGACCTCGGTCGATTTCCTCAACGTCGCGAGCTACCTGCTGGCAGAGTCCGTTCCGGTCACGATCTCTCGCGGCGCAGTGCGCGTCGACGTCTCCTATGGCGGCGCGATCTACGCCCAGCTGCCGGTCGCCACCGTGGGCTTGAGGGTCGACCCCACCGAGCTGCCCGAGCTCATCGCTCTGGGCCGGGAGATCAGGTGGGCGCTGAACGACAGCGAGCACGCCCGGCACCCGAGCGACGACCGGCTCAGCGGCGTGTACGGAACGATCTTGTACGAGGACGTCCACGATGCGGGCCGACCGGGCGGCTCGGACGGCGAGGCCGCCGCCCACCAGCGCAACGTCACGATCTTCGCCGACGGCGAGGTGGACCGCTCCCCCTGCGGCTCGGGCACCTGCGCGCGGCTGGCCACGCTGGTCGGCACCGGGCGGCTGGCACCCGGGCAGGAGCTTGTCCACGACTCGATCGTGGGCTCGCGGTTCCGCGCCCGGGTGATCGGCCAGGTGGCCGCCGAGGGTCGCCGTGCGGTCGTCCCGCTGGTCACCGGCACCGCGTTCCCGACCGGTGAGCACAGCTTCGTGGCCGACCCGGCCGACGACCTCCTCCCCGGCTTCGTCCTGCGATGAGCGGCCCATGGCTGCCGGTGATCGACGGCGACCGGATGCGTGCCGTCATGCCGCCCGCGTCGGCGGTCGCCGCGATCGAGGCGGCCCTGCGGGCGGGGCTCGATCCGGCGGCCGAGCCCGCCCGGACGATCGTCGACCTGACCGGCGGGCAGCTGCTCCTCATGCCGTCCGAATCGGGCACCCGCGCCGGGGTCAAGGTGGTCAGCGTGGCGCCAGGCAACAGCGGGCGCGGCCTGCCTCGCATCCAGGGCGTCTACCTGCTGCTCGACGCCGCCACGCTCACCCCGGTCGCGCTGCTCGACGGCACGACGCTCACCGCGCTCCGGACGCCGGCGGTCTCGCTGGCCGCCGTCCGGCCCCTCCTGCTCGGCGAGGGCGGACCCCTGCGGCTCGCCGTCTTCGGAGCCGGCCCCCAGGCCGTCGGCCATGTCGACGCGCTCGTCGACGTCCTGCGGCCCGCGCGCCAGGTGACGTCCGTGAGCTACCTGGTCCGGCGGCCCGGCGCGGCGACGATCCCGGACCTCGGCGGCATCGCCACCCGCGTCCTGGCCTCCACCGGCCCGGACGCCGACCAGGCGGTGTCGGACGCCGACGTCATCGTCTGCGCCACCACCGCGCGAGAGCCGCTCTTCGACGGCAGGACGGTCCGCGAGACGGCCGCGGTCATCGCGGTCGGATCCCACGAGCCCGACGCGCGCGAGGTCGACGGGAACCTGGCCCTGCGCGCGCAGGTCGTCGTGGAGGACGCCGGGACGGCCACACGCGAGGACGGCGACGTCGTCCTCGCCGTCGCCGAGGGCAGCCTGCGCCCGGAGGACCTCGTCCCGATGCGGGATGTGGTCACCGGCCGCCGGGCCCTGTCCACGGACCGGCCGGTGCTCTTCACATCGACCGGCATGGCGTGGGAGGACCTGGTCGTGGCCTGCGCGGTGCACGAACGCTGGCAGGCGGCCGGTCACGCGCCACCGGCCTGACCGCTTCGCCCCGCGCGCCGCGTGCCCGGCTGGTCGGTCTTGTCGACGACGCCCGCAGCATCGAAGGTCGCCATGTAGCGCAGGGCCGCTGCTGCGGCCTGGACCAAGGGGAGCGCGAGGACGGCGCCAGTCCCCTCGCCGAGTCGCAGATCCAGATCGACGAGGGGACGCAACCCGAGGGCGCGCAGGGCGGGCGCGTGACCCGGTTCGGCGGAGCGGTGCCCGGCGAGGCAGGCGTCGATGCCGGCCGGGGCGAGCGCCTGCGCGGCCAGGGCGGCGGCCCCTGCGATGAGCCCGTCGAGGATCACCGGAACCCGTCGGGCGGCGCCGCCGAGCACGAACCCCGCGAGGGCCGCGTGTTCGAGCCCGCCGACCGCGGCGAGGGCACCAACGGGGTCCGCGGACGCGCGACCCGGCGTCAAGGCGGATCGGTCCAGGCCGCGGCGCACCGCCTCGACCTTGCGGCGCAGGGTCGCATCGTCCACCCCGGTGCCCCGGCCCGTCGCCTCTTCGGGCGGCGACCCCGTGAAGGCAACCACGAGCGCGGCCGACGCCGTGGTGTTCGCGATACCCATGTCGCCGGTCAGCAGAGCGTCCGCGCCCTCGTCGACCAGCCGGTCCGCGACGTCGACGCCGGCCGCCATGGCAGCCAATGCCTCGGCCCGGGTCATCGCCGGCTCGACGGTGAGATCGCGGGTGCCTGACCGGATGTGGTGACTCCAGAGCGACGGTCCGGACGTGACCGGGCTCACCACGCCGACGTCGACGACGACCACCCGGGCGCCCAGCTGCGCGGCGAAGGCGTTGACCGCGGCGCCGCCGGCCACGAAATTCGCCACCATCTGCGCCGTCACCTCCTGCGGCCACGGCGTCACCCCCTGCGCGTGGACGCCGTGATCGGCGGCGAAGACCGCGACGGCCGGCGACGCCGGGACGGGTGGCGGGCAGACCCCCGCGATGCCGGCGAGGCGTACCGCGACATCTTCGAGAACACCGAGGGAGCCGCGCGGCTTGGTCAACGTGTCCTGCCGCGCCCGGGCCTGATCGATGACGGCGGCGTCGGCCGGGCGGACAGCCCGGACGGCGCGGTCGAGTGACGCCGGGACCTCGCCCGGGGATTCCCGCTGCAGATGCGTCACCTGAGCTCGTACTCCAGCCAGAACCGATGCGCTCCGTCCTGGTCCATGGCGAGCCCCCCGGTTCCCCCGATACCGGCCAGCTCCCCCGTGCCCCTCGCCAGGTCGATGACGACGAACTGGGCGCCGCCGCCCCTGCCCGACGTCGTGGCCGCCGAACGCGCGACATCGAAGCTCCTCGCGACGACGGTGAGGGTGCCCTCAGCTCTCATGGCTCCGACCGTAGCGATCGGCACCGACAGACCGGCACGCACCCGGGTCGATCGCGATCGGACACGGCCGTCTCGCGCCGCCCACCCTCGGCGGGTCACAGGCGGGCGGGCCGCGACATGCGGCGGCCGAGCGCCGGACCCGCCAGGGCCACCCCCATGGCGAGGACGGCCCCACCCGCGCCCACCATCCGGCCGAGCCGCACGGCGCGGCGGACGTCCGCCACCTCCGGGGCCCTCCCCCCCTCCCCCAGGACCGGACGGTGCTCGACGTGCCCGGCATAGACGTTGGCGCCTCCCAGCCGAACGCCGAGGGCCCCGGCGGCGGCCGCCTCGGGGCGGCCTGCGTTCGGGCTCGGGTGGCGGCCGCCCTCCAGGCGCAGCGCCCGCCACGACCGGCGGGCCGATCCGCCCACGAGCGGCGCGGCGAGCACCGTGAGCGCGCCCGTCAGGCGGGCCGGCACGAGGTTGACTGCGTCGTCGAGCCGGGCCGCGACCCGGCCGAACCGCAGGTACCGCGGCGACCGGTAGCCGATCATCGCGTCCAGGGTGTTGACGGCCCGGTACCCGAGCAGGCCGGGGACGCCGGCCACCGCACCCCAGAACAGCGGCGCCACGACGGCGTCGGAGGTGTTCTCCGCGAGGGACTCGACGGTCGCGCGGGCCAGCGCCGGCGGCTCGAGGCCACGGGGGTCGCGGGCACACAGGTGCGGCAGCCGGGCCCGGGCGCCATGCACGTCACCGCGCTCGAGGAGATCGGCCATGGCCGTCCCCTCCCGGGCCAGGCTGGTCCCCCCGAGCGCGATCCAGGTCGCCGCGGCGGTGACGGCGACCCGGGCGACGGGCCACCGCCGAACGGCGCGCTCAACGACGAGCCCGCCCACGATCGGACCGGCGAGCGCCGCCCCGACAAGGACCGCGCCGGACCCGACGGCGTCCCTGTACCACCGACGCTCGAGGCCGGACGTGAGCCGGCCGAACCCGGTCACCGGGTGCCACCGCGCCGGGTCGGCGAACACGGCGTCGGCGACCACCCCCAGCGCGAGACCAGCGACCCGGGCGGTGGCGGGACTCGGTGGCACGCGCCGATCCTGCCGCACACCACCTCATGCCGACCTGACCAGCTCCTCCTTCCGCGCGTCGGTGGCCTCGACGGGCCTGCCGGCCCCGCCCTCGAACCCTTCGTCATCGAGCTCGTCGTCGGGCTCCTCCCCCAACTCGGGGTCGAGCTCGTCCTCGGGCGGTTCGGCGGCCGCCTGGGCCGGCGCCGGGACCGCCGGCCCACCAGGCCCCGCCGGAACCGACGGTACCGACGGCATCGCCACGATCTCTCCGGTCATCGGGTCGACGACCGGAGCGTCGGTCAGGATCCGCTCTGCGACGGTGCGCTTCTTGCGATCGAACACCGAGACGCCGAAGGTCAGGTCATGGCCGATCGCCTCGGCCTCGAGGGCGAGGTCGTTGCGCATGCCACCGCCCTCGGTGGTCCACTGCTCGCTCCTGACCCGGCCCCAGGCGAGGATCCGATCCCGCTTGCGGACGCACTTCGCCGCGTTGTCGGCGAGCTCCCGCCAGCAGCTCACCCTCACCCACAACGTCGGCCCGTCCACCCAGGACTTGGCCGCGGTGTCGTAGCGACGGCTCGTCGACGCGACGCGGAAGCTCATGACCTGGCGCCCGTCGTCCAACGTCCGCACCGTCGGATCCGTGGCGACGACACCCGCCACGGCCAGGTACGTCTCGCGCATCTGACTCCTCCTGCCTTCGCCCGGCCCGTCGCCGGGGTGCAGCAGTAGCATCCAGTGCCGGCGTGTGCTCCGCTGTGGCCACCGCAGCGCCTGTGGACGACGTGACGGTCGTGGCGACGTCGGCCGGGAACTGTCCACACCCACCGGCTGCCGTGCCTCAGAAGGCCCTGGCCAGTGCCTCCCGCGCGGTCCGGTGCTCGCCGAGCACGGTCGCGATCGGAGTCACCACGCGCGACCAGGCGATCTCGCCGACGGCTGACCGGAGCTGCTCGACCGCGGCCGACCGCCGCCGGCGCGCCCCGCGCCGGGCCAGGATCCCCCCCACCCAGGCGACCAGCATGCCCAGCACCAGGCCACCGACGAACAGGACGGTGGGCATCGGGAATCCGCCGAGGTACGGCGTCGCCGGTGGCCCCTGCCCGGTCCATCGCAGCACCCCGAGCAGCGCCAGCCAGAGGAAGCCGACGGCGGCGCAGGCGACGAGCAGGTACTGCAGCACGGCGACCGCGGTCCACCAGAGCGGCCGGCGCACGGTGAGATCGACCTCCCCGACGGCCGCGTCGAGGGCACCGGCCAGCTCCTCGACGCGCGGCGCGGTCGCGGTCCGTATCGCGTCACCCCATCGCGGCGGCAGCCTCTCGGCGACGTCGGAGGCGACCTGGCGGACCGCGAGGTCGACGCGCTCGCGCTGAGCGGGCGACGGACTCGCGAGCGAGGCACGGGTCAGCTCGCGGAGCTCGTCCTCGGTCTGCTCGGCCAGGCCCAGCCGGTGCAGCGGGTCGGCGCCCAGCGCTCGCCACCATCGGGCCAGCGGCCAGCTGACGGCGTCCGCCCCCTCCCGCCGGTACTC
>DATKNA010000354.1:0-8144 GCA_035541595.1 Kineosporiaceae bacterium | reverse complement strand
TCCCGTGATCATGCAATCCGTGTCGATCAAGTGACGAGGTGTCACTTGATCGACACGGATTGCATGATCACGGGACAGGAGGAGTGAGCGCCGGCAACCGGGCGAAGGAGCATCAGCCGCCGAAGTCGGTCAGGGCGCGGCGGGCCTGCTCGAGCCACTGCTCGCGGGCCTGGAGCGCCTGCTCGGCGTCCCGGATCGCCCGCTCGCTGCCGCCGGCACGGGCCGTGGCGAGCCGCTGCCGGAGAGCGGCGATCGTCGACTCGAGCTGGTCGACCGCGTCCTGGGCGCGGGCCCGCGCCTGCGGGTTGCTGCGCGACCACCGCTCCTGCTCGGCCCCGCGGACGGCCTGCTCGACGGCCCGCAGCCGGCCCTCGATCCGGCCGAGATCGGACCGCGGCACCTTGCCGGCGGCGTCCCAGCGGTCCTGGATGTCGCGCAGCGCCGCCCGTGCGGTCTGCGGGTCGCGGACCGGCAGCAACGCCTCCGCCTCGGCGAGCAACCGCTCCTTGACCGCGAGGTTGTCCCGGAACTCCGATTCCACCTGGTCGTTCACGGCGCTGCGCGCGGCGAAGAAGGCGTCCTGCGCGGCCCGGAACCGGGCCCAGAGCGCGTCGTCCTCCTTGCGGGACGCCCGGCCCGCGGCCTTCCACTCGGTCATGAGCTCCCGGAACGCCATGGCCGTGGCGGCCCAGTCGGTGGACCTCGACAGCTCCTCGGCCCGCGTGATCAGCCGCTCCTTCGTGGCACGTACCTGGGCCCGCTGCTCGTCGAGTGCCCCGAAGTACTGGCGTCGCTTGCGGTCGAACATGGTCCGGGCGTGGCTGAAGCGCTTCCACAGCTCGTCCTCGGTGTGCCGGTCCAGCCTGGCCTCACGCTGCAACCGCTTCCAGTCCTCGAACAGCTCGCGCAGCCGGTCGCCGGACGCCTTCCAGCTGATCCGGTCCGGTTCGGGCGCGGCCAGCGCCTCGGCCTCCTCGACGAGCACCGTCCGCTGGACGACCGCGCGCTCCCGCGCCTCGCGCGCCGCCAGCTCGCTCTCGGCCCTGCGTGCCTGGGCCAGCGGGGTCAGCGCCTCCAGCCGGGTCTCGAGCGCGGTCAGGTCCCCGACGACGTGCGCCGTCCGCACCGTCTCCGCCAGCCGCTGGACGGCGGACTCCGCCTGGGCCCCGCTGAGCTGCCCGGCGGCGATACGCTGCTCCAGCAGGCCGACCTGGCCGGCGAGCTCGGCGTACTTGCGCGCGAAGTAGGCGAGAGCGGCCTCCGGCGTCGCGCCGGGGTAGGAGCCGACGGCTCGCTCACCGTCAGCGGTCAGGACCCATACGGTGCCGTCCTCGTCGACCCGGCCCCAGTGCTGCTCGGTCACGGCCTCACGCTCTCCGCTCATCAGCTGCGCCACCCGCCCCACCACCCTAGGCGGGCGTGACCGTGGTGGACACGATGGAGATCGGCCGAGCGGGGGCCGGCGGAGCCGTCGTGCTGACGCCGCCGGCGGCGACCCTCTGCACGACGTCCATCCCGGCCTTGACCTTGCCCATGATCGTGTATCCGGGAGCGGGCAGCGTGGTGTCCTTGTAGACGATGAAGAACTGGCTGCCGTTGCTGTCGGTGGACTGCGAGCGGGCCATGGCGACGGTGCCCGCCGGGTAGACGCCGTCCTTCGGCGCGTTCTCGACCGGCCCGAAGGAGTAGCCGGGGCCACCCGTGCCGGTGCCGGTGGGGTCCCCGCACTGCAACACGTAGATGCCGTCCTGCTCGCCGGTGAGTCGATGGCACGGCGAGCCGTTCCAGAACCCGTTGCGCGACAGGAAGATGGCGCTCGAGGTCGCCTGCGGAGCCTTCGCACCGTCGAGCTGCACGATGATCTTGCCGCACGTCGTGCTCAGCGTGAGGTTCCACGCCTTGCCCGCGGCCAGCGTCTTGGGCGGTGCGGACTTCCAGGACTCGGGGGTCGCCGGCGGCTTGACCGTAGGCGTCGGGCAAGGGTTGGCGGCCTCGCCGGCCGCGGCCGCCGACGGTGAGGTGGCGCTCGCCGAGGCGGCCGGGGCGGACGGCGACGGCGTCGCGCCGGCCGCCGTCGTGGAGCCGGATCCGGTGCCGTGCAGCACTGCGGCCCCGATGGCGATGCCGAGGACGGCGATGACGGTGACGCCGATGGCGATCGCGTTGCGCTGTGTCCTGCGCCGCTGTGCGGCTCGCTGCTGCTGCTTCGCCGCCCATCTCTCGTACCGGCGCCTGGCGTACTCGCGCTCCCGCCTGCTGGGCGACACACGGCCTCCTCGAACCTCAGCGACATCCTGCAGGACCCACCACCGCGCGTGCGCCGGACCCGGTGGCCAGTGTAGGCGGGCGCGAGGTCACTCCCGTGGAGGTCATCGGCGTCGTCTAGGCTTCCCGCGTGCTCGTCGTCGGCTTCCCAGCGCTCGCGTTCGCCACGAACTGCTACGTCGTGGCGCCCGCGAACGGCGAGGAGTGCGTGGTGGTCGACCCCGGCATCGGCGTCGAGGGGCGGCTGGAGGAGATCCTGTCGGCCCACGGGCTGCGCCCGGCGGCGGTGCTGCTCACCCACGGGCACCTCGACCACGTCTTCGCCGTGACGACGGTGTGCACCGCTCACGGCCTCGCCGCGTCGATCCACTCCGAGGACGTCTACCGGCTGGCGGATCCTCTCGCCATGCTCGACCCCGGGCTGGTCGCCATGCTCGCGCAGCAGTTCGGCCTGCGGTCCGGCTGGCAGGAGCCGGCGGAGGTGGTGCAGCTCGTCGACGGTCAACGGCTGGAGCTCGCCGGCCTCGAGATCGACGTCGTCCATGCCCCCGGCCATACCGAGGGGTCGGTGATGTTCGCCCTGCCCACCGTCCCGGACGGCGCTCTCGGCGACCGGGCCGGCGCCGGCACGATGCTCACGGGCGACGTCCTCTTCGCCGGCAGCATCGGTCGCACCGACCTGCCCGGCGGCGACCCCGACGCGATGATGCGCTCCCTGGCCGGGAAGGTCCTGCCCCTGCCCGACGACACGCTCGTCCTACCGGGTCACGGGCCCTCCACGACGATCGGACACGAACGCCGGTCCAATCCCTTCCTGCTCGAGCTCGCGCACAGCGCCTGAGGGCGGGCGGCCCGCCCGCCCTCGGGCCGCACCCCACGTCCCTGGAGACCCGATGGCCCGCCCCGCCTCCCTGTCCGGCTTCCCCGAATGGCTTCCGCACCAGCGGATCGTCGAGCAGCACGTCCTCGACGCGCTGCGGCGGACCTTCGAGCTGTGGGGACTGTCCTCGATCGAGACCCGGGCCGTGGAGCCGCTGGAGCAGCTACTCAGCAAGGGCGAGGTCGAGAAGGAGGTCTACCTGCTGCGCCGCTTGCACGCCGACCCCGTGGACGCCGACGACCGCGAGGGGCGCCAGCTCGCCCTGCACTTCGACCTCACGGTTCCCCTCGCGCGCTACGTGCTCGAGAACGCCGGGCAGCTGCAGTTCCCGTTCCGGCGGTACCAGATCCAGAAGGTGTGGCGCGGCGAGCGCCCCCAGGAGGGCCGCTTCCGCGAGTTCACCCAGGCCGACGTCGACGTCATCGGGAACGGGGAGCTGCCCTTCCACTACGAGGTCGAGCTACCGCTGGTGATGGCCGACGCCCTGGCGGCGCTCCGCCCGATCGGGCTCCCGGCGTTCACGATCCAGGTCAACAACCGGAAGGTGGCCGAGGGCTTCTACCGTGGCCTGGGCCTGACGGACGTCGGCACCGTACTGCGGACCGTCGACAAGCTGGACAAGATCGGACCGGCGCGGGTGACGGCCGCGCTCGTCGAGGAGGCCGGCGCCGACGAGCGCCAAGCGGCGGCCTGCCTCGCGCTGGCCGAGATCCGCTCGACCGACGCCTCGTTCGTCGACCGGGTGCGGGCGCTCGGCGCCGAGCACCCGCTGCTCGACGAGGGCCTGACCGAACTGGCCGGGGTGGTCGAGGCGGCGGCGGAGCACCTGCCGGGCGTCCTGGTCGCCGACCTGCGCATCGCACGAGGCCTGGACTACTACACCGGGACGGTCTACGAGACGGTGCTCGACGGGTGCCCGGACCTGGGTTCGATCTGCTCGGGGGGCCGGTACGACGATCTCGCCAGCGACGGCAGGAACGTCTACCCCGGCGTCGGGCTGTCGATCGGCGTCACCCGGCTGGTGTCGGCGCTGGTGGGCCGGGGCCTGTCGGTGGCCACGCGCTCGGTGCCGACATGCGTGCTCGTCGCCGTGCCCGACGAGAAGCGGCGGGCCGAGTGCGACCTCATCGCACGCGTGCTGCGCCGGCGCGGGATCCCGGCGGAGGTGGCGCCGTCGGCGGCGAAGTACGGCCGGCAGATCCGGCACGCGGATCGGCGCGGCATCCCGTTCGTCTGGTTCCCCGGCGACGAGGACGGCGGTGACGAGGTGCGCGACATCCGCAGCGGCGAGCAGGTCCCGGCGGACGCCGCCGCCTGGGCGCCGCCGGCGGAGGACCTGTCCCCGCGCGTGGTCGCGGGCAGTGACCTCCTCGACGGGGACGGCGGGTGACTTCCTCGACGGGGACGGCGGGTGACCTCCTCGACGGGGACGGCGGGTGACCTCCTCCACGGGGACGGAGCCGACGCGCCCGCCGTCGGCGGCAGTCGGGGGTCAGCCGCCCGCGAGCCTGACCGGGCCGTCGGGAACCGGCTGCGGGGTCGGTGGCGGGACGGTGACCTGCAGGACAGTCGTCCCGGAGGAGCCGAAGGTGCTGAAGGAGACGCCTGCGACGACGACGTGACCGTTGACGGTCGCCTGGGTGCTGCCGCTTCCGCCGAGCGTCGCATTGGGCCCGTACACGCTTCCATTGATCGTGAGCCCGCCGGCGCCGAAGCCCGAGCCGCTGAGTCGTTGGGACCGGGTCAGGCCGGCGTCGAACACCACCGCAAGGTCGGAGCCGGTCTCCGCGGTGATCGTCCTGTTCGTGCCGACGAGGCGGGGCATGGTCGACCACGGGGAGCAGGGGGCCGCCACGACGGGCCCGACCCCCCCCGCACTGCAGGTGAAGAACAGCAGCACCTGCGAGGCGTCCGCGTTGAGCGACACGTTGACGTTCGTACCGGGTCGGCCGGTCACGAAGTAGGTACCGTTCCCCGTGATGGTGGTGCAGTTGGTGATGTCCTGGTAGATGCCCGGAGCGCACGAGCTGTTGGGCGGAACGGTGCTCGCCCGCTGCCCGTAGACCGGCAGCCCATTGGGCGTCGTCCTGCTCAGCGCGTCAAGGGTGGCGGCGTAAGGGTCACCGATGGGCCGGGTGTCGGCGATCGGCGTGGGGGACACGGTCCCGCTCCCGTAACGATGCCCACCGAACCTCACCTGGCCGCCGGTGGCGATCAGACTGCCTGCGCTCGAGACGTTCAGGTCGCCCCCGACGAGGACGTTGTCCCCGGTGACCTGCACGCCCTTGCGGCCCCCGGTGTAGTTGCCGAACACGCACAGGGCACAGGTGGGTGACGGGTCGAGACCCCATGTCGCCGTCGTCGTCGCCGCCGCGTGCAGCGAGCTCACGCCGAGAACGCCGGAGAACGCGATGGGCACGTTGCGCTGCGGCACGGTGACGCGGACCCGCTTCAGCATCGAGTCGAAGCTGATGCACGAGCCCGACCCGACGATGGTGGGCAACGGCGTGGGGTCGACGCAGGTCGCCCAGGCGGCGCTCCAACCGCCGGGGGGCGCCGGAAGGTTGGCCTGGACGAGCGCGCGGGCATCGCTGTCCGCTTGGGACAGGTCACCGGTCGACTCGTTCGCCTTGGCCGTGCCCGCCGCCGCCAGGGCCGCGGCGTCCGCCGCGCCGCGCGACTGCCCAGCCAGCATGCGGGTCAGGCCCAGGTCGACGACGATCGCCATGAGCGGTACCACCACGCCGACGACGACGATCGCGACGACGATCGCGACGACCCCGTCGTCCGTCTCCGGCCGGCGCAGACGCGACGAGGCGGCGGTCATGCGGGTCAACACCACGCCCAGTCCGTGCCGATGCCGGAGACATCCATCTCCTCGGAGGTCAAGGTCTGAGGCGCCAGCCCCGTGTCCTGGATCGGCATCTCGACGCGCGTGGTGATCAGGCCGCCCCCGGGCATGGGGACGAACGGAAGCACGGTGTTGTACTTCGTCACGGCACACACCCGCAGCGCGTTGCCCTGCTCCCAGGTGTCAGGACCCCCGGTGCCCTGAACGATCTCGGCCTTGACGAACACCTCGCCGCCGCCCATCGGCTTCGCCGTGGCGTTGAGGTTGCATACCACTTTGGCCAGGTCGTTCGGAGTCGGATCCGACACGCACCCGGTCGCCCCCGTCCAATTGAGCGCGCTGCTGCTCACCGACAGGGTCGCGCCGCGCGCGGCGTCCGCCGTCGAACTCTGGACGGTCTGGGCGTCGGCGAAATAGAGACCGTAGTCGATGGCCCCGAACAGGATCGTGAACAGGGGGACCGAGACGAGGGCGAACTCCACGGCGGCGGCCCCCCGGTCGCCTCGGCGGCCCGCCCGCCTCGACGAGGTACGCCAACGTGTCGCCACAGTCATGGACGAGTCCCGACTCCTGATCGCCGCAGGGCCAACTCTTCCCGCACCCGTACTGTAGAGGGCAAGGGGGACGGTCGTGTCGCATTGACCTGAGTTCGAACGCGTGTTCGAATATCGGCCATGCGGTGGGAGGGTCAGACGCTCGAGGCGCACGACCGGGACGCCCTGCCCGGGCTCGAGAAGATCTCGGGTCTGGTGCGCACCGTGACGGCGCACGAATTCCCCGGGGTCCGGTTCCACGAGGTCGCCGCGCGGTCGGCGCTCAACGAGGTGCCGGCCGCGTCGAGCGTCCCGTTCCGATGGACCATCAACCCTTACCGCGGTTGCACCCATGCCTGTGTCTACTGTTTCGCCCGAGGCACCCATGCCTGGCTGGAACTCGACGCCGGCACCGACTTCGATCGCGAGATCGTCGTCAAGGTCAACATCGTCGAGGTCCTGCGCGTGGAGCTGGCCCGCCCGAGGTGGGGCCGCCATCATGTCGCCCTCGGCACGAACACGGATCCCTACCAGCGGGCCGAGGGTCGCTACAAGCTCATGCCCGGGGTGATCTCGGCCCTGGCGAGGTCAGGGACGCCGTTCTCGATCCTCACCAAGGGCACCTTGCTGCGGCGGGACCTCGCGACGATCGCCGCCACGGCGCGGGACGTGCCCGTCGGCCTCGCCGTCTCGCTCGGCGTCCACGACGAGCGGCTCCAACCCCTGCTCGAACCCGGGACCCCCAGCGCCCGCGCCCGGCTCGACCTCGTCAGCGAGATCCGGACGGCCGGCCTGCCGTGCGGCGTCCTCATGGCCCCGGTGCTCCCGTGGCTCACGGACGGCGAGGATCAGCTCGAGGAGGCGGTCGCGCGGATCGCGACAGCTGGGGCCAGCGGCGTCACGGTGATCCCCCTGCATCTGCGGCCCGGCGCCCGGGAGTGGTTCATGACGTGGCTGGCGCGAGAGCGGCCGGAACTCGTGCCGGAGTACCGGCGGTTGTACCGCCGCAGCGCGTACGTGCCCGCCGACTACCGGGAGTGGCTGCAGGCCCGGGTGCGGCCCCTGCTCGAGCGGTACGGCGTGGGCCCGACTCCGCAACGGAGGGTGGACGTCGAGGGTCGGCAGGCGGACATCGCTCCGGACGCTGCCGACCCGACCGCCGACCGCCGACTACCCAGCACGGGGCGGAGCACAACGGGCGTGCCGGGTGATCCGGAATCGGACTATCCCGAGGGCAGCCTGCCCCGATCCTTCGGGGACGGCCTCGCTCCGAGGGACGCCGCGTCGGCGCCCACGGCACGGACGTCGCCGGATGCGGAGCAACCTCGGCTGCTCTAGATGATCGATTCCAAGGGGTTCGGCGTGGCGTAGCTGCTGGCGCGCGAAGGGTGTCCAAGATCGGCGTTGCTTAACCATTCGCCGATGCCACGGGGGCTCGTGATGGACGCCGACTTGGACACCCTTGCGCTGGCAGTCTACGTCAAGATCGACGAGCTGCTGATCGCCTCGCCGGAGCGGCTGCCTGACCGGCCGCGGGTGGGGATCGCGCCGCGGATCAGCGACGCGGAGCTGATCACTTTGTGCGTGATGCAGGCGCTGCTGTCGTTCACCAGCG
>DATKNA010000353.1:0-4416 GCA_035541595.1 Kineosporiaceae bacterium | reverse complement strand
ACTGACCGGTTACTTGATCGACACGGATTGCATGATCACGGGAAGGGATGGCGGCGGCGGCGGAAACGACGGTTCGCGGCGACCGCTCCCATGATCGCACCGACGGTGGCGCCGGCCACGGCGGCGACCGGGATCCCGACCCGGGCCGCCTTGCGGCCGGTCCGATAGTCACGCACCCGCCAGCCGTGCGCCTTCGCATACGCCCGGAGGGCGCCGTCCGGGTTGACGGCACAGGGGTTCCCGACGAGCGACAGCAGTGGGATGTCGTTCGCCGAGTCGCTGTACGCCGAGCACGACGCGAGGTCGAGGCCCTCACGCTCGGCCAGCGCCCGGACCGCCTCGACCTTGGCCTCCCCGTGCAGCAACGACCCGACCAGCCGGCCGGTGTAGACGCCGTCGACGTGCTCGGCCACCGTCCCGAGTGCGCCGGTCAGGCCGAGCCGGCGCGCGATGACCTCGGCGACCTCGACGGGCGTCGCGGTGACGAGCCAGACCCGCTGACCGGCCGCGAGGTGGATCCGGGCCAGGGCGCGGGTGCCGGGCCAGATCTTCCTGGCCATCGACTCGTCGAAGATCTCCTCACCGACCGCCGACATCTCCGCCACGGAATGGCCCGCGACGAAGCTCAGCGCGCGCGCCTGGATCTCGTCGACGTGCTCCATGTTCTCGCCGCGCGCCAGGAACGACAGCTGCTGCCAGGCGAACCCCGCGATGTCCCGGAGGCTGAAGAAGTTGCGCTGGTAGAGGCCGCGGGCGAGATAGAAGATCGACGCGCCCCGCATGATCGTGTTGTCGACGTCGAAGAACGCGGCGGCCCGCTGGTCCGGCGGGACGACCAGGGCCGCCTCGAGCTCGGGCGCTGCCGCTCCGGGGGCTCCCCAGCCGTCGTCGACGTCCTGCCGGGGTGGGGCCGTGGACGCCGCCCGTGCCGCGGCCTCGCCGGCCACCTGCGCATGCTGGGGCACCGCCGTCCCGCCGCCCGCCGAGGGCGGCATCGGCTCGTCCTCGGCCATGTCGTCACTGTAAGCCAGCGCCGCGCCTACCCTGGGGTGCGTGGCGGCGAACGTGACGGGCGACTCGGCGGCGGACCCACCCGCCGGCTCGCCCAGCGCCGGACGCAACCGGCCGGCCGGCCGCGCCCCGCGGATCACCCTGATCGGCAAGCCGGGCTGCCACCTCTGCGACGACGCCAGGCTGGTCGTCGGCCGGGTCGCCGCCGACACAGGGGCGGGCTGGGTGGAGCTGTCGATCCTCGAGGACCCGCGGTTGGCCGAGAAGTACGCGGATCAGATCCCGGTCGTGCTCGTCGACGGCGCGGAGCACGACTTCTGGCGTGTCGACGAGCAGCGCCTCAAGGCGGCGCTGGCCGGCCGCCGCTCCTGGTTGCGCCGCCGCTGAGGCCTGGGCCGTGCCGCCCGAGTGCGATCTCCGTGGCCGGATAGGGGGCCAGCGACGGCCGGGTCGGCCCGTGTCGGGGCAGGGGTCGCACGGCGGCCGTGCAGCACGTCGAGGGTGGTCAGGTCAACTTTGTGCATCTGTTCACAAGTGCCTAGGCTGTCGGCGGCCGCTCATACCATCCCCCTCTCGCCAAGGAGCAGGCACCCCCGTGTCGTCATCTCCCCGACCCGCCCGGCTGGTCCGGCAGGCCCGCCCGGCGCGGCACGGGATACCCGACGCCACCGTGGCCCGGCTGCCCGTCTACCTGCGTGCCCTCACGGTGCTGGCCGCCGACGGCGTGGACACGGTCTCGTCCGAGGCCCTGGCCGCCACGGCCGGTGTCGGCTCCGCCAAGCTGCGCAAGGACCTGTCGCACCTGGGGTCCTACGGCACTCGGGGCGTCGGGTACGACGTCGAGTACCTCATCTACCAGATCTCGCGCGAGCTCGGCCTGACGCAGGACTGGCGGGTCGTCATCGTCGGCGTCGGCAACCTCGGACACGCACTGGCGAACTACGGCGGCTTCGCGTCCCGCGGCTTCACCGTCACGGCCCTGCTGGACGCCGACGAACGCCGGATCGGCGAGCACATCGCCGGCCTCTTCGTCCGGTCGGTCGACGAGCTCGAGCAGGTGGTACGGGACCACGGCGTGCAGATCGGCGTCGTCGCGACCCCGGCCGACTCGGCCCAGGACGTCTGCGACCGGCTCGTCGCCGCCGGCATCACCAGCGTCCTGAACTTCGCGCCCTGCGTGCTCGACGTCCCGGGCCATGTCATGGTCCGCAAGGTCGACCTGTCCACCGAGCTGCAGATCCTGGCCTTCCACGAGCAGCGCAGGGTTGCCACCCGCCTCGCCGCCGTCACCACTGCGGACGCCGTCGCGGACGCCGACGAGCCGGGCGCCGTCGCGGACGCCGACGAGCCGGACGCCGTCGCGGACGCCGACGAGCCGGACGCCGTCGCGGACGCCGACGAGCCGGACGCCGGCTCGTTCGTCTTCGACCCTGCCGCCGCGGAGGTGCTCCGATGAGTGAGCTGGTCGTCGGGCTGTCGTATCGCACGACGCCCATCGCTCTCCTCGAGCGGGCCGCCCTGCGGGAGAGCGCGGCACGCGCGCTCGAGGCCCGGCTCGTCACGTGGGAGCACGTGGCCGAGGCCGTCGTCCTCTCCACGTGCAACCGGCTGGAGGTCTACGCCGAGATCACACGGTTCCACGACGGCGTCGAGGACGTCGGCGAGGCTCTCGCCGAGGCCACCGGCATCGCGCTGGCCGACCTGACGCCCCACCTGTACGTCCACTACGAGGCCGCCGCCGTCACGCACCTGTTCGCGGTGGCGTCCGGTCTGGAGTCCATGGCGGTCGGGGAGCAGCAGATCCTGGGTCAGGTCCGTGCGGCCCTGCGGGCCGCCCAGGACGGCGGATCCACCGGGCGGGTGCTTGGCGGCCTGCTGCAGCGGGCCCTGCACGTGGGCAAACGGGCGCACGCCGAGACCGGCCTGGACCGGGCCGGCCGTACCCTCGTGCAGGCCGGGCTCGAGCGCGCCGAGGCGATCCTGGGCCCGTTGACCCGCGCGCACGTCCTGGTCGTCGGCGCCGGCAGCATGAGCGGGCTCGTCGTCGCCACCCTGCAGCGCGCCGGCGTCACATCGCTCGCGGTGGCGAACCGCACCCAGGAGCGCGCCCTCCGCCTGGCGGCCCCGGTCCGGGCCCGGGTCCTCGGCCTGGGCGCGCTCCCGGCCGAGCTGCCGGCGGCCGATCTCGTCGTCTCCTGCACCGGCGCCGTCGGTCACGTGCTCGGGGCCGAGCTCGTCGCGGCGGCCGCACGGCACCGTGCGGGCCGGCCCCAGGTCTACCTCGACCTGGCCCTCCCGCGGGACGTCGAGCCCAGTGCCGCCGACGTCCCCGGGTTGCACGTGGTCGACCTCGACGCCCTCGGACGCGACCTCGCGGGTTCCGGCCGGGTCGAGCTCGTCGAGCAGGCGCGGGGGATCGTCACCCAGGAGGTGGCCGGGTACCTGACGGAGCGACGCGCGCAGGCCGTCGCCCCGACCGTGATCGCGTTGCGGGCCCGCGCCCGCGAGGTCGTCGACGCCGAGCTCGCCCGCCTCGCCGGGCGCATGCCCGACCTCGATCCGGCCGTGCGCGCCGAAGTGGAGAGCACCGTCCGGCGCGTCGTGGACAAGCTCCTGCACACGCCCACCGTCCGGGTGAAGGAGCTGGCCGGCGCGCCCGGCGGCGACGCCTACGCCGACGCGCTGCGGGCGCTGTTCGACCTCGACACCGGCACCGACCGGGCGGTGTTCGACGCCGACCGGCAACGGCTGGCCGCGATCACCGCTCCGCTCGGCCCCCTGTCCACCGGAGGCGTCGCATGAGCGCGCTGCTCACCCTGCGACTGGGGACTCGCCGCAGCGCCCTCGCCCGGACACAGTCCCAGTGGGTGGCCGACCGCATCGAGAAGGCGGCTGCGGACGCCGGCCGGTCCGTCCGCGTCGAGCTCGTCGACATCGTCACCCACGGGGACACGTCCTCGGCGCCGCTGGCCACCCTGGGCGGCGTCGGCGTGTTCGTCTCGCGGCTCCGGGAGGCCCTGCTGGCCGCTGAGGTGGATCTGGCCGTGCACAGCCTCAAGGACCTGCCGACCGCGCCCGCCGCCGGCCTGGTGCTCGCCGCCGTGCCGATCCGGGAGGACCCGCGCGACGTGCTCGTCGCCCGGGACCGGTTGACGCTGGCCACCCTGCCGTCCGGTTCCCGGGTGGGGACGGGCTCGCCGCGGCGGGCGGCCCAGCTGCGCGCCGCCGGCAGGGCATCAGGGCGTCAGCTCGACGTGGTCGACGTCCGTGGCAACGTCGACACCCGGCTCCGGCTCGTCGCCGACGGTCGGCTCGACGCGGTGGTCCTCGCCCGAGCCGGGCTGGCCCGGCTCGGGCGCCTCGAGGAGGCCACGGAGGTGCTGGATCCCTTGGTCATGCTGCCCG
>DATKNA010000352.1:0-16946 GCA_035541595.1 Kineosporiaceae bacterium | reverse complement strand
CAGAGGTCGCAGGTTCAAATCCTGCCGGAGTACAGGTCCCGCACGAGGGCCTTGAGGTCGACGGTGGGCGCGGCGGCCGACGAGCTCGCCCCGCCGCCCGCCGCGGCGTCGTACGACGTACCCCCGATGGACGCGGCTGCCGCCGACGGCTGCGAGTGTTCGATGACCTTGGCCACGGTCAGGGCTCGAGTGCGTTCCTCCGCCGCTGCCCGTTCGGCGACCGCAGCCTGGTCGCTGCGCTGCTTCGCCTCGGTGCGGGCGGCGGATGCCTCTTCCTTCGCCTGCTGCGCCTCCTGCTGCGCCGACTCCACCGCCGTCCGGTGCACCTCACGGCCGAACATCCAGCCCACCGCCGTGAAGACGACCGCCTCGACCGATCCGAAGAGGTAGACCCGGCGCTGCCAGACCGTCTCCTCCTTGACGTCCGAGACCACGAGCATGACGACGACCAGCGCGACGAACACCACGATGAGCCCGATGGCCACCCAGTACTGCGAGCGCCACAGAGGCGTCTGCGGCTGCTCCTGCTGGTCGCTCATGCTGGCGTTTCCCTTCCTAGGATGTCCTGCACCGACGACGACCAGGACAGGTCGTCCTCTCCCGACTCCGGCGTCCAGAGCGTGAGCCGCGCCTCGAGGTTGCGTTCACCCGTCCGCCGCGGCGTGGTGACGTTCAACGTGATCTCCAGACGCACGTCGGCGTCCTCGGTGAACTGCCGTGGGACGGCCAGCCGCCCGGTCCCGTCCACCTGCACGGGGACGCCGTCGAGCGCGACGCTCACCCGCACAGGGCGACCCCGCACGGGTGGCTCGGTCAGGAGCCGCACACCGCGCAGCTCGACCGGCGCCCGCGTCCGCAGCCGCACGGTGAACGACGCGCTGTACTCCTGACCATCGGAGCTCCGGTACGACCCGCTGAGCAGCACTCGGTCCCGGGTCGCGGGGACCGACCGCACGTCGTCCGCGTCGAGGACCCACAACCGGCCCTCCTGGTCGCGCGCGACGACCACGCCCGGCGCGGCCGCGAGGGCGCGGAAGCCGACCGGTCCGCCGACGACGGCGAGCAGGCGCAGGTTCTCGAGGTCCCACCAGCGGAGGGCGCCGTCCGCCCCGGCGGAGGCCACCTGCTCGGTGCTGGGCAGCGCGGCGAGACCGGTCACGCCACCGGGGTGCCAGCCGAGCGTGACGGGGGTCCTGGTCCCGGCGAGATCGATCGCCCGTACCGTTCCGCTCGCGTCACCTGCGACGAGACGGCGACCCGACGGCGTCAATGCGAGCGCGGTGACCGCGCCGGCGCCGAGCCGCACCAGGTCGGGCGACGCCGATGGCTGGTCCGGGTCGAGCAGGCGGACCGCGCCGCCGCGGTCGCCGATGGCCAACCGTCGCCGCTGCCCGGCCCGAACGGCGGCAAATGCGGCGTCGCCCGCCGACAGCGGGATGCCTGGATAGGTCCGGCTGCCGTGTCTGACCAGGTTGCCGTCCGTGGTCTGCAACCAGGCGCCGACCGGCCCCTCCGACGACTCCTCGGGCACGACCCGCACGTAGTCGCCGCTGGACACGTCGAGCCCACCCTCGGCGTTGACGGCGACGACCGTACCGGCAACCGATGTCACGCTGACGACGGGCGGCTGGGCGATGTGGCCGGTCTCGCCGCTCCTCAGGGAGACCTGGGCCACGCCCGTCGACGTCCCGGCGAACACCACGTCGCTACTCGGCCACGTCGGAGTCAGCGCCTCAAGGTAGGCGTCGTTCCCCGTGAGTGCGGACGCCTGGATCGGGTGCGGGTACGCCGTCATCCCGCCGGCGTGGACGACGACCACCTCGTGGTCGCGAGCGAGCAGGTCGTACACGGGCGACGCCACGCCGCCGGGCCGCACCTGCCGCCGGACGTCACCCGTCTCCACGTCCCACCACGCGAGGACGCCGTCCATGCCCCAGCTGACGAGGGCACGCCCGGCGACCGCGACGTGGAGCAGCTGTGGCCCGGGCGCCCGCAGCCGCCTTTCCACAGGGCGGCCCCCTCGCGGCAGCTGCCAGAGGTGCATCGCTCCATCGGCGGTGGCGCAGACCGCCCCGCCGGGCACCGCCCGGATCGCCGTGACCGCGACGTTCCCGGTGAGCACCCCGAGGTCACGGCCGGTCTCGGGATCCCACCAGCGCAGCCGGCCCTGGTCGTCCCCCGTGAGAACGCCGCCGGTGTCGAGGCCCACCAGGGCGACGACGGGAGCGGTGTGCCCTCGATAGACGAGCCGCGCGACCCCGCGCTCGGTGTCCCACACGCGCACCGTCCCGTCGTCACCGGCGCTGACCAGCCCGGCCGGGTGCCAGACCAGGGCGGTGACGGCCGCGGCATGACCGAGGAGCGTCCGGCGCCGGATCTTCCCGGGCCCCAGCCGCACGTGGAGCAGGGTCCCGTCCTCGAGCCCGGCCGCGACCGACTGGGCGTCCGCGAGCAGCACGCGCACGACGGCCCCGCCCGTAGCCACCTCCTCCCGGGCGTCGGCCCCACGCAGCACGGTCAAGCTCTGATAACCGGCCACCACGACGGCATCGTCGGCGAGCGCCAGCAGGGCAGGACCGTCCTGGCGCACCACGTGGACAGGCGGGTCCGCCGTGCTTCCCGGGTGCACCCGGACGTCGTCCCCGAGGCTCACGACGTCCCCCGGCGGGCCCTGGACGGCGGCCATGGCGAGCCCCTCGTAGCGCCAGAGGATCTCGGGCTCGGTGAGGTCATGGACCGCCCGCACCCGCAGGGGCGACCGCCGCCACTGGTGGAAGACCGCTTCGGCGAGGTCGGCCTCGCCGAAGGCGCGCAGGGCGTTGTCGACGAGCTCGGCGAACCGGTCGGGCTCGGCTTCCAGCGCGCCCCGGCACAGGGCCATCGCTGTACGGATGTGCGCAGCCCGAGGCGCGAGCGGGGTGAGCGCCGCGAGGTCGGCGTCGAGCGTGTCGACGCCGGTGGCGCGCCGGCGGAGGTCGAGGTACCCGCCGGACCCCGCCAGGAAGGTGGCCGCGGTGGTGAGGCCGGCCCGCACGTGGTGGTCGGCGGCGTTGTCCAGCTGGTACGGGGTGGCCGCGCTGGGGTCGGCGTGGGGGAAGGCGAGAGCGTGCAACCCATGGGCAGACCTCAGCCTGACGTCGTACGCCTCCGCGTAGGCCTCCGCCACGCTGCGATGAGTGACCTTCACGAACGTCTCCGGCTCGCCGGCCGGCCCCTCCGCCCGAACGAACCGCCGCCGCACGAGGTCGTCGACGAGCCGGGACGACAGGGCGGCCTCGTTGACCTCGCTCACTTCGCTGCCCTCGCTGACCTCCCGGCGCACGGTCGCCGTCCGGGCGAGGACGCGCCCGAGGTCGTCGACCGTGAAGTCCTGCCGGGCCGCCGCGATCACGCCGAGGGCCTGCAGGTGAGCCGTCCCGAGGCCGTCCCAGAGCTCGTCGGGTCGGCCGACGAGCGTCGGCGGCGCCTCCGGGAGACGTGCACGCCCGACCGGCTGGTCGAGGATCCAATCGACGAGGGCGGCGAGGCGGCCCGGCACGCCGTCGACCAGCCTGATGAGCTCGTCGGGGCCCGGAGGCTGTCCGAAGGCCAGGGTCAGCTCCTCGCCCCGCCAGGCGAGGATCTCCCGGCAGACGCCTTCGCTCCCGGACGCGTTCAGGGTGGCGACGACGGGCTGATCCCCCGCGAACGCGTGCTCGAGCGCGGTCACCCGTGCCCTGGAGGTCAGCAGAAGCGTCACGCCAGGCGGTACAGGCCCGCCGATCGGGAGTTCGTCGATCGAGGTGGCGGGGACGTCGTCGAGGGCGAGCACGACGCCGCGCAGACGTCGTTGCTGCGCTGCCCGCCCGGCCGCGGCCACCAACGCAGGGTCGAGGACCTGGACGGGGTGATCCCCGCGCTCCGCCACGCGAGCGATCACGACGCCGGGGTAACCCCCGACCCAGGTGGTGTCGTCACCGCGCTGCGCGTACCGGGCCAGGTCACCGACGGAGACCGCACCGTCCCCGTCGAGATCGGCATCGCCGCTGCCCAGCCCTTCGATCAGAGGTCGCGCGAGCACGAAGGCGGCATCCGGGCCCAGCGATGCGGGAGACCAGCCGAGCAGCAGGGCGATGCGGGGTGCTTCGCCGCCGCCTCGGGCCTGGGGGCCCGGCAGGCCCAGCCCGTCGATCGGTTGGTACGTCGAGGAGGGCAGGGGCCGGCAGTCCAGCATTAGCGCGACCGATCGTGCGGCTGACTTTCGCGCCATCTCCCACATCGAGTTGACCGGAACACCGGTCGGCCTCGCGCCCGGCAACGAGTCGGCCGC
Organism: Kineosporiaceae bacterium; assembly: GCA_035541595.1. Taxonomy (GTDB): domain Bacteria; phylum Actinomycetota; class Actinomycetes; order Actinomycetales; family Kineosporiaceae; genus DATKNA01. Next base: position 12,637 of record DATKNA010000352.1, on the reverse strand, counting down.
CGCCAGGGACATCGAGCCGGCACCGACCAGGCCGTACGTGGCGACGTAGAGCAACAGCTCGTCGTCGGGCCCGGCACCGAGGACCAGACGTTGGAAGGCATCCCGGATCTCCTCGTCCCTCGCGTCGGCCAGGCGCTCGACCTCGAAACCCTGCGACTCCGCCTCCGACAGCACGTCCGTCAGGGCCGGCAGGTCGACGCCCTCGAGGTCGGGCAGCGAGCGGTCCGCGAACCGGGTGTTCACGACGAGCAGCGCACGGCGGCGCCCACGCGACGCGTGGGAAGGAACCTCGAGGGCGGCGTCCAGGGCCGGCCCGAGAGCACCCCGCAGCTTGGCCTCCAGCGACGCCGCGACGATCCCGGGCCCGTCCCACCCCTCCTGCACGCCGTAGACGTGCTCCGCGACGAGGTAGCCGATGCGCTCCAGGGTGTCGAGGGCGGCACCGGCGAGCGCGCTCTTGCCGATCCGCGGTTCCCCGGTGACCGCTACGACCCGCCGCTGCTCGTACACGAGCTGGACGAGTTCGTCCACCTCGCGCCTGCGCCCGAGGCACGGGCGCAGACGAGCCCGCACCGCCGAGAAGTCCAGGCCCGTGGTCAGGGCGTCCGACGGCCGCGGACGAGCCAGCCGCCAGCGCTCGCCGCTGAGCGCCTGGAGGGTCACCTCGTCGGCGCCGACGTGCAGCCCGGCGCGCTTCCCCTGCCTGAAGCGCAGCCGCTCGTGCCTGCCGGTGCTGCCGTCGTGCCACGTGACGTCGAGGACGAGGGGGTCTGTCCCGGGCAGGACCAGCACGACCTCGCCCGGGCCCTGCTCGTTCAGGGTGAGAGTTCCGTCGAAGAACCGGGCGGACACCGTGCGCGTCTCGACGGCGGCCGCGGCGAGCAACCAGGGCATCCAGGCCTCGGTGGCCGCGGAGGCCCCTGACGGCGGGTCGTAGCGCCCGTCGAGCTGCGTGCCCGCGCCGAGACCCGCGACGACCGCCGCCTCGGTGCCGGCGAGCGCCCGGGGGATGCGGCCGAGCGCGGCGAGCAGCCAGCGCGCCAGCCCAGTGGCCTCGGCGGCGGCGGTGGGGCCTGAGGCGGCCGTGGCCCGCAGCTCCGCGATCGCGGCGAAGAGCAGGCGCTCCGCCTCCTGGGTCGCCCGCTCGTCACCCCGGACCATGAGGCGGTTGATGCGTTCCTCGAGCCGCAGCGACCAATGCTGGCCGCCGTGCGCGGCCTCGAGGACGTCCCCGGCGCGCTCGCGCAGCCCGGCGTACGCCGGCGCAGCGAGGTCGGCCCGCAACACCTCGGCGCAGGCCGGGTCCAGGGACAGCGCCAGCGGTGAGGCCGATGCGACCACGTCGCTCGACCACAGGTCGAGTTCGGCGCCCACGTCGGCACGGGGCAGCAGCAAGCGCATGCGCCGGACGAGCGCCGGCTCGATCCGGACGGCCGTCGACAGCAGGGTGGCGAGGTCCGCGGCTGCGGGGTTCGTCGCGCGGAGCCGCTCGACCCGGCGGCGGACGCCGTCGCGGCTCGTCACCGGGCCCTCTCGATGCGCTGGTTCGCCATGCGGACGGCGTCCGCGACCCGGGTGCTGCGATCCCACGTGACCACGGACAGGGCTGTTCGCAACGCGGGCGGCAGGCGATACGGCGGCACCGGCGCCAGGGCGACGACCTGGTTGCCTGCGGCGCGCATGCGGCGCGCGAAGAGCGCCCACCGGCGCTGGATGGCCGCTCGCTCGACCGCGTCGGCACCCGCGCCGAGGTCGGACAAGACCAGCACCGGCCGCCCGCCGGTCGGCGGGGCGTAGGGCCGCCAGGTCCATACGGGGCCGGGTCCGGCCCCGGGATCGTCGAGCGGCGTGCCGGCGAAGCGCAGCACCTCGCAGCCGTCGCGGCCGGCGATGCGCTCCAGCGCCATGCACGCCTCGTCCTGGTCCTGGAGGAACGGCCGCATGCCGTCGCCGAAGTCCGTGAGCACCTGGATCCCGCGACGGCTCGTCGCCCTCGTGGTCAGCGGCAGCCGCCGCACGGGCTCGCCGCGCGCGAGCCGGTCCACAACGACCTCGACGTCGAGGTCGCCGTCCGCGGCGCGCCTCCTGCAGAGCGCGGCGAGCACGGCCCGCTGCTGCTGCGGCGGCAGGAGCGGTTCGTGACGCGCGGGTTGCGGCGCGGTGGTCGCCAGCACGTCGGCGAGGCGAGGCAGGTCGCGGGGAGCCGCGTGGGCGCGGGCGGGGTCGGCGGGCAGGTGCTCCACGACCGGCGTCTCCGGCGCACCGATGTCGGGCGGCCGGTGCCCTGCGACCGCCTCGCGTACGGTCACGGTCGCGGCCGCGTGCCCGCCGGCCGGGCGCCGCGGGCTCGTGGGGACGGCGAGCACGCCCCCTGCGACCGCCTCTCCCGTCACCGAAGGGGCGGGGGGTGGCGGCTCCCGACGGAGCCGGAGCAAAGCGAGGACGTCATCCAGCGCCGCCGCATCGGGGTCGAGGGCGGCCGCCGCACGGAACGCGTCTCCGAGCCACACGGCTGCTGGGCGCCTGACGACCGGCTCCGCTCCGGTCGTCACGGTTCTTCCGGAGGGATCGTCGTGACCTTCGCCAGCAGGAGCTTCACCATGTCGCCCCACCGCTGCCCCGCGTGCGGATCCTGCGGGTCGACGCGCAGCCCCGAGCAGGCGGCCAGGGCGTCGAGGAGCTCGGCGACGCTCGGGGGCGGCTCGCCGGCCTCGATCCTTTCGGCACGCGCGCTCGCGTAGCTCGCCTGGACGGCGCCGAGCAGGGCGGCGTCCAGCCCGGGGAAGTGCGCCTCCGCGATGCTGCGCAGGCGGTCCGGCCCCGGCGCATCGAGTGCAAGGATCACGCATCGGCGCAGGAAGGCGCGCGGCAGCTCCCGCTCCTCGTTGGTGGTGATGACCACGAGAGGTGGGTACGCGGCGACGACGCGCGGCCCGTCGTCGACCTCGAAGTAGTAGCTCCCCAGTGGTACCAGCAGGTCATTGGGGACGTCGGGATCCGCCTTGTCGATCTCGTCGACGAGGACGACCGCACGGTCGGCGCCCGGGTTGGTGACCGTCGGGTCGGCCCCGTGATCGCGGGCGGACGCCGGGTGGAAAGCCCACCACAGCGGGCCGGGCACGATGTAGCGACCGCGGGGTGGCAGCTCACTGCCCTGCGGGAGGGCCTGCGCATCGGCGAGGCGCGCGACCGTATCGAACGACCACAGGAGGTCGCGCGCCGCGGTGCGGGACGAGATGGTGCGCGCGTAGAAGCGCCAGCCGAGCTTGTCGGCGACGCTGCGCGCGAGGGAGCTCTTGCCCGTGCCGGGGTGGCCGCGCACGAGCAGCGGACGGCCGGCCGCGAGGGCGGTGTTGACCGCCAGCGTGATCCTCTCGTCGTACACGTACGGCAGGGCCGCGGTGGGGCTGCGGTCGCCCAGGCGGTAGGCGCGGCTCGCGTCGAACGGCTGGTCAGGCGGGCCGGCGTCCGGGTCGAAGAGGGGGCGGTACCCGGCCCCGGTCGACGTCGTCATCGTCGCTGTCCTCTCGCCGTCATCTGTCACCCGTCCAGCCGCTCGTTGAGCTGCTCCCAGCCGGCCAGCGCGAACTCCTCCGCCTCCGGGTCGACCTCGGGAGTCAGGTCGAGCAGAACGTCGTCGATGCTCTCGGGCAGGGCGAGCCGCCGGCGTGCGATGAGGAAACGCAGGCCACCGAACAGCGTGACGAGTGCCCGGAGCTGCTCCGCGTCGGGAGCGGCGTCGGCCCGCAGCGCGTAGAACCTGTTGCCCAGGCGCGCCGCCCGCGCCGCCCGTTGCCGCTTGCCGTCGTCGTTCATCCAGTCCTGCTCGCGCACAGCGCTCTTCCGCCGGATCTCGGCGAAGATCTCGGCGACCATGTCGAGCGGCAGGCCGGCGTCCCCGACCTCGCCGGAGAAGGGCCCGGCGACGGCGCGCACGTCGATGTCGTCCTGCTCGAACGCACGGTGCAGGAGGACCCGAACCGTGGTGGCCTCGTCGGTGCAGACGCGCACGATGCGGGGCCGATCGACGGCCGCCTCAGCGCGCAGCGCCTCGGCGGCCTGCGCGTCCACCCACCACGTCGGCGTCTCGTCCACGGGCAGGCAGCACGCCACGTGCCGGAAGACAGTGCGCGCGAGCGCAGGTCCCAGGTTGTCCTTCACCACGAACAGGGCCTCCACCAGGTCGAGGAGGTCGAGGTCGAACAGCTTGCGCACGGCCCACTCGGGCGCCTGCTCCGACGTGACGGTCGAGGGCGCTTCGATCTCGAGGTTCGCGAGGTGGTCCACCAGGAGGTCCAGGGCACCAGGGTGGTCCTTGAACAGGCTCAGCACCTTCTTCGGCAGGCCGCCGTAGACCCCCTGGGCCGCGCGCAGGGCCTCCAGCGTCTGCCCGTGGTAGTCGGTGTTCGCCAGCTCGACCTCGGCGGGCGCGACGCCCAGGGCGTCCGCGATGGGGACAGCCCACCCGCCGAGATCGCTCACCGCCTTCCCCTGGGCCGCCTTCGTGATCCCGCACACGCCGCCGGCGACCACGTCGAGCACCGGTCCCCCGCTCATGCCGAACCAGACCTGCCCCTCTTGCAGGCGCATGAAGCCGAGCTCGTCGGTGGGACCCGGATCGGCAACCGTCAGCCAGGAGGCGTAGGGCTCGGGTCGGCCCGACCTGAGCGTGGTGGTACCGGCGATCCACACCTTGCTTCCGGGGACCGGGGCATGCTTCGCGAGGGGGACGCACGGCGCGTCGGGCTCGGCCTCGATCTGCAGGACGGCGGTGTCGGGGGAGGCGAAGGAGCCGTCGGCGCCCCGGGCAGCGGGAACGCAGAGGGGCGGCGCGAGCGGGGTCCGCTCCCGACCACGCCACCAGACGCGCGGCTCGACGGCCTCCGCCACGACGTGCGCGGCCGAGAACACCCAACCGGGGGCCACGACGAAGCCGGAGCCGACGAACACTCGGCTGCCGTTCCCGTCCAGGCCGGTGATCTGCACGGTCGCGCTGCGCACCCAGTCGAAGATTCCGCTCATGCCCGCCCCCGGGCACTCGCTCGCCGCGTCGCGTCGCCGGGCATGCGCTGGCCGCCCTCCCAGATCAGAGAGATCAGCCTATCGGGGGCGGCCTTGGACCTCGTGGTGGACGCGAGAGATCCTCAGGGCTCTCGGACGCGGACGTAGTCGATGTAACCGCGCACTGCTGCTTCCTGGTCGGGTGTGAGGCGGTCACCGTCATAGGGCAGCTGCCAGCGTTGGTACCGCCTGTCGGTGGGCGTCGATTCGGGCAGGGTGTACGGCCGTTGGTCGATGCCGGCGGCGTCGCGCAGGGCCTCGTCGAGTCGTTGCAGGGCGAGGCGGAGCCCGTGCTGGTCGCGGGCGAGGGACTGCTCGACGTGGCCGAGAGCGGCAAGGAAGGGGCCGGCGGCGGCACGGTGCGCCTGCGCGCCCGCGGGGCTGAGCGCGACCAGGTAGGAGCGCCGGTCGGTGGGGTTGGGCTCGGTGCGTGAGTGATCGCGGGCGGCCATCCTGCGTAGCGCGGCCGAGACCGTCGTTGCGCGCATGCCGGTCCAGCGGGCGATCTGGGACGGGGTGGCCGGGCCGAAGACCCGCAGCAGGGAGTACAGGCCGAACTCGTCCCCGCTGAGCCCGCTGCCGTCCAGCGCGTCGTCGAGCAGCCCGGAGACCAGGTGCATCAGCAGCCAGACGTCGAACAGCAGGGACATGTCCTCCCGGCGCGGGGACGGCTCTCGTGTGACCACGACCAGATACTACACGCCTCTAGCATATACTGCATTCACGTAGTAACTTGGCGACACGAGCTCATCCCTGCCGCTAGGAGCCCACGATGTCCGCCCCATCCATCCGCTCCGCTCACGCCAGGTCCGATGCTTCCGCGCACCAGGACGCGTACTCGCCGGTAGCGCGACGCACCCTGACTCGCGACCTGTCAGGTCGCAGGCTGACGGTGTTGCTCGCCCTGCTCGCCGTCTACATCCCCACCTATCTCCTCTACTTCACCAGCAGCGCGCCGTTCTCCCTGGCGCATGCCGCCGCCGCTTGCGGCGGCCGGCCGGTCCTGGACACCCGCTGGTCCTACAACGCCGCTCAAGCCCATGACTACCTGGCGGCCTGTGGCGCGGCCGGCCGTGCGGCCGTGCAGCACCAGCAGGTCGCCGACCTGGTCTACGTCGCCCTCTACGCGGGTGTGCTCCTGGCGTCCTACGCCTACCTGATCCGCGCCGGACGCCTGACCGGCCGAGCCTGGCGACTCTGCCTGGCCCTGCCACTGATCGTCGCCGGACTGGACTACCTCGAGAACGCCGGCATCTGGACCCTGCTCATCCGCTACCCCAACACCGGCGTCCTGACCGACCGGCTCTGGATGGTCACCGCGACCAAACTCGGCCTCGGCTACCTCAGTCTCGGCGTCCTGGCCGTCCTCGCCCTCGCCGCCGTCAGCAACCGCCTGCGCCGGCGCCCGCGGCCCACCCATCGGGAGCAGTCATGACCTACCGCAAGCCGCTGGCCGACCACCCTGCACCGTCCCACGCATCCACGACGTCGGCACGGTCGTCGACGGCGAACAACAACGATCCCCACCCGGGTAACGACTCCGTACCCGAGCCCGATCGGCTCGCCACTGCCCACGCGCCGGGAGCGTTCGCGCCACCCGCTCACCCACCCGCCCCCGTCGCAGAGGCGATCCGGCGTCTCATGTCAAGGGCCGGCACCCCCGGACTCTCCATCGCGGTCACGCGCCACGACCGATTGCTATACGCCGACGGATACGGATACGCCGACCTCGCCATGGGCAGGCCGGCCCGGCCCGACACCGCCTACCTATGGTTCTCCATGTCCAAGATCGTCACGGCGACAGCTGCGCTCGTCCTGGCCGAGACCGGCGACGTCGACCTCGACGCACCCATCGACCACTACCTGCCCGGCGACCTTCTCCCGCACTGGCGGGGCCCGCTACCCCGGGTGCGGCACCTGCTCAACCACACCGCCGGTTTCGGTAACCCGCCACCTATACGATGGGTCCACCCCGCCACTGCTTCGCCACCGGACCCCCAGCAGTTCCTGCGCGGCCGCCTGCGCCACACCCGCCGACGGCACCCCATCGGCGGCCGGGCCCACTACTCGAACCTCGGCTACCTGGTCCTCGGGCAGGTCCTCGCCGCCGCCGCCCACCGGCCGTTCACCGAGTTGGCTACCGAGATCGTTCTCCGCCCCGCCGGCATGACCCACAGCAGCTACACCGGGACCGGAAATGAGCTCATGGCGACCGGCTACATCCGCCTGCCCCGCCTCACCGGCCCAGCCCTCCACGACGCACTTCGACTCGCTCTCCCACCCGGGATCGTCGGACCCCGCCACGGCACCTACCAGTCCTTCCACCCCTTCCTCGTCGACGGCCCGGGCTACGGCGGCGTCGTCGGTGACGTCCTGGACGCCGCTCGACTCGCAGCACTCCACCTCGGCGACGGCACGATCGACGGCTGCCGACTGATCAGCAGGGACGCAGCCCAGAGCATGCGGCGCATTACCACCCCCGGCCGGCCGTTCGACCTCGGCCTGGGGTGGTTCCGGCGGGCGGCCGCCCGCGACCAGACTCCCGGCTACGTCGAACACCTCGGCTCGGGCGGCGGCTTCAACAACGCCATCCGCATCTACCCCGATCTCGACCTCGGCGTCGCCATCATGACCAACGGGACGAAGGCCGTCGACCACGACCGCATCTGTGCCGCGATCACGTCGTTCGCGACGTGAGCCAGATCCACTCGATCTTGGTCTTGCGACCAAGTCCCATTGGTCGCGGCCGAGATCGACTGCAGCGTCCGCGCCGTCCGCAAGGCAGGCACCGCTCGTGCAGGCCATCGGGAACGGGCGAGGGACCGCACACGGTCGCGGCTGACCTCTCAGCGGGTGGTCCAGCCGCCGTCGACGATGAGGTTCTGGCCGGTCACGTACGAGGAGGCGTCGCTGGCCAGGAACAGCAGCGGGCCGTCCAGTTCGTCGGCCCGCGGGGGCCGTCCGATGGGGGCCCGGTTGTTGATCCAGGCGACCTGGTCGGGGTCGGTGAGCCAGCCGGTGGTGTTGCTCGGGAAGAAGCACGGCGACAAGGCGTTGACCCGCACCCCCCGGCCGGCCCACTGGGCGGCCAGCTCGCGGGTCAGCGCAAGCACCGCGCCCTTGCTGGCGGCGTACCCGGCCAGGCCGTACCGGTCGAGGCTGGTCGTCGCCGACGGGGAGGCGATGTTGACGATGCTCCCCCGGCCGCGGTCGAGCATGTGCCGCGCGACCAGTTGGGTCAGTGCGAACAGGCCGACGGTGTTGGTGTCGAGCAGGTCGCGGACGGTGTCGAGGTCTTCGTCTTCGGCCGGGCCCGCATGGGCGATGCCGGCGTTGTTGACCAGGACATCGATCCGGCCGTACCGCTTCAAGGCCGCCGCGACCAGGGCGGCCCTGTCCGCGTCACGCCGGACGTCACAGGTGACCGGGAGGGCATCGCGCAGTGAGGCGGCGAGCGCCACGCTGGGCTCGGCGCGGCGGGCAGCCAGGACAACGGCCGCCCCGGCCGCGTCCAGCACGCGCGCGAAGCGTTCGCCGAGCCCGGTCGACGTGCCGGTGACCAGGGCCACGCAGTCGTCGAGACGGAAGATCTGTGCGGACACGGCCGGGCCGTCGTGGCCGGGCGCGGTCATCGGACCAGCAGGTGGACGTGCCAGAACGGGCGCTCGATGCCGAGCACCTCGCTGTGACCCGAGCCAGCCCGGAACGCGAGGTCATTCAGCGCGCTCGCGCGCATGAGCGGGCCGACCGGCTCGAGTCCGGGGCCGACCACGCCCCGCGGGACACACCACACGGTGCTGGCCGCGGCGAAGAACCGCTCGACATGGTCGCCGGGCGCAGCCTGCTGCGCGCTCACGGGGTCCGACCGAACATCGCCAGCAACTCCTCCTGCGGCGAGGCGCCCGCCGGCAGCGACGCCCGCGGGCCGATCGCCCCGCCAGAGCGGTACGCGTCCTCGCGGTCGGCGAACCAGGCGCGGACGGCGGCGACCGACTCAGCGTCCAGGCTGGGGTCTGCACCCACGGCGCGGGCCAGATCCCAGGCGTGCACGAGATGGTCGGCCGCGAGCTGCATGGCGTACTCGCTGCCCGGGAAGTCCCCGAACGAGAGGTGCACGGTGCGCTCCATCGCACCCGGACTGCGGACGGCGTCGACCGCCGCGGCGGACGCCTGGTCGAACGCCCGCACCGCGTCGTTGCCCAGCAGGTCGCCGGACAGGCTGTCGCCGACGTCAGCGATGGTGCGTCCAGCGAAGAGCGGAGGGGCCCAGAGTTCCTCCTCGACGATGTGGCGCACGAGCGCACGGACGTCCCAGTCGGTGCAGGGCGTGGCGGCCGTCCATCGGGCGCCGACGAGCCGCACCCGGGCTGCGAACTCGTCGGTCGCGCGGCGGTACAGCTCCACGGTATCGATCGTCACGGTGGTCATCCTGCCGTTCGGTCGCGTGGGTGTGAACCGTGGCAGGCCTTGGTCACCTGGGCTGGGCGTGGCTGAGGATCGGGCGAGGCTGGCGAGGTCGAAGAACTCGGTGGAGAGAGGGTGCCGGCGCAGGGCTGACGAAGAGTCCACCCTGGGGTCGGTCCAGTGACCGCTTCAGCCCTTGACGTAGGCGATGCTCTCGGTCACGAGACCACCCCGGACCCTCATGAGATCGACGCCGCGCACATGGCCATCGGTCCACCGGTACAGCCACCGAACCACCGCCCGATCGCCGGCTGTCACGACCTCCTCCACCTCGAACTCCGCGTCGGGCGAGGCGACGAAGAACTGCCGCCAGGCGTCGGCAACCGCACGCCTCCCCACGTGTCGGACCCCGTCCGGAGGGCTGGTGTCTTCGAACATGCAGTCCTCGCTGATCAGCCCTTCCAGGGCCGGCACGTCGTGCTCGTTGAACGCCTCGTGGAACCGCTCGATCACCCGACGGGTGTCGTCGTCCGTCATATCCGCCTCCCACAGTTCACCACGTCGGTGCTGGCTCGCGCCCCAACCCGCGCTGGTCCCGATCCAGCCGAGACCAGCCTGGCAGGGGGGGTCAGGCCGGCCCAGTTGGCGGAACTGCTCCTCGGCCCAGTCGAGGATCAGGCGGAGCGGTCCGGCGGTATGCCCGGCGAGCTGGACCATCAGCCGGTGCGGGGGTCCAGAGTGCCGTGCCGCAGCACCTCGTCGAACGCGAAGTTGTCGAAGACCTCGATGAGCTCGCGGTCGGTCCGCGCAAGCGTCGACACGTGGCCAGGGAACGGCTCGTCGGGCGTGCGTCGTGGCGTCTCGCTGATCGCCATCGGATTCTCCTGTTCGTGTCAGGGCCGGATGAGCACCTCGAAGCTGACTTGGTCGGCCATCACGGTCTGCGTTCCGATCTCAGCGCGACCGAGCCCTACCCGGACGAAGGTCGCCAGACGTCGACCCCTGAGGGCTCTGGCGCCGGGACAGGGCGGCAGCTGCGGTGGTCGCGGAGTTGGCAGCCGAAGGCTCAGGGACGATCGACGACGGGCGCCGCCGGAGCCTCGCTGGTCGTGGTGGCCCTCCAGCCGGCCAGCAGGGTCAGGGCGTCTCCTCCCGGCGCAAGCAGGCCACTCGTCGTGTCCGGCCAGCGGCCACCACGCCCGCCCGGGCGGGGGAGAGGCGCGCTCGTCGTGACGTGAGGAACTCGACCCCGTGTGGGCCTCTGGTAGAGCTCAGGCGCCCGCGAGCTTGACGCCGTGGCGCCTGGTCACCGAGAGGATCGCCGCCATCGAGTCCTCGACCGGCTGGTCGATCGGAACGGATTGGGCGAAGTCGGCGAAGAACCGCCCGGCGCCGTTGCCGGACGTGATCGCCAGGAACCGGGCGGACTCCCCGACGACCTCGAAGGTGCTCGGCGTCCCGGCCGGGAAGACGACGAGGTCGCCGGGCTCCACATCGTACGACGTGCTGTCGACCAGTGCGGTGATCCTGCCCTCGAGCAGGAACAGCACGCCGGTCCAGGGCGAGACGTGCGGGGGTGCCATCGGAGCGGCGGGCGCGATCACCTGGAAGACCTCGAAGGCTCCGCAGGCGTCGTCCGCGACGGTCTTCGCGATGTGGTCGCCGTCGATCATGGGGTAGTGCCGGCCTTCTCCGGGCCGGATATGGATGGCGCTCATGGTTCCTCCTGATGCTGGCGCGATTGACTGGGTGCGACCAGCCTCCGGCGGTGGAGCGGCAGGGGTGCGAGTAGCGCGCTACTCGACTCCGAGCACGTCCGCCAGCGCGGTGCGCTCGGAGACGCCGAGCTTGAGGCCGGCCCGGTAGAGGTGCCCCTCGACGGTCCGTACCGACAGGGTCAGCCGCTCGGCGATGTCCTTGTTCGACAGTCCCCGTGCGGCCAGCGTGGCGATCTCACGCTCGCGGGTGGTCAGCGGCAGGGGTGTGGCCGCGATCGCCAGGGCCGGGGTCCGGGCGCCGGACCGGCCGGCCAGCTTCTCGGCGAGGGCCGCGGCGGACAGAGCCGACCCCTGGCGCCCCTGTCGACGATGGACGTCGGCCGCCTGGGCCGCCGCGTCGCAGGCGGCGACGAGGTCGCCGAGCCGTGCCCAGGCATAGGCGGCATCGAGCAGCGCCTCGCTGTCCTCGTCCGCACAGGCCCGGGCATGCGTGCACGCCAGCCCGGCCCGCGGGCTCAACCCCGCCAGTGCGGTCAGGCGGGGCAGGGCCGCTGTCGCGCCGCCCAGCTGGATGGCGGTCTGCCAGGCGAGGACTTCGTAGCCGGGAGCGCCCGCCTGGCTGGCGAGGTCGGCCGCGGCGACGGCGTGACCGAGGGCCTCGGTCGTCGATCCCTGGGCGGCCGCTCCCCACGCGCGTGCCAGGAGGTCGTCGGGCAGGTAGAGCCGGTAGGCCGGATGCCAACCGGCGACGATTCCGACCAGCAGGGGAGCGGCCTGCGCCGCCTGGCCGGCCTGCCCCAACGTCATCGCCAGCAGCGTGCGGCAGCGGAACCGGAACTCGTGCCCTGACTCCGACAGCCCGGCCCACGCCTCGCGCAGCAGGAGCAGCGCGTCCCGGACGCGGCCCCCGGCGAGAGCGGCGTGCCCCGCGACGACCAGCCCCATCAGCCGGGCCGGCCCCGGCAGGTCCGCCGACGCGGCCTGCATCCGCCCGGCCAAGACGTCAGCCCGGTCCGGCGTCCCGGCGAGGCGGTGCCCGAGGACCTGCCAGTCCGCGAGCCCGAACCCGGGAATGACGGTGGGCACCAGGTCGGCGGTGAGCCCACCCACCACCGCGGCCTCGTCGAGCAGTCCGAGCTCCCCGGTGACGGCGGCCGCCGCGGACACCGCGGACGCGACCAGGATGCGGGCAAGGTCGTCGGGCAGGTCGGTGCGCAGCAGCTGCGGACCGCCGGCGAGCACGGGGGAGACCTCACCGACCGAGGCGGCCACGGCCAGCGACATCGCGGCCACATGGAGCGGGACCGCGCCGGTGGCCTCGGCTGCAGCCAGCGCCAGGCGGGCCTCGTCCGGCCGGGCCATCGTCCAGAACAGGTTACCGGTCCGGTGCAGCTGCACCAGCGCGCGCGTCACGGCATCCGGTGCGCTCCCGGCGAGGTCAGCGAGGATCACCT
>DATKNA010000351.1:0-9010 GCA_035541595.1 Kineosporiaceae bacterium | reverse complement strand
GAGGGCCGCTACGGCCTCACGACGGAGGCCGAGGCCTTCACGGCCGGCATCCTGGCGGAACTGCCCGCCCTGGCCGCCGTGGCCACGCCCAGCCCGTCGAGCTACCTGCGCCTGGTCCCGTCGCACTGGGCCGGCGCCTATGCGTGCTGGGGTCGGGAGACCCGCGAGACGGCCATTCGGCTGATCACCGGGATGGTCGGCCACCGAGACACCTCCGCCAACGTCGAGGTGAAGAGCGCCGACCTCGCCGCGAATCCGTACCTCCTGCTCAGCGCACTGATCGCGGCTGGCGTCGCCGGCATGGAGCAGGGCAGCCCGCTGCCGCCGGAGGTCACCGGCGACCCGGCCCGCTTCGACCCGGAGGAACTGCAGCGACGCGGGATCCGGCGGTTGCCGCAGTCGCTGGCCGAGGCGACGGAGGAGTTCGCCGGGTCGGCGGTGCTCAAGGCCGCGCTCGGGCCTGTGCTGCACGACGCCGTCGTGGCCGTCCGCCGCGGGGAGGTCGCCCGCACGGCCGAGCTCGCCCCCGACGCCCTGGCCGCGGCCTACCGGTGGGTGTACTGAGCCGTGGCCGCGCCGTGGGCGGCCCCGGGCGGGCCGCTGGACACGCTCGAGCGCATCCCGCTCGTCGACCACCACTGCCACGGCGTGCTGACCGGCGACCCGGACGACCGGGCCTTCGACACCCTGCTCACCGAGGGTGGCCCGGCGCCTGGGCAGACCAACTTCGACACGCCGGTGGGCCTGTCCGTACGACGGCACTGCGCACCGGTGCTCGACCTCGAGCCCCACGCACCGCCGGGGGAGTACCTGGCCCGACGCCGGGAGCTCGGCGCGGCCGAGGTGAACCGGCGATTCCTGACGGCGACGGGCAGCGCCCTGTTCGGTGTCGACACCGGATTCGGCTCCGGCGGTCTCACGTCGCCCGCCGAGCTGGCCGAGCTCGCCGGCCTACCACGGGGCGACGGACACGTCGTGGTCCGGCTCGAGGTCGTTGCGGAGCAGGTCGCGGCCGGCACGGAACCCGGCGAGTTCGGCGCGGCGTTCGCCGACGCCCTCGACCGCGCGGTCCGGGAGCAGGCCGCCATCGCAGTCAAGAGCATCGCCGCATACCGCTGCGGCCTCGACCTCGACCCGCGCCGGCCCGGCCCCGGGGAGGTCGCCGCGGCCGCCGCGCGCTGGTCCGCCCGCCCGGGCACGGGTCACGACGGCACCGGTCACGACGGCACCGGTCACGACGGCACGGGTCCCGACGGTTCCGCCGCCCCCGGCGCGGTGTCCTGGCGGCTGTACGACCCCGTCCTCGTCCGCCACCTGCTCTGGGCCGCGGTGGACCTGGGGCTGCCGATCCAGTTCCACATCGGCTACGGCGACGCCGACATCCGCCTGGACAGGGTCGACCCGTCCCTGTTGACTGATTGGCTCCACCTGCACCGCGTACCGGTGATGCTGCTGCACACCTGGCCGTTCCACCGGCAGGCCGGCTACCTGGCCGGCGTGCATCCGCACGTCTACTACGACGTCGGCCTGGCGATGCACAACGTCGGCCGCCCGCGGGGCGCAGCGATCCTGGCGGAGGCGATGGAGGTCGCGCCCTTCACCAAGCTGCTCTACTCCTCGGACGCCTTCGCCCTGGCCGAGCTCTACCACCTCGCTGCCTCCGGCTTCCGCGCCGCCCTGAACCAGGTCCTCGGCGCGCGCGTGGCCGACGGCGAGTGGTCGCAGGCCGACGCCGTCCGGATCGCCCACCTCGCAACGGCCGGGAATGCCCGGCGGGTCTACGGGCTGCCGGAGCCCGACCCGCAGACGTGAGCGCCAGGTGACGCGCACCCCGGAACGCCCGCCCCGCGAGCTCCGTCGGCGCCGCGCCCCCGACCTCGCCGCGATCGCCCGGGCCTGGGACGCGGCACTGCAGCGGGAGCTGCCGGACGCCGTCGAGCTCCGGCACCGGCTGCACGCCACCCCAGAGATCTCGGGCGCCGAGCAGCGGACGACCGCGACCGTCACCGGCGCCCTCGCCGACGGCAGCCTCGCCGGCGGCGCCCTCACCGACGTCGGCGAGGCCGTCGCCGGCACCGGGCGGGTGCTGCGATTCGGTCCCCGGGGCCCGGCCGTCGCCGTCCGCGCCGAGCTCGACGCCCTGCCCGTGACCGAGCGGACCGGGGCGCCCTGGGCGGCGAGCAACGGCGCGATGCACGCCTGCGGGCACGACGTGCACCTGGCGGCCGTCGTCGCAGTCGCGCGCGCCGCACGGCGACTGGAGCTGCCGGCCGGTCTCGTCGTCGTCCTGCAGCCGCGCGAGGAGGTGGGGCCGACCGGGGCGACGGACGTCGTCGCGTCCGGCGTGCTCGAGCGGATGGGGGTGCGGTCGATCGTCGCCGCACACGTGCAACCTCTCGTGCCCGCGGGAGCGGTGAGCGCCGACCCGGGCGCGGTGAACGCCGCCGTGGACGAGCTCGAGATCACCATCACCGGCCGCGGAGGTCACAGCGCCTATCCGCACCTGGCCGTCGACCCGGTGCCGGCGCTGTCGGCCGCCCTGCTCGCGCTGCAGGAGACCGTCCGGTCGACGCTGGACCCGCTCCGCCCGGTCGTCCTGGCCCTGCCGCAGATCTGGGGGGCGGCCGCGCCGAACGTGATCGCGGAGCGGGCCGGCGCCGCCGGTACCCTGCGCACGATGCACCCTGAGGACGCGCTCCTGCTCCACGACCGGATCGCGCGGACCGTCTCGGGCGTGGCCTCCGCCTACGGGTGCCGGGGGGACGTCGTCGTCCGGAGCGCGGACCCGGCGCTCGTCAACCACGCCGGCACCGCGCTGGCCGCGCACGAGCTGCTGGCCGGGCTCGGCGTGCCGCTCGCGCCGTTCAGCTCGCTCGGCGCCGACGACTTCGCGACCTACGGCATCGCCGTCCCCACCCTCATGCTCTTCGTCGGCACCGGCGAAGGCCCGGCCGGGCCGATCCTGCACGATCCCCGGTACCTGCCGGGCGACGACCGCATCCGCGACGTCGCCCGCGCGGTCATCGCCGGCTGGCTCGGCGCGGTGCGCGCCACCGTCCTCACCCCCTCACCGGAATGGCCTGTCGGAGGGGCGACATAAGCTCGGGCCGTGGCCGATCCCGCGACCTATCGCCCCCGCACCGGGGAGATCCCTGAGTCGCCGGGCGTCTACAGGTTCCGGGACGCCCACCGACGGGTGATCTACGTCGGCAAGGCGAAGAACCTGCGTCAGCGGCTCACCTCGTACTTCGCCGACCCGGCCGGCCTGCACCCGCGCACCCACACGATGGTGACGACGGCGGCGTCGGTCGAGTGGACGGTCGTCGCCACGGAGGTCGAAGCTCTCCAGCTGGAGTACTCCTGGATCAAGGAGTTCGACCCCCGGTTCAACGTCAAGTACCGGGACGACAAGTCCTACCCGTTCCTCGCCGTGACGATGGGGGAGGAGTTCCCCCGGGTCCAGGTCATGCGCGGGGCCAAGCGGAAGGGCACCCGGTACTTCGGGCCGTACGCGCACGCGTGGGCGATCCGCGAGACGGTGGACCTCCTGTTGCGCGTCTTCCCCGTGCGCACGTGCAGCAACGGCGTGTTCACGCGAGCCGGCCAGGTCGGCCGGCCGTGCCTGCTCGGCTACATCGACAAGTGCTCCGCACCCTGCGTCGGGCGGATCGACACAGCGGGTCACCGCAAGCTGGCCGAGGACTTCTGCGACTTCATGGCGGGCCAGACGCAGCGGTTCGTGCGCCGGCTGGAGCAGCAGATGCACGCGGCCGCCGCGGCGCAGGAGTACGAGCGTGCCGCCCGGCTGCGGGACGACCTGACGGCCCTCCGCCGGGCCCTCGAGAAGAGCGCGGTCGTGTTGCCCGACGGTACCGACGCCGACGTCTTCGGCCTCGCCGAAGACGAGCTCGAAGCCGCCGTTCAGGTCTTCCACGTGCGTGACGGCCGGGTGCGCGGGCAGCGCGGATGGGTGGTCGAGAAGGTCGAGGACGTCACGACGAACGACCTCGTCCAGCAGCTCTTGCTGCAGGTGTACGCAGACGCGGGCCGGGAGGCCGTCCCGCGCGAGGTGCTGGTCACGGCCGAGCCACCCGACTGCGCCGACATGGAGGCCCTGCTCGCCGAGGTGCGGGTCGGGCGGGTCGCCGTCCGGGTTCCGCACCGCGGCGACAAGCGCGCCCTGCTGGAGACGGTCACGAAGAACGCGGGGGAGGCGCTGACCCTGCACAAGACCCGCCGCGCCGGCGACCTGACAACCCGGTCGAAGGCGTTGCAGGAGGTGCAGGACGCGCTCGGGATGGCCGAGGCGCCGCTGCGGATCGAGTGCTACGACGTGTCCAACATCCAGGGTCAGCACGTCGTGGCGTCGATGGTCGTCTTCGAGGACGGCCTGCCGCGCAAGAGCGAGTACCGGCGGTTCACGATCCGCGGGACCGGCGGGCAGGACGACGTCGCCGCCATCCACGAGGTCATCACCAGGAGGTTCCGTCGCTACCTGGAGGACCGGGAGAGCCTCCCGGAGCTGGACCTCGGCCGGGAGGAGGAGGACGGCGAGCCCGCCGACTCGGATGCCGGCGATCCGGCGAACTCCACCGTCCGGGGCGGGCCCGCCCGCGTCGACGCCTCGCCGATCGACCCGCCGATCGACCCGCCGATCGACCCGGTGACCGGCCGGCCCCGCAAGTTCGCCTACCCGCCGAACCTCGTCGTGGTAGACGGCGGCGCGCCGCAGGTCGCCGCCGCCGCCCGGGCGCTCGCCGAGCTCGCGATCGACGACGTGGCGCTCTGCGGCCTCGCGAAGCGGCTGGAGGAGATCTGGCTGCCGGACGAGGACCACGCCCTGGTGCTCCCGCGGACCAGCGAGGGGCTGTACCTGCTGCAGCGGGTGCGGGACGAGGCCCACCGGTTCGCCATCACGCACCATCGCCAGCGGCGGAGCAAGGCGATGACCACGAGCCTGCTCGACGAGGTACCCGGCCTCGGGCCCGCCAGGCAGCGGGCCTTGCTGCGGGCCTTCGGGTCGGTCAAGCGGCTGCGGGCCGCCAGCGTCGAGGAGGTCGCCAGCGTGCAGGGGATCGGTCCCCAGCTCGCGGCCGCTGTCGTCGGCGCGCTCGCGACGCGGTCGCCGGAAGCCGCCGTCGACACCGCCACAGGTGAAATCATCGAGTGACCCGTCGCCCGACCCGGGCGACGTTCCGCACGACCATGGAGAGCTCAGGTGACGGCGACGAGCGTCACGGGGACCAATCCTGCCCCTGAACCCGCATCCCCTCGGCCGGGCCGGTCCGGCGCTCCGAGCGAGCTGCTCATCATCACCGGGATGTCCGGCGCGGGCCGGTCCACCGCGGCCAAGGTGCTGGAGGACCTGGGCTGGTACGTGGTCGACAACCTGCCGCCCCAACTCATTCAGAGCCTGCTCGAGCTGACGACCGCGGGCCGCGAGGTGCCGCGGCTGGCGGTCGCGGTCGACGTGCGCGGCCGGTCGTTCTTCGCGGCCCTGGAGCACGCCCTCGCCGATCTCGAAGCGCGCGGCGCGGGTCATCGCGTGCTCTTCCTCGACGCGACGGACGAGGCCCTGGTGCGGCGCTTCGAGTCCGTGCGCCGGCCCCATCCGCTGCAGGGCGAGGGCCGCCTGCTCGACGGGATCCTGCGAGAGAGGAAGGTGCTCGACGAGCTCCGGTCGCTCGCCGACACCATCATCGACACGTCCTACCTGAACGTGCACGAGCTCGCCCACCACGTCAGCGAGATCTTCGGGACGGAGGCCGGCCCCGTGCTGCGGGTGAGCGTGGTGTCGTTCGGCTTCAAGTACGGGCTCCCGCTGGACGCCGACCACGTCGCGGACGTTCGCTTCCTGCCCAACCCGTTCTGGGTGCCCGACCTGCGCCCACACACCGGGCTGGACCCGGACGTCCGCAGCTACGTGCTCGGGCAGCCGGGTGCGAGGCCGTTCCTCGACGCCTACGTCCGCGCCCTGGAACCGGTCCTCGAGGGCTACGTCAAGGAGAAGAAGCGCTACGCGACGGTGGCCGTCGGCTGCACCGGGGGGAAGCACCGCTCGGTGGCGATGAGCGAGGCGCTGGCGGGCATGCTGCGGGACCGCGGGACCGCGGCCAGCGCGGTACATCGTGACCTGGGCCGGGAGTGAGGGCGGGGTGAGCGCCGATGCGACCGTGACCGGCCCGGCGGTGGTGGCCCTGGGCGGCGGCCACGGCCTCGCGGCCTCCCTGTCGGCCCTGCGCCGGGTGACAGAGGACCTCACCGCGATCGTCACCGTCGCGGACGACGGCGGGTCGTCGGGGCGGTTGCGTCGCGAGATGGGCGTGCTGCCGCCCGGCGACCTGCGGATGGCGCTCTCCGCGCTCTGCGACGACGGCGAGTGGGGGCAGCTGTGGCGCGACGTGTTGCAGCACCGATTCGCCAGTGCGGGGACCCTGCACGACCACGCGTTGGGCAACCTGCTCATCGTCACGCTGTGGGAGCTGCTGGGCGACACGGTCTCGGGGCTCGACTGGGTGGGCCGCCTGCTCGGCGCCCGGGGCCGGGTCCTGCCGATGGCGTCCGTGCCGCTCGACATCGAGGCGACGGTCGCCGGCGTCGATCCGGACCGGCCCGAGGCGTTGACCACGGTCCGGGGGCAGGTCGCGGTCGCCACGACGCCCGGGCGCGTCGTGAGCGTCCGGTTGGTACCCGAGAGCCCCCCTGCGTGCAAGCCCGCAGTCGCGGCCGTGCACGAGGCGGACTGGATCGTGCTGGGCCCCGGCTCGTGGTTCACCAGCGTCCTGCCGCACCTGTTCGTCCCAGACCTGTCCGCCGCCCTGCACACCACCGCCGCCCGACGCTGCATCACGCTCAACCTCGGCCCGCAGCCGGGGGAGACCGAGGGGTTCGCGGCCGCCACCTACCTGGAGGTGCTCGCCGAGCAGGCCCCGAAGCTGCGCATCGACACCGTCCTCGCCGACCCCAGCGCGGTGGACGACGAACAGCGGCTCGGCGAGGCCGCCGCGGCGATCGGCGCCCGGCTCGTCGTCCGCCCCGTGCGCATGCCCGACGGCACCCCGCGGCACGATCCTCTGCTGCTCGCCGGTGCCTACCGGGAGGTCTTCGCCACGCCCTGAGAGGTTCTGCGGGTGGCCCGCGAGACTGGGCCGGCCCACGCTCGGCGAGGTCCGGTATGACCCGTAAGGTCGGGACACGCCCAGAGCGACGCGCCGTCGCGTCCAACGGAACCGTTCAGTCGGCGCCACCTGCGCGGACGGCCGGACAGTGTGCTCGGTGGCGCACCCCGGTGGTGTCGCCGATGGCAGGATGTCCGGCATGGCGTTGACGGCGTTGGTCAAGGACGAGCTCAGTCGCCTGCACGTGACGAAGCCGTGCTGCCGCAAGGCCGAGGTCTCCGCGACCCTCCGCTTCGCCGGCGGGCTGCACATCGTGGGGGGGCGCATCGTGGTCGAGGCGGAGCTCGACACGGCGGCCGCCGCGCGCCGGCTGCGGCGCGACGTCGCCGAGATGTTCGGGCACTCCAGCGACATCGTCGTGGTCGCGCCCGGCGGGCTGCGGCGGGCGAGCCGCTACGTCGTCCGGGTCGTCCGCGACGGCGAGTCGCTGGCCCGGCAGACCGGCCTGCTCGACGGCCGCGGCCGGCCCGTCCGCGGCCTGCCGCCGCAGGTGGTGTCCGGGGCGACCTGCGACGCGGAGGCCGCCTGGCGAGGGGCCTTCCTCGCCCACGGCTCCCTGACCGAGCCCGGCCGGTCCTGCGCCCTCGAGGTCACCTGCCCCGGGCCGGAGGCGGCGCTCGCCCTCGTCGGCGCCGCCCGCCGGCTGGGGATCGGTTCGAAGGCCCGGGACGTGCGCGGCGTGGACCGCGTCGTCATCCGGGACGGCGACACGATCGGGGCCATGCTCACCCGACTCGGCGCGCACGACACCGTCCTCGCCTGGGAGGAGCGGCGGATGCGCCGCGAGGTGCGGGCGACAGCCAACCGGTTGGCGAACTTCGACGACGCCAACCTGCGCCGTTCGGCGCGGGCGGCGGTCGCGGCCGGCAGCCGGGTGGAGCGGGCCATGGAGATCCTCGGCGACGACATCCCTGACCACCTGCGCTCGGCTGGGGAGCTGCGGCTCAAGCACAGACAGGCCAGTCTGGAGGAGCTCGGCCAGCTGGCCGATCCGCCGATGACGAAGGACGCGGTGGCGGGCAGGATCCGCCGGCTGCTCGCGATGGCCGACAAGCGGGCCGGGGACCTGGGCGTCCCCGGGACGGAGGCCAACCTCACGCCGGAGATGCTCGACGCCTGAGGTCCCGGCAGGCAGGGACCGAGGTCCTTACCGGATAGGCGGCGGTAGCCCATAGGGTGAGCATGAGTACGACGGCGTACGTCGCTGATCACCGATCATCCGCACTCGACGCCGGGCCGGTCTCGGCGCGCCTGGGAAGGCTCCTGAAGTGACCGTTCGCGTTGGCATCAACGGCTTCGGCCGCATCGGCCGCAACTACTACCGCGCGCTGCTGGCGCAGGGTGCGGACATCGAGGTCGTCGGCGTCAACGACCTCACCGACGTCAGGACTCTCGCGCACCTGCTGCACTACGACTCGATCCTCGGGCGGCTCGACCAGCAGGTGACCTTCGACGACTCCTCGATCACGGTCGGGGCCAAGCAGTTCCGGGTGCTGGCCGAGCGCGAACCGGGCGCGCTGCCGTGGAAGGAGCTCGGCGCCGACGTCGTCATCGAGTCCACCGGTCGCTTCACCGACGCGACGAAGGCGCGCGCCCATCTCGACGCCGGGGCCCGCAAGGTCATCATCTCGGCGCCGGCGAAGAACGAGGACATCACGCTGGTGATGGGCGTCAACGACGACAAGTACGACGCCGCCAAGCACACCATCATCTCCAACGCCTCGTGCACGACCAACTGCCTCGCGCCGATGGCGAAGGTACTGAACGACACGTTCACCATCGAGCGTGGCCTGATGACCACGATCCACGCGTACACCCAGGACCAGAACCTG
>DATKNA010000350.1:0-3671 GCA_035541595.1 Kineosporiaceae bacterium | reverse complement strand
AAGCTCGTACGGACTTTGCATGATCACGGCGGTTTGAGCTCATCGCGCACCGGCCATCAGGTCGGCGAACCGGTCGAACAGGTAGGCCGCGTCGTGCGGGCCGGCCGCCGCCTCGGGGTGGTACTGCACCGAGAAGGCCGGCACGTCCAGGCACCGCAACCCCTCGACGACGCCGTCGTTGAGGCCGACGTGGCTAACCTCGACCGGGCCGAAGTCGGTGTCCACCGCACGGTCGAGCGGCGCTTCGACGGCGAAGCCGTGGTTGTGCGAGGTCACCTCGACCCGGCCCGTGGCCCGGTCGAGCACCGGCTGGTTGATCCCCCGGTGGCCGTAGCCGAGCTTGTACGTGCCGAGGCCGAGCGCGCGGGCGAGGAGCTGGTTGCCGAAGCAGATCCCGAAGAACGGCAGCCCGGCCTCGAGGGCGTCGCGCAGCAGCTCGACCGGGCCCGTCGAGGCCGCAGGGTCGCCCGGGCCGTTGGAGAAGAACACGCCGTCCGGCCCGACCGCGCGCACGTCGGCCAGGGTCGCGGACGCCGGCAGCACGTGCACCTCGATCCCCCGCTCGGCCATCCGCCGAGGGGTCATCGCCTTGATCCCGAGGTCGATCGCGGCCACTGTCAGCCGTCGCTCGCCCACCGCCGGCACGACATAGGCCCTCGGGGTCGTCACCTCCCCGGCGAGGTCGGCACCGGTCATGGGCGGAGCGGCGCGGACGACGTCCAGGAGCGACGCGACCGGCTTCGACGCGGCCTCCCCCGAGAAGACGCCGGCCCGCATCGCGCCGCGCTCGCGCAGGTGCCGCGTGATCGCCCGGGTGTCCACGCCGCTGATCCCCACCACCCCCGCGGCGTGCAGCTCGTCGGCCAGCTCGCGGCGCGCCCGCCAGTTCGAGGCGCGGCGCGCAGGGTCCCGCACCACGTAGCCCGCCACCCAGATCCGCCACGACTCGCCGTCCTCGTCGTTGACGCCGGTGTTGCCGATGTGCGGCGCCGTCATCACCACGACCTGCCGGTGGTAGGACGGATCGGTCAGCGTCTCCTGGTAGCCGGTCATCCCGGTGGCGAAGACGGCCTCGCCCACGGTCTCGCCCACCGCGCCGTAGGCCTGACCCTGCCAGGCGCGGCCGTCCTCGAGCACGAGCATCGCGGGT
This sequence comes from Kineosporiaceae bacterium, assembly GCA_035541595.1. Lineage (GTDB taxonomy): Bacteria > Actinomycetota > Actinomycetes > Actinomycetales > Kineosporiaceae > DATKNA01. Next base: position 2,521 of record DATKNA010000350.1, on the reverse strand, counting down.
GCCGCACTCACGCCGCACCTCCCGTCGCCGCGGCCGCCGCCAGCCGCCCGACCGCGGCGACCAGCCGGTCGGCCTCGGCCGGCGTCCCGGGCCGGAACCCGGTGTCGACCCGGGTGGCGCCGAGCCGCCAGGTGACGACGACGATCCCGCCCGGCGGCACGACCTTGCCCGCGATGCCGTCGCAGCGGCGCGCCCCCACGACCGAGGCGGCCGGGGCGAAGACGTCGGGCGCACCCTGGCGCAGCCAGCTGACACCCGACGTCGTCACGCCCATCGTGGCAGTACTGCGGGCCCCGAGCCCGTACGCGGTGATCCGGTCGAGCCAGTTCCCTGCCGTCGTGGTCGAGACGTACACACCGGAGGTGTCCTCGGTCAGCGGCGCCCCCGGCTCGGTGGGCGCCGCCGGCAGCGTCGCCAGCCCGAGAAGGCGCGTCTGCCGGGCCGCCCTGTGCCGCCACCCCGCGAGCATGGCCAGCCAGACCAGGATCACCAGGACGGCGAGCACGCCCACGGCGAGCGCCCGGGTCATGACCGAACCCCGACGGTCTGCAGCGCGCCGCGCGTGCCGGCGGCCTCCTCGTCGTCACCCGGTCGCGCAGGTGCACCGGCCGGACCGGCGAGCACGCCGTCCCACACCGTGGCATGGCCCCGGAAGAACGTCGCGACGACGCGACCCGGCAGCTCCCGACCCCGGAACGGGCTGTTGCGGCCCATGGTCGCCATCGACTCCGGATCGACGACCCGCCGGGCGCCCGGATCGACCAGCACGACGTTGGCCGGCGAGCCCGGCTGCACCGAACCTCCTTGACCGGCCACCCGGCCGATCGCCGCGGGCGCCGTCGACATCCGCTGCGCGACCCCCGCCCAGTCGAGCAGGCCGGTGTCGACCATGGTGGCCTGCACGACCGACAGTGCCGTCTCCAGTCCGGTCATGCCCGTGGCCGCCGCGCCCCACTCGCAGTCCTTGTCCTCGAGCGGGTGCGGCGCGTGATCGGTCGCCACGACGTCGATCGTGCCGTCGGCGAGGGCGGCGCGCAGGGCACGCACATCCCCCGCCGTCCGCAGCGGGGGGTTCACCTTGAACACCGGGTCGTAGGTGCGCACCTCCTCGTCCGTGAGCAGGAGGTGGTGCGGCGTCACCTCGGCCGTGACGCGGACGCCGCGGCTCTTGGCCCACCGCACGATCTCGACCGAGCCCGCGGTGGACACGTGACACACGTGCACGCGTGAGCCGACGTGCCCGGCGAGGAGCACGTCGCGGGCGACGACCGCCTCCTCGGCGACGGCGGGCCAGCCGGTCAGGCCGACGACTGCGGACACCTCGCCCTCGTGCATCTGCGCGTTCTCCGTGAGCCGGGGCTCCTGGGCGTGCTGCGCGACGACACCGTCGAAGGCCTTGACGTACTCCAGGGCGCGGCGCATGAGGACGGCGTCCGTGACGCACCGCCCGTCGTCCGAGAAGACTCGGACGCCGGCCGCCGACTCGGCCATCGCGCCGAGCTCGGCCAGCCGCTCGCCGCGCAGGCCCAGCGTCACGGCCCCGACCGGCCGCACCTCGACCCAGCCCGCCCGGCGGCCCAGCCGCCAGACCTGTTCCACGACACCGGCGGTGTCGGCGACCGGATCGGTGTTGGCCATCGCGTGGACGGCCGTGAACCCGCCGAGCGCCGCGGCGCGGGTGCCGGACTCGACGGTTTCGGCGTCCTCACGGCCGGGTTCGCGCAGGTGGGTGTGCAGGTCGACGAGGCCGGGCAGGGCCACCAGCCCGTCGCCGTCGATCACGCGGGCCCCCGGGGCGTGGAGCCGGTCGCCCGGGGAGGCGACCTCGGCGACGATCCCGCCGCGCAGGAGCAGGTCGCGGCGCGGGCCGCCGAGCGGGCGCACGCCGCGCAGGAGGAACGTCGGGGTGCTCACACGCTCTCCCCTCTGGTCGCCGGGAGTGGCTCGTGGTCGGCGTCCCTGGCGGCGTGGGCGGCGCGGTCGTCGTCCGGGGCGCCGGCGAGCAGGAGGTAGAGGACCGCCATCCGGACCGAGACGCCGTTGGCGACCTGCTCGACCACGGTCGAGCGGGCCGAGTCGGCGGCGTCCGCCGAGATCTCGAGACCGCGGTTCATCGGGCCGGGGTGCATGACCACGGCGTGCGGCGGCAGCAGTGTCAGCCGACGCGCGTCGAGGCCGTAGCGCCGGGAGTACTCCCGGGCGCTCGGGAAGTACGCGGCGTTCATCCGCTCGGCCTGGACGCGCAGCATCATCACGGCGTCGAGGTCGCCGAGCTCGCCGCGCAGCACGGCGTCGAGGTCGAACGACGTCGTGCACGGCCAGGCCTCGACGCCCACCGGCAGCAACGTCGGCGGGGCGACGAGCACGACCTCGGCGCCGAGCCGGTGCAGCAGGAGCAGGTTGGACCGCGCCACCCGGCTGTGCAGGACGTCGCCCGCGATCGCGACGCGCACGCCGGTGAGGTCGGCTCCGGGCTCGCCGCGGCGCAGCCGGCGCCGCAGGGTGAACGCGTCCAGCAGCG